>SXSC01000027.1 GCA_005792355.1 Opitutaceae bacterium
CGCTGGTCACAGAGGTCACTGAGGCCCGGCAGGAGGTCACAGAGAATACCACCGGAAAAGAACGCCCGCTCCTCCGCTCTGTGGCCTCTCTTTTCCCTCCGTGATCTCGGTGGCAAAAAATCGTCTCAACCAGGATCGAAATGGATCAATCGTAGCCTATCGCAGATACCCCAACCCTTCTCCGGCGGGCAAGCCGAAGGTTCTTCGGAATCTTGAAATCGGGCATCGGGCGTCTGAAATCTCGGAATTTCAAACTGACGCCTCCCCGAACGGTAGACCAAAACCGGTTTAGTCCCCGTAATCGGGCAGCGCAAATTTCAGGATGACCGATGACCGATTTCAAGTTTTCCGAAATCTTCGCGCGGATGCACGATTAGTGTGAATAGCAGTGCGGCCTTTTTTCGAGACTGCGCTCGAAAAAAGTGACGTGCTTCGCACGCAGCCGGATTTGCACCACAGAGACGCAGAGGACACAGAGAATACCGCCTGCCGAAAAGCCCGGCCACGGCGACTCACCGACGGGGTGATGCACTTTCCCTTCAATTTCTAGGTCTTCTCCTCTGTGTTCTCAGTGTCCTCTGTGGTAAAATGATCTGGTTATGCCGTTAAGCACTAGAACCAACATGTTGGTCTCTACGCTCGAATTGCTAGGCATTGCTATATTGGGTTAGATGGAGGCGGGGTGCCCTCACCCCGCAGTGTTCGGTTTCCCGGCGCATGCCTCGCGCACTGCTGTTCCGCAGAGCGCCTTCAGGATGGGCCCTCGGCGATGCGGGAGCCCGTTGTCCCCAACGCGCTGATTTGAGAGCGCCCGGCCCAAAAGCGATGCTCGGGAAAGAAGGCCCAATGTTCGGCTTTTTTTGCCAACCATTTTTTTGCCATAAGGATTGGTGGATTGGCCCCAAGCCCCAATCAGGCCGAGTTGGCACGCCGCCCTTGCTCCCCGACCGCCGGCCTCTCTTGCTGGCGGCCAATGTCCCAGGCTGATTCACACCGCGCCGTTGCCTCCGAGCCGACTGGCTGGGCGGCGAAGAGGTGGACCCCGCGAACCGCGATGGAGGCACCATCGGCGCTGCCGGTGGGGGCCGCGGTCGGGTGGAAACCGCTCCTCCGGCATCAACGTAAAGGCGAGCCGCTCCGGGGCGATTTCCATCCCGGCTGGGCGCGACTGGGCTGGAACGTTTCCGTGCTCGTGGCGGAGTTTGCGTTCGCCGGCAACGGCGCCGGCAACCGGGCCCGGGGCCTGAACGAGCGCGCCCACCTCCTCGGTGACGTTGGAGAGATCTTTTTGCAGTGGGCCGGAGCTGATCGCTACATCGAGATTCAAGTGACGCCCGAAAACCAGCGCCTCCAGCTTGGCTGGAGCGGCGAAAGAATCGCGGCAGTGCGAAAGGGCCAGGCCACACTGGAGGATTTCACGATTTCGGATCCGGATTGGGTCCAGTCCGTCACCACGGTTGCGCCGACGTTTTGGTCGGCCCGCGTTGTGGTGCCAGCCGCCGCGATTCTGGCTGGTGGGCGGGAATTCGATCCGGAGACGGCGTTGCTGGCCGCCGTCGGCCGCTACGACTATGGCGGTCGGGAGACGCCGATCCTCTCGGCGAGCACGGACTTTCGTGGCCAGCCCTTTCACACCCGCGCGGCCTGGCACCGCGTCCGGTTGGAACCGTGACCGGATTTTTTCAGGTGCCGGACCGGAAAGCGCGTGCCGGGTGAACTCGCTCGGGCGCAGTCGCGGGATGAAGCTGGCGGTCGGGATTTCAGAAAGGCCTCGGGGCTTGCCCCGGGGGCGCCGCCGCCCGGCCTACAGCCGGCGGAGCCGGATGTCGCGGAACGCGGCGCCGGTTTCGTAGGTGGCGAGACCGAGGGGCAGCGAGTGTTTGATGTCGCCGAACCGCAGGTCGAGCTTGCGGCCCGTCGTCTCAAACTCGACGACGTGCTGCGCGTCGATCCAGGCATCGAGCTTGCCCGGAGTCACCCGGACCCGGATGCGATACCACTGGTTGGCTTTATATTCCTTGCCGGTGGTGGTCTCGTTGTCCGAGGCATCGGAATTATCGATACAGGAAATGCCGGTGACCATGCCGCCCCAGCCGCCGACGACGAACGTGACGGCGGAGTCGCCCACGGGAAAGGTCAGGCCGCAGAAGAAATCGTTGCCCTCGAGCCTCATCGCCTCGAGCGAGATCTCGTAGTTCATGCGGGGAAGTTCGGCGGCGTTGGCCCAGGTGATGCCGGTCATGTAGCTGCTTTTCGGCAGCACGATCGCCCCGGGGCCGTCGCGAAAGGGATTCTCCACTGTGACCTTCGTCTGGGAATCGAAGGCCGAGGGTTTCCAACCGGCCAGGGTGGTCCCGTTGAAGAGGCTCTTCCCGATCTCGGCCTCGGTGGCGGCTTTGGTGGGCGCAACGGCGTCGGCCGCGAGGAGTGATGCGGCCGGGAGCGACGCCGCGAAGGCCAAGGCTGCGACGAATCGTCGACGGGCGAGGGCACGAGGGAGAGAGGAGGGGAGGAGGGGGCGGATCATGGCGAAGGTGGTTGATGAAGAGATTGCCAGACGTGGCTCAGGGTCGCAACCAAAGATCGCGCAAACGTGTTTGGGTAGCGCGGGGCTTCACTCCGCGCTCGGGTCGACGAGAAAATTTCCAACGCGGGCTGTCGTCCCGCGCTACGACAAAAATCGTCGCGAGCATGCGCAAAACAGCGGCTTGTTGGCTCAGCGGGGATTGTTTTCCGCCGCCGGAGACGGAGCGAGTCGCTTGGACTCCCCGGGGTCAAGCGGGGCCGGCGCGACCGCGGGCGGAGTGTCGGCGATGGCTGCGGGGAAGGGGCGGCTCTTGCGCAGTACGAGCGCGCGCACCTTGGCGGAGCGGGGGGTCTTTGGCTTGCGGGGAGCCGTCGTCGTCTGCAGCGCGACGAGGGCTTTCAGCGCTTTGCGCGCCTGCTTGGCCGCCTTCTTGGCGCGCCGGAAAACCTTTTTCGCTTTCTTCATGCCGGCCTTGGCTTCAGCCGCCAATTCCGCGGTGCGACTGGCTTCAGACCTGGCGGCGACAATTTGCCGGCGCAGGCTTTTTGGATCGAGGGGGGGCGTGACGGAGGCGGTTGGGTCGGATTTCATGGCGGAACGGAGGGTGAAAATCCCGCGGCGGCTGGGCGCGCGTGAAAAGGAAACGTGTCAGGAGCGTTACCGTCCAACTCACCGCGTGCAAACGTCCAAATGTGAAAAATTTTGGCGGAGAGGCGGCCAGTGGCGCAGGGCCCGCGTGATTCGCGTTGAATCCCGCGGCGACCCCGCGATTGTCGGCGGCCGTGAAGATTTACGTGGGCATCGCAGGACTCGGGCCGTCGCACCGCGCGCGGCTCAATTCGACTCTCGTCGGGCATGAGGTGATCCATGGCGATGAACTGGCGGGTCTGGAGCGGCGACCCGCGGCGGTGGCCGCGGCGGAGGTGGTTTTTGCCAACGTGCCGCCCGCCTGGCTCGCCGCCGCGCCGGGGCTGCGTTGGGTGCAGCTCGACTCGGCGGGAGTCGATGCGTACCTCGGCTTGAACACGAACCGTCCGGGCGCCCCCGTGGTGTTGACGAATCTGCGAAATTTTTACGGCGAGGCCGTGGCGGAGGCGGCGTTGGCGGGGATCCTCGCGTGGTACCGGCAGCTGCCGCGGTTGCTGGCCGCCCAGAGTGAGTCGCGCTGGATCAAGACCGAAGTGGAGCCGGATATTGGGCGCTTGCATGGGGCGAGCGTGATCATCCTCGGCGCCGGTGCGATCGGCGGGGCAATCGCTCCGCTCCTGCGCGCGTTCGGGTGCGACGTGCGGTTTTTCGCCCGGCACTCGCCGGTCGCGACGTGGCACACCCTGGCCGACCTCGACGCGGCGCTGCCCGCCGCCGACCTTGTGATCAGCACGCTGCCGCACTCCCCGGAAACGGTCGGCTTGCTCGACGGTGCCCGGCTGGCGCGACTGAAGCCCACCGCGCTCCTCGTGAATGTGGGCCGCGGCTCGACGCTGGATGAAGTCGCGCTCGTGCGGGCGCTCGAGGCCGGCCGGCTGGCGGGTGCGGTGCTCGATGTGACGGCCGTGGAACCGCTGCCGGTGTCGAGTGCGCTGTGGCGGCATCCCCGGGTGCTGCTGACCCAGCACACCGGCGGGCGTTTTCCCGGAGAGACCGACGCCAAGATCACGCGTTTTCTGGAGAACTTCGCGCGTTTTTCCCGTGGCGAGGTATTGCCGGCGGCCGTTGATTTGAGTCGCGGCTATTGACGGCGGGTGCCCACGCCGAGCTTGCCGCGTGGGCGGGGCAGCCTAGGCTCCGAGTGGCCGCCGAACGCGGCTGTCCCAGTTTGCTCTTCTCCGCATGAAATCGTTTCACGTCTCCCGTCGATCATTTCTCAAACGCTGCAGCGTCGTCGCCGCGCTGACGGGATTGCCCGGGTGGTTTGTCGAGCGCCAGCTCGCGGCCGCCGAGGAGACGAAAAAAAGACGGCCGTCGCCCAATGACCGTCCCGGCGTAGCGCTGATCGGCTGCGGGGGCCAGGGCACGGGAGGCGCCCGGAACGCGGCCAGTTGGGGCGAGGTGATCGCGGTGTGCGACGTCGACCAAAAACAGGCGGCGGCGGCGGCCGCGAAGCTCACCGTCGACGGCAAAGCCCCGGCGATCTACGGCGATTTTCGCCAGGTGCTCGCGCGGGACGATGTGCACGTGCTGGTCAACGGCACGCCGGATCACTGGCATACGCTGGTGAATCTCGGGGCGGCCCGGGCGAAGAAGGATGTTTATGCGGAAAAGCCGCTCACGCTCACGATCGATGAGGGGCGCCGGCTGGTGCAGGCCGTCGGGCGGAGCGGCATCGTGTTGCAGACCGGCACGCAGCAACGCAGTTCGCCGCGGTTCCGGCTGGCGTGCGAGCTGGTGCGCAACCAGCGCATCGGCCGGCTCCTGGAGGCGAAGGTGTGGTTGCCGGCCGGTTTGCGGGCGGGGCCGTTCAAGACGGCGGCGGTGCCGGCGAACTTGAACTGGGATTACTGGCAGGGACCGGCGCCCAGCGTCGACTACGTGCCCGAGCGCTGCCACCGCACGTTTCGGTTTTGGTACGACTATTCCGGCGGCACGATGACCGACTGGGGCGCGCACCACAACGACATCGCCTATTGGGCCATTGGACTGCTGGCGCCGCGCGAGGTGGCGTCGCACGTGCTGACGCAGCCGATTCCCGGCGGCTACAATACCTTTGGCGATTACGAGGTGAATTATACCTATGAGAACGGGATCAAGCTGAACATCTACACGACCAGGGACGACAGCATCTATGGTGTGAAGGTGAACGCCGACGGCCAGCGCAACGGTATCCGCTTTGAGGGCACGGAGGGCTGGATCTGGGTCAATCGCGATCAGATCAAGGCGAGCGACCCGGAGCTGTTGAAGACGCCGCTGCCGGAAAACGCCGTGCGGCTCTACGAAAGCAAGAACCACATGGAGAATTTCTTCGACTGCGTCCGCTCGCGGAAGGCGCCGATTTGCGATGTCGCGACCGGCCATCGCTCCGCGACGATGTGTCACCTCGGCGCGATTTCGATGCGCACCGGGCACGCGCTCACCTGGGATGCGACGCAGGAACAGTTCGTGGGCGAATTCGCGCGCGAGGCCAACGCCTACGTCGCGCGCGAGCTGCGGGCGCCGTACGATTATTCGTTTGTCGGCTGACGCCGCGCCGGGGCCGGTGGCGGCGGCTTAGGCGGGATATTTCGCAACGCGGCTCAAGGCCGCAACCAAATCGAGCTGCGGATCCCATCGTTCTCGTACTCGTTCCTCGTTCTAGCCGGATGGAGAGAACGATTACGAGAACGCGGAACGAGAACGATTCGCGCATCACGAAAATCGTCGCGGCCCCATGAAATATCCAGGTTAGGCGGGTCCCTTCAGCCGATGTGCGTTTTATTTCTGAAAACGAAACCACTGAATGGTGGAGCCCGATGTCCTCATCGGGTCTTGATCCGTACGCTTTCAAATCAGCCCGGTGGGGACAACGGGCTCCACCTCGGACTGAATCGCTTTGGCTTAAGCGCGATCAAGCGCCGCGCGGCCGCCATAGCCGGTGAGGGCGCGAAAGTTTTCGGGCGGGGTGCCGCGCGGGATTTCGCAGCCCGCACCAATCGCCCACCACGTGCCGCTGGCGCGCTCGCAGTTTTCCAGTGCGCTGGTGATCGCCGCAGGGGTGCCGAGCTTCATCGTCTGGACCGGGTGCAGATTCCCGGCCAGCACCTGGTGCGGGCCGCATTTGGCGCGCGCGACGGCGAGGTCGACCGGATAGTCGATGTCGATGAGATCGGCCCCGAGCCGGCCCAGGCCGTCGAGCAGGTGGGTCGTGTGGCCGCAGATGTGCAGGCGCACGCGGGCGCCCAGCGCGTGGATGCCGTCGATCAGGCGTTTCTCCGCGGGCCAGATGAACTCGTCGTAGAGTTCACGGCTGATCAGCGAGGCGGCGGCGTCACCAACTCCGATGTAGTCGGCCCCGGCCTCGATCTGCGCGGCGGCGAACGGAAGTTCCATCTCGACCACGAAATCGACGAGCTGACGGACGAACGCGGGGTCGTCGTAAAAATCCATCATCAGCGCATTGATGCCGCGCAGGTCGGCGGCCTCGGCGCATGGGCCCTCGACCCAGCCCTCGACGGCGTGGGTCGCGCCGGCGTCGCGTTTCAGCAGGCGCACGGCGGCGACGCGATTGGCCATGCGGCTGCCGGGGCGATGCGGGTCGGGCCGTCGAAGGGTGGCGAGGCGGGCGGGATTGGCGAGCAAAGCCTGGGTTTCGTCGATCGCGGGCGGGGCGTCCGGCGGATAAAAAATTTCGGCACCGCAATCGGCGGCCTCGGTGGCGGGATCGGAAATCACACTCACCTGATCGGCGCCGAAACGGCGGGCCACCTCGATCTGCGCGGCGGCCATGACCTCCGCGTTGGTGGCGTAGTCGAGATAGCGCACGCCGCCGAGTTCGGCGGCCCACATCATGGTGATCGGCAGTGCGGGACGAACGTCGACGGGTTGATGATTCAGAAAGGCGAGCAGGCGTTCGCGAGGGCTCATCGAGAAGCGGCGTAGTCGCGATAGTGGTCGGCGATGCGGGCGGCTTTTTCGTCGCCACGGTGGAAGAGGAGACGGTAGCGGAGAACGAGTTCGCCCCCGGCGGGGATGATGCGGTCCCCCGCCTTGGGCTGATCCTTCAGTTTCTCGAAATCATGCCGGCCGAAGGGATTCGCCGAGAGCAGCCCGTAGTCGCGCGCGTGCCACCACGTGGGGTGGGAGGCGTTTTGCGGGTGATCGAAGAGCGCGATGCCGATCACGCGGCCATCGGGGAGCGGGCCATGGGCGTCGCACCACGCGGCCCGTTTGCCCCAGACCGGTTTTTCCCGCACGCCTTCGGAATTCACCAGGTGGCCGGTGCCCGCGCGCGTGTCCTTGTTCTTGCCGTGGGTGACGCGGATGGCCTCATTGATGCGGACGGCCATGGTGCCCTCCTCCGTGTCGCCGAGCGTGACGGCACCGTGGGTGGCGAGAAGTTTCACCTCGTAGTCAAGGATGGTGCCCGCCGCGGTGCGGGCGATGCGGAGCGTCGTCTCGTCGGTGAGGAGGATCCTGCCCTCGGAGGTCTCCCAACGTTGGCGGAGGCGGAGGAGACCGACGGGGCCGTCGCTGGTCTCGAGAATGGCATCGAGCACGATGCGGCCGGTTTTTTTGGCGGGCAGCTCGCGCCAGAGATCGTGGCCGTTGACCGCGCCATGGGCGAACCACACGCCGCGGTGCCAGTCGTGATCCGGGACTTCGGCGGGATTCTGCTTGAACGGAAAATCGCGAGTGTAGGACGTGCCGTCGGCATCAAGGATCGGGTAGAGGCTGGGTTTGGGCCAGCCGCGATGAATGTAGTCGGAGAAATGTTTGCCGCTGATTTCGATCCGGACGCGGTCGTCGTGACGGGTGAACGTGACGCGATCCGCGGCGGCCGCGAGGGGCGGGAAACCGAGGGTGGAGAGGAGCAGGAGGAGCGTTGAGTGGCGCATGGGGGACAGAAATCAAAGGTTGGCGTCAGCCCATGCCGCTGGCGCGGAGGACGGTTTCGGCGACGAGGAGTTCCTCGTCGAGCGAGACGCTCAGTTTTTTCTCACCGCGGATAACGGCGGCGAGCTCGATGAAATCGTCTTCGTAGCGTTTATACGCTGGGAGTGGCACGTCCTGCGCGCCTTTCCGGTAGGGTCCGGCCGCCACGGTAAGATCGAGGGTGAGTTTGCCGGGCTCGATGGGGGCGAGGGTTGCGCTGCCCTTGGTCCCGAGCACCTCGAAGGAGCGCGGGGGGGTGGCGCCGGCCTGGAGCGCGGTATTGAAGATCACGGCGCGGGCGCGCTCGTAGTCGAGCACGGCGACGTTGTTGTCGCGCAGCGAATCCTCGAATTTGCCGTGGCGGGCGAGGAACGGCGTGATCGCCTTCGGCTTCCCGAGCAGACGCGTCGCGGCATCGATCAGATGCGAGCCGAGTTCGAACATCGCGCCACCGGAAAATTCGGCCCACTCCGGCCGGCGGGCCGCAGCGAGGCTGTTGCTGATGAAACCGCGCACGAGATAGACGTCACCGAGCCAGCCCTGGCGCACCGCCTCGAAGATGGCGCGGAAGCCCGGGTGATAGCGCCACATGAAGCCGCCTTGCAGGAGGAGTTTCCGCTCGCGCGCCAACGCGATCACGGCGCGGACGTCGGCCAGCGTGGCGGCGCAGGGTTTCTCCAAATGGACGTGCTTGCCGGCCTTCAGCGCCAGCAGCGCGTGGGCGGCATGATCGCGCACATCGGATTCCACCGCGACGACGCGGGCGCGCGCGAGGAGTTCGTCCTGCGAGATCAGCCTGGCGCCGAGTTTCTCACAGGTCTGCCGGCCGGCGACCGACGAATCGCACACGCCCACAAAGTCCCAGTCGGGTGACTTCATCGCCAGCTCGACCTTGGCCGGGCCGTGCGAATGGCTCGCGCCGAGGAAACCGATCGGGATGCGGGCGCCGGAAGCGGCGGCGCGGAGTGAGCGTGGAGTTGTGAGCACGGCCGACGCGGCGGCGGTGGTGGAGAGAAATTGCCGGCGATTCATGGTGAGGAGAGGTTCAGAGGCGGAAGAGGGTGCGCGCGTTGCCCGAGAGAATTTTCGCCTCGGTGGCGGCGGGGAGTTTGAGGCTGAGGAACGGGTCGAGGATCTCCTTCGGCTGCACCCAGGGATGATCGCTGGAGAAGAGCAGCTTGTCGGGTCCGCTGAAATCGAGGGCGAAGCGCATCGCCTCCGGCAGGGGCGAAACGATGTCCATGTAGATCGAGCGCACGTAGTCGCTGGGTTTGCGCTGCAGATTCTGCGGACCGCGCTTGAGGACGGTCACCTGATGATCGAGCCGGCCGACGATATAGGGCAGCGTGCCGCCGAGGTGCGGGCAGACCAGTTTGAGTTTGGGGAATTCATCGAGGATGCCCGACATCAGGAGGCGGGTGAGCGCGATGGTGTTTTCGAACATGTTGCCGAGCGTGCTGGTCATTTCGTAGGCCTTCACGAGATCGGTGGTGATGGGTTTGGCCGGATGCAACAACACCGGAATGTCGAGCTCAACGGCCCGCGCAAAGAGCGGGCGAAATTCGGGCTCGTCGGGAAATTTTCCCGCGAGATTCGTGTAGAGCAGCCAGCCTTTCATCCCAAGTTTTTTCACGCAGCGATCGAGCTCGGCGAGGGCGGCGCGCACGTCCTGCGTGGGCAAAACGCAGAGACCAAAAAAGCGCGTGGGATGCTTGTCCGCGAGACCGGCGATGTAGTCGTTGAGGAGCTGGGCGACGGCGGGGCCGTCGGCGCCGAACCACTCGGGGCCGGGGTCGTTGATGCTGAGGGCGGTGAGCGCGATGCCGGCGGCGTCCATCGTGGCGAGCTTCGCGGAGACATCGGTGTAGAGTGGCGGAACCTTGCGGAGCCAGTCGCCCATCTGGAGGTATCGGGTGCCGTCCCTGGTGAACACGCGCGGATCGGTGGCGCGTTTTTCCATCAGCGTGAGGAGATCGGGGACGAACAGGTGGGACTGGCAGTCGATGCGACCCTCCTTCGCCGAGCCTACGGCGGGCGGGCTCGGCTTCGCCCTTTCGTCAGGCGCGGCGCCGCTGAGGCGCCGCACCGAAGCTGACGCAAGCGTCGAGGCGGCGGCGGTGGTGATGAAGGATCGGCGATTCATGGTTTCATGAGCCACGCAACGAGCGCGGCGAGATCGGTGACGGACATGGTGGAGTCAAAGGGCGGCATGGCAGAGGCGGGGAGAGTCTCATCCTTCACGATGTCGGTGCGGGTGATGGTGGTTGTCTCGTTGTTGAGTTGGATCAGGACAAAGTTGCTCTGGCCTTCTTCGAGGATGCGGCCGGCGAAAGATCTACCGTCGCGCAAGGTGTAGGTGTGCAGCGCGAAACCTTCCGTAATCTCGGCGCTGGGCTCGAGGAGGGCGCGAATGACGCGTTCAACGTTGCCCCGGGCGCCGAGGCCGGTGAGATCCGGGGCAAACGCGCCGCCCTCCGAGCCGACCCGGTGGCACGCCACGCAGCCGGCGGCGAAAAACACCGCCCGGCCGCGCGCGACGTCGGCCTGGGGAAGCGCGGCGAGGAGCTGCGCCGCCGTTACGGGAGCAGCCGGAGGCGTGAGCGTGATCGCCGGTGGGGGCGGCGGCGGGACAATCTTGCGGTAGACACCGGTCGAGGTGGGGCCGACTTTCTGACCGTTGACGAAGAGCGCGGCCTTGAGCGTGGTGGTCTCGGTGATCGTCAGTTTGACCGTCTCGTCGCCCCTGGCGAATTTCGGCTCGGTGCCATCGAGGGTGTACCGCACGACGGCGGGCTTGAGGCCGGGCACAATCTTCACCAACACCCTCCCGACGAAATTGCCGGGTGGTGGCGAAATATCGAGGAGGGAGTTGCCGTCGCGACGAGCGAGCCAGAGGCCGGCGAGGCCGGCGGTGGCGGCATCGGGGTCGTTGACGAGGCCGCGCACGACGGGTTCGTCGAGGTTGCCGCGGTCGAGGAGCGCGAGGAGCGCGGCGCGACGGACCCCACCGCGCGGATCGCTCAGCTTCGCGCGGAGCACTTCGGGCGTCGCGATCTCGAGGAGCGCATGCCAGGCGGCATAGAACGAGAGCCGTTCGGTTTCGGTCGCGGCGGCGGCCAGGACGGCGTCGAGCAGCGCGGGGCGGCGCGCCTGGCCGATGGATTGCAGCGCGGCGAAACGCACGCGCGGTTCCGAATCGGTGAGCGCGGCGGCGACAAACGGCGGCAGCGCCGTCGGGCGCTTCGATTCGCGCAGGCGGTGCGCGACGATGCGCAGCGACTGGATGCGGGCATTCAGGGAGAGTTTCGCACCGGTGGAGCCGAACCAGGTGTCCAGGCCGGCGTCGTCAAGGGCGAGGCGGCCGAGCGTCCAGAGCGCCCAGGTTTCCTGCGCGGTGGGGAGGCCTGGCTTCGTCGCGAGCGCGACCAAGTCCGCGCGGGCGGCGGAGCCGCGTCGGACGAGTTCGGCCGAGGCGTCGGCGCGCCAGCTGGCGACGGCCGAGCCGAGATCGGCGGCCAGTTGGGCAAAGGTCCATTGCGCGCGCGGCTGTGGGCGGTGCGCCGCGATGGAAGCACGGGGCGCTCCGGTGGCGGCCACGCGCCACACCCGGCCCTCGTTGACCTGCTTCCCGTCGCGAAATTCAGCGCCGAGCGTCGTGCCCCAACCTGAGACATAGAGGGCGCCGTCGGGTCCGAGTTCGAGGTCGACCGGATTGAAGAGCGAGCCGCCGGCGCGGAGGAATGGTTCCCATTTTCCCCCGCCGGGCTGGAGGAGCGCGCCGTCCCACCGCGGGCGGTAGACGAAGGTCGTGCGATAAAGAAAATCGTTGATGAACCACACGCCGTGAAACGACGACGGCAAAGCGGGCGTATCCGCAAACACGATGCCCGTGCCCGACCCGGTGAAGACCGGCCCGCTGATCGGCACGGTCGGCGGATGCCCGGCCCCAGTCCAGTCGGGACTCCACTTGTGCGCCCAGCCAAAATCCGCGCCGAAGAACGGCATGAAAATGCGATCGCCGTCGCTCTGGTCGTTGTCGGTGCCGAGCCAGTTGAAGCCGGAATCGAACGCGATGTCCCAGGGGTTGCGGAAGCCGCGGGCGACGATTTCGAGTTGGGTGCCGTCGGGGTCGCAGCGGAGGATGCCGCCATGGCGGCCCCAGTCGTCTTTGGGGTCCTGATAGGTGGCGCGATAGCTCTGTTTGGTGAACGTGCGCGGCGGCGGCAGGTCGGGCGAGCCCGGGAGCGTGGGCTGGCCGAAAAGCTCGCGAAAGGGTTGCGGCGCGATGCGGCCGGGCTGGTTGAGACCCTTGGAGTTGCCCTTGCTCATGTAGACCTTGCCGTCGGGCGCGAAATTCAGGCCGTGGAGCGCGTGCTCGATGTTGCCGAGGTCGGTGTAGAGAAGAACGTATTCGTCCGCCTCATCGTCGCCATCGAGGTCGCGCACGATGGTGAGATCGGGGGAGTTCGCGATCCACAGGTCGCGGCCGTGCCAGGCGAGGCCCTGGATGCAGTTGAGGCCGCGGGCGAAGGTCCTGGCCTTGTCGGCGAGGCCATCGCCGTCGGTGTCGAGGAGAATTTCGACGGTGTCGCCCGGCGTATCGGGCTTGGGGTTACGGTACTGCGGGCCCTGTCCCACGAACAGCCGGCCGCGCGCATCGAAGGCCATCGCGCACGGATTGCGCACCAGCGGGTCGCGGGCGAAGAGCTCGACGGTGACGCCGGGCGGCGCCGTGGGCAGGAGCGACGCGGCGGAAAACGCGGAGGAGGCGGACCCGAGGAGCGAGAGGCCGGCGAGGAGGCGGGCGGCAAGGAGGTGACGCGGAGGTGTCATGGAAAAAATGCGGGGTGGGGGCGGGGCTCAACGGTCGAGGGACCGCTTGCTCGTCTCGGGCGCGAACCAGATGGCGAACATGCCGAGGCCGTAGATGAGAGCGGCGACGGTGCCGACGGCCGGATAGCTGCCCCCAAACGCGGTGAAGAAGAAGCCGGCGGCCAGCACCCCGGCGGCGGTGGCAAAGCGCCCGACATTGTAGGAAATCCCGCTGCCGGTGGCGCGCACGTGCGTGGGGAAAAGTTCCGGCAGATAGAGCGGCAGCCAGCCGAAGAAGAGCGTCGCGACGAACCCTTGGCAAAAGACGATGGGGAAAAACGACGGACGCAGCGGGGCGGTGAGCTGGAACATCGCGATCGTCAGCACGAGCGAACCGAGACTGATCAGGAAATAGGAAAAGCGGCGGCCGAGCAGGCTCGCGATTTGGGCGCCGGTGAGGCTGCCCAAGATGGCGCCGAAGGCCCACCAGCCCTGCGTCATCGCCTTATAGTCCGTTTGCACGACTCCGCCGATCTTGTCGGCCCAGGGGATCATCCACTTGCTGGCCGCCCACGCCCCGATGAGCGGCACCGAGCCGAGCATGATGCCGACGAGGGTGATCTTCAGCAGGGCCGGTTGAAACAGCTCCCGCAACGGGGCGGTCTTCTTTTTTTCCCCCGGCTGCCCGCGGGAGGCGAGCCAGGTCCGCGACTCGGGCAGGAAGAACAGAACGAGCAGGCCGAGCACCGCCGGAGCGGCGGCGAGTTGGAACAGCCAGCGCCACGAAGTCGCCGTCACCGACCAGACCTGGGCGATCTGCGAGAGCAGCAGAATTCCCGCGTTGATCGCGGCGCCCATCAGGCCGGCGACGAGCGGCCGCGACTTGTCGGGCCAGGACTCCGCGACGAGCGCGACGGCATTGGGCCAGACGCCCCCGACGCCCAGGCCGACGAGGAACCGGAGCACCAGCATCTGCTCCTGGTTTTTCACCCAGGCGCCGAGCCCGGCGAAGATGGAATAGAACAAAATGCTCACGCCCATCGCGCGGGCGCGACCGATCCGATCCCCGAGGCTGCCCAGCACGATGCCGCCGATGGCGGCGCCGAGCATCAGGGCGGCGGTGAAGCGGGCAAACCAATCGCCGCCCAGCGTGGCCGTGTAGGCCTGGCCGAGGAGATCCTTCGAGACGGAAAGCGAGGCGAGCGGCATCAGGCCCAGCTCAAAGCCGTCAAAGAGCAATCCCCCAAACGCCGCCGACAGGACGGCGAAACGGCCGGCGCGGGAGAGTGGGGCGCTCATGGCCGTTGCGCCTTCGCGGTGAGACCGCGCAGCACCTGGATCAACGCGCTATTGTCGAGCGCCCCGAGCCCGGCCGCCTCGGCCTGTTCCAGAATCTCCCGGTGCGCCGCGCTGAGCGTCATGGGCAGGCCGGCCTGTTTCCCGAGCTCGAGCATGAGCCGGACGTCCTTGAGATGCTGCGACAGCCGCGCGTCGGGCGAGAATTCCGAGCGGAGCATTTTTTCGCCCTTCACGTCCATGGCCCGCGAATACGCCGGGCTGCGTCGCATCACCCGCAGCGTGAGGTCGGGATCGAGGCCGATCGCTTCGCCGAGCGCCAGGCCTTCGGCCAGTGCCGCGCGGTTGAGCCCGAGGACCAGATTGGTGACGAGCTTCATCTTCGCCCCTGTGCCCGACGGCCCGGTGTGAAACGCCTCCTGCCCCAGCGCCGCCAGCAGGGCCTCGCAGGCCACGAAGGCCGCGCCGTCGCCACCGACCATCACGACCGCGTCGCCGGAACGCACCTGCGCGCTGTTGCCCGAAATGGTGGCGTCGAGATAGATCACGCCGCGATCCGCGAGTTCGCGGGCCAGCGCGGCTGTGGGCTCGGGATCGCCGGTTGTGGTGTCGATGATGATCTGTCCGTGGCGCAGCGCACCCCCGCCGGTCGCGATCACTTGCGCCACCTCGCGGTGCGACGGCAGGCTGAGAATCACGCGATCGCAGCGCCGCAGCACCTCCTCCGCGGTTCCGGCCGTCGTTCCGCCCTGCTGCTCGCAGGCGGCGCGGCACGTCGGATCGATGTCGCACCCGAGCACGACGAATCCGGCCCGCCGCAGGCGCGCCGCGAACGCGCCGCCCATCAGCCCGAGGCCGATCAACCCAATCGGCAGGTCTGGGCGTTCAGTTTTCATCGGACGAATGGGGGGACGGGGCAAGTGCCGGGGCGAGGAAACGTGCGAGGCTGCGGAGATTCAATGACTGGTGGGGGCCGAAGTCCCCGGCGAGCAGATTTGCGGGCGCGTGGTCAAAAGCCCACCGGGGACATCGGGTCTTACCGGACAGTGGCGTCGTGCCGCGAGTGGAAGAACGACGGTGGTCGACATAGGGACGAAGGGTTTCAGGGGAAAGGCTTTAATCCGCGCGATCGGGATGATCGGCGTTCGAACGCAGGATTGGGGCCGCAGTCGCGCCGGACAGGAAAAAGTGCTTGTCTTAAGCTGTGACAAGTGAGCGGAACCGCTGGCTGGCCCTCGGCAGGTGGGGAAGACGTGCCTGTCTTCCGGCCCATCATCTGTTCGAAACGCTCCCGCGTTGCGCGGGGCCCTCAGGGCCGGGACTCGCCCGAAACCGAAGCCAGGGACTGCCCGGCGACGAAGCGTGGCATCAGCCGGTCGTGCGTGATCTTGAGTGACTGCCCTTGAGCAAGGCGGGCGAGCGCGACGGCGAGTTTACGCGCGATGGCGGAGGAGTTCGAGCTGTAGCGGGCCACGGCGGGGACGAGATACTCGAGGAAGGGATCGTCCTCGCGGCAGATCACCGAGAGATTGCGCGGGATCTCGATCCCGAGCCGGGGCAGGATCGTGAACACCGCCGGGATGGCGTGCGACTTGGTGACGAAAAGGGCGGTGGGCCGCGGGTCGAGCCGCGCCAAGCGGCGGAGGCGCGATTCGATCTGCGCGAGGCTGCCGTCGTGTTCGAGGACCAGCGGGGCGGGTGTGCCGGCTTGGCGGGCGGCGGTGAAAGCATCGCACGTGGTCGCGTCGGCGGCCGAGCCGGTGTGCTGCAGCAAGATGGCGGTGCGCGTGTGGCCCGCGGCGGCCAGGGTTGCGGCCGCATGGTGGGCGATGGCGGCGTGGTCGTATTCGATGGACGGCAGGTCGATGCCGGGAAAGACCTGCCCAACCAGAATCACCGGCAGCGCACGGGCGGAAAACCACGTTTGCATGGCGAGCGTGCTGGCGAACAAGACCCAGGCGGAGTGGGGATGCGAATGGACCAGTTTCTCGAGATGAACGGCCGGGTTGGCGCGGTAGTGATGACCGCCTTCGACCAACGCCAACTCGAGATCGGAACGTTGCAGCAGCGCCCGCAGTTCACTCGCCCAGCGCGCGACCGACGGGCGCAGACGCCAGAGTGGCTCGGGCAGGAGGAGGACAACCTTGGTCACGATCCGAGCGCGCCGTTTCGCGGCTGGCGGGCGGCGGATGGCCATCGGGCGGCCCTGCTGCAAATCGATCAGGCCGCGACGCGCGAGTTCCTGGAGGGCGGGTCGCAACGTCGTGCGACTGATCATGAGTTGCCCGCACAGTTCGTGCTGGCCGGGCAACTGTCCGGTCCACCGCGCCTCCCGCAGGCCGCGCTCGAGCAGGGTGATCGTCTGGCTGACGAGCGTGGAGCGTTGGGGGATGATGGGCGGAGTCATACGTGATTGGGGAGCGAGCCGGACTTTGACAGGTTCCCGTCGACCGGCAACGCTGCGCGCATGGTCATCGCCGAAGCCCAACGTCTCGCCGCACAACAGGCGCACGGGAAGGCCGCTGCCGCGGACTACGCCGCTGGGAAGTTGAGCCGCATCCGAACTGGCGCCGCGAAGCGCGAGGGAGACGTTGGCCTCCGCGATTCGACGGTTGTTGTTTGGGGGATCGGATTTCGGTTGATGACGTGCGGTCGGGCCGAGGGCCCGTTCGGCTCCGCGAAGGGGATTTTCCGGTAACGTCGGGGTGTTTCCGGCCGTCTTCCGCGCCATGCCCAAGGTTCCCACGGCCTTTATCGTTGCCCTGACGTTTGCGGTGCTGGCGAGTCGCGGCGCGGCCGCTGATGCCTCGCGCGGGGCGGCGTTGCTCGAAGCCCGTTTCAAGCAGCTCGACCGCGATGCCGATGGTAAATTGAGCCGCGAGGAGGCGGGCGACGCGGCCTGGTTCGATCGCCTCGATCGCGACGGTGACGGGATCGTGACGCGGGATGAACTTCGGGTTGTGGTCGGGGCGATTGGCCGGGCGAATTCCGCACCGCCGCGCGACCAGACCCCTTCCGGCGGCGATGCCCCCGCTGTGGCGGACGAAGCATCACCCCGCGTCGGGCCGCGGGTGCTGAAACCCGCGGAGGTCGGAGTCGGTCGGTTGGTACCCGATCTCACGTTTACCGACGTAAACGGGAAAAAGGGACGATTTTCCGATTATCAGTCCGCCAAGGCGCTCGTGATCGCCTTCACGAGCACGAGTTGCCCGATTACGAAAAAGTACGCGCCGAGTCTCGCGCGTCTGGAGAAGGAATTCGCGGCGCGCGGTGTGGTTCTGCTGTGGCTGAACCCGGTCGCGACCGATGCCGCGGACGACATCCGGGCGGTGATCGCGGACCACAGGTTGGCCGGTCGGTATGTTCACGACCAGGCGGGGCGCATGGCTCTTGCGCTCGGCGCGAAGACCACCGCGGAGGTGTTTGTGCTCGATGCGGCGCGCACCCTGGTGTTTCGCGGGGCGGTCGACGACCAATATGGACTGGGTTACGCGCTGGACGCGCCCCGGCGGGAATATTTGCGCGAGGCGCTGGATGCGGTGTTGGGCGGGATGACGCCGTTTGTCGCCGCCACCGAGGCGCCCGGATGTGTGCTCGATCTGGCCGCAGGAGTGCCGGTCGCGACCACCGGGATGCCGCTTTCCGGCGCGCCGGCCGTCACCTACCACAATCGGATCTCGCGCATTGTGCAGAACAATTGCCTCGAGTGCCACCGCAGCGGCGGGGTTGGGCCGTTCAGCCTGGCGACCTTTGAGGAGGTCGGGTCGCACGCGGGGATGATCCGCAAGCAAGTCGCGCGCGGGGCGATGCCGCCGTGGTTTGCCGCGCCGCCAGAGGCGGGTGAAGCGTCGCATTGGCGCAACGATCGCTCGCTGGCGCCGGCCGACAAGGCGGATCTGCTCGCCTGGATCGCGGGCGACCGGCCGTTGGGCAACCCGGCCGAGGCTCCGCTGCCGCGTGGGTTTCCCGCCGGTTGGGTGATTGGGAAACCCGATCTGGTGCTGCAATTGCCCCGCGCCGTGGCGATCAAGGCCGAAGGGGTGATGCCTTACCAAATCTTGCGGGTAGAGACCTCTTTTGCGGAGGACAAGTGGGTGCAGGCTTACGAGGTGCAGCCGACCGCGCGCGAAATCGTGCACCATGTGATCATCAAGGTGCATCCGAAGGGTTCCAGGGCCGCCGCCGGGGCGGAGGGCGACGTGGCGTCGGAGCGGGAGGGATACTTCGCCGCGTATGTGCCGGGCAACGGACACGCGGTGTTTCCGCCAGGTTTTGCAAAAAAAATCCCCGCCGGATCCACGGTGAGCTTTCAGATGCACTACACGCCGAACGGCAAGGCGACGACCGACCAGACCAAGCTCGGCCTGATTTTTGCCGCGGAGCCGCCGCGCCACGTGATTCATGTCGCGGGCGTGGCCAACGCCCGCCTGCGCATTCCGCCCGGCGCGGACAATCACGCGGAGACCGCGGGCCTGACGCTGCCGTTTGCCACGACCCTGCTCGGCTTCATGCCGCACATGCACGTGCGCGGGAAGGCCGCACGCTACGAGGTGATTCTGCCCGGCGGCGCGCGGCGGACGTTGCTCGACGTGCCGCGTTACGATTTCAACTGGCAGCTGCCGTATCACTTCGCGGAGCCCCCGACGTTTCCGCGCGGCAGCCGGATCGTCTACACGGCGTGGTACGACAACAGCGCGGGGAATCCCGCCAACCCGGACCCCGCCAAGCTCGTGCGCTGGGGCCCGCAGACGTTTGACGAGATGATGCTCGGGTATGTGGAATATTACGTGCCCGGGGAAAAGCCGGCGGCACCGGGAAAATCAAACGCGGAAGAGTGACCGATCTGGCCTTTCCGAATCTGGGAAAGGTCCTTCATTTTGGTGGGTGAGATCCGCGTCGCATCAGGGGGATCATGTTGGAAATCTCCCCCGGATCACCGCTCACTCCTTCCAGTGATCATGCCACGATCTTCCGGAAGATTGTAACGCCCTCCGGCGGAGCCTCCGGAAATTTTCCTGCGATCAAATCTTCCCATTCCCCATTCACGACATCGGATCCTCGCCGGCATGGAGGGAAATCATGGCGCCTCCACCGCGCGCCCGCGCGTCGGCCGGGAGCGTCGTCGCGCGCGAAGTTTTATTCGCGTCGATTCGTTTCCATTCGCGGTTGAACTGAATTGGTCGGGCTCAGGGCAGCGGATCCAGGGGAACGACAATAAATCCGCCTGCGGAATCCCCGCAACCAAGGAAGCGGCCGCGATCGAAAGCGTCGGCGGATTCATTCCCCGGCCACCGATTCCTTTGCCAAAAGTCCACGATGACTGCGAAATCCGCCACGGTGCGGCTCCCGCCGCCGGGAAAAAATCAACCGCTATCCGGTGGGGGCACCCGCGCTCCGTCGACGGTCTGACGGCCACCTCCAGCCCCGTTTGCCGTCTGCCGGTCCGACTAAAACTTGCCTCGCCGCACGACTTGGCATTCCTTTTCATTTCACTACTTCCGGTTGCGCCGGCTCCCACGTTTCGTTGGCCGCGCCCACGCGGATATTTTCCATGCCACTTTCGTTCGCCGCCCTCTCCCGCCTGTGCTTTGCTCTGGCGATATTGACGCCCGTAACGGGAGGTCTCGCCGCGACTCCCTTGGCGAAGTCCGCGCCGGATGGCGAAGCCAATTCTGTCGCGGCGCTCGCCCGCAACTACTGCTTCGAATGCCACGACTCCGCGGTCAAGAAGGGCGGGATCAATTTCGAAGAGTTGGATCTGGGTCATCCGGAAAAGGATCCCAAGATCTGGGAAGCCGTCATCCGCAAACTCCACCACCGGCAGATGCCGCCGTTGGGCGAGGCGCGGCCCGATGACGCCGCGTATCAGGGTGCGGTCGCGCAGCTCACGTCCGCAATCGATCGCGCGGCGGCAGCGGCCCCGAATCCGGGCCGAACCGACACCTTCCGCCGGCTCAATCGCACCGAATATCAAAACGCGATCCGCGATCTGCTCGCCCTCGATATCGACGCCACCACGCTCCTCCCTAACGACGAGCCGAGCCACGGCTTCGACAACGTCACCGTTGGCAACCTCTCCCCGACACTCCTCGACCGCTATGTCTCGGCGGCGCAAAAAATCGCCCGTCTCGCCGTCGGCGCCCCGCGCAAGACTCCCGGAGGCGACACGATGCGCCTGCGTCCCGATGTCACGCAGGAAGAACACGTCGAGGGTCTCCCGCTCGGTACGCGCGGCGGCGGGCTTTTCCCGTACGGCTTTCCGCAGGACGGAGAATACGAAATCCAGCTCCGCCTCGCCCGCGACCGCAATGAGCAGGTCGAGGGTCTGAGGAAACCCCACGAGGTCGAAGTCTTGGTCGATCGCCAGCGCGTCGCCCTGTTCACCGTCAAGCCGCCCGGCAACCGGAACGCCGAAGTCGTCGATGCCCACCTGAAGTTTCGCCTCGCGGTCAAGGCCGGCCCGCACGAGGTCGGCGTCACTTTTGTCAAAGATCCCTCCGCGCTCCTCGAGACCGAGCGCCAGCCGTTCATCGCGCGCTTCAACATGCACCGGCATCCGCGCACCGCGCCGGCCCTTTACCAGGTCTCCATCACCGGCCCCTTCGACGCCCAGGGTCCCGGCGACACGCCGAGCCGCCGCCAGATTTTCGGCGAGGTGGCTAAATCTCCCCCGCTCCGTTCGGCCCCGCCATGGTCCATGGCCGACGAGGACACCCGCGCGCGCCAAATCCTCTCCCCGCTGATCCGCCGCGCCTACCGCCGCCCCATCACGGACGACGATCTCCGCAAGCCGCTGCAATTTTTCCGCGAGGCCCGCGACCAGGATGGTTTCGAGGCCGGCATCGAGAATGCCCTCAGCGCCGTGCTCGTAAGTCCGCGCTTTCTGATCCGGATCGAGGAAGACCCCGCCGGCCTCGCGCCCGCCACCGCCTACCGCATCAGCGATCTCGAACTCGCCTCGCGTCTCTCGTTCTTCCTCTGGAGCAGCCTGCCGGACGACACGCTGCTCGACGCCGCCGTGCGCGGTGATCTCCGCCAGCCAAAGCTGCTCGAGGAACAGGTTCGCCGCCTGCTCGCCGACCCCCGCTCCCGCAGCCTGGTCACCAACTTCGCGAGCCAGTGGCTGTACTTGCGCAACCTGGAGACGGTGACGCCCGACCTGCGGCTCTTCATCGATTTTGACGACAACCTCCGCCAGGCGTTTCGCCAGGAAACGGAACTCTTCTTCGAGAGCGTGCTGCGCGAGGACCGCCGCGTCACCGACCTGCTGAACGCCGACTACACCTTTCTGAACGAGCGCCTCGCGAAACACTACGGTGTCCCGCACATCTATGGCAGCCGTTTCCGCCGCGTCGCGCTCACGGGTGAGGCCGCCCTCCAACGCGGCGGCCTGCTCCGCCACGGCAGCATTCTTACGGTCACGTCCTACGCCACGCGCACCTCGCCCGTGATCCGCGGTCATTGGATTCTGGCAAATCTCGTCGGCGCGCCACCCCCGCCGCCGCCACCCAACGTCCCCGCGCTTGACGACAACACGGTGTCCGCGGCGCTCCCGATTCGCGAGCGTCTCGCCGCCCATCGCGCCAATCCCGCCTGTGCGAGCTGCCACGACGTGATGGATCCCGTCGGCTTCGCCCTCGAGAATTTCGATGCGATTGGCCGCTGGCGCACCGCCGAGGAACGCAAACCAATCGACGCCTCCGGCGGGCTCCCCGATGGCAGCACGTTTACGGGGGTCGCCGCCCTCGAGCGCGGCCTGCTTCAGCGGCCCGAACTCTTCGCCGGCACCGTGAGTGAAAAACTCCTCATCTTTGCCCTTGGCCGCGGCGTCGAGACGTACGATGCTCCCGCCATCCGCCAGATCGTCCGGCACGCGCAAGCCGACAACTTTCGCTTCTCGTCCCTGATTCTTGCCATCGTCAACAGCACCCCGTTTCAAATGAGGAAATCCCCATGATCATCACCAAAAAGGCCCTGCCCCGTCGGACATTCTTGCGCGGCATGGGCGCTTCGCTCGCCCTTCCGCTCCTCGACGCGATGGTCCCCGCCGCCACCGCGATGACCGGGACGCCGGCGAACCCCGTGCGCCGCCTCGGTTTCGTCTTCATGCCGATGGGCTGCGACATCACGCGCTGGACGCCGCCCGGCACCGACGGAAAACTCGGCGAGCTCTCGCCCATCCTCAGCTCGCTGGGCCCGGTGAAAGAGCACGTCACCGCGATCACCAACCTCGAGCTCCGCAACGCCTATCCCGGCTCGCACGCCACGTCGAACGCCGCCTTCCTCAGCGCGGCCAAGGCGAAACACACCGAGAGCTCCGATTACTACCTCGGCACCACGGTTGATCAAATCGCCGCGCAACAAATCGGCCGCGAGACCCAGCTCCCCTCGCTCGAGCTGTCGATGGACATGCTCCAGACCACCGGCCAGTGCGACAACGGCTACGCCTGCGTTTACCAGAACAACCTCTCGTGGTCCTCGCCCACCACGCCGCTGCCGTCCGAGGCGCACCCGCGCATCGTGTTCGAACGACTCTTCGGCGATGGCGGCAATCCCGCCGAACGGCGGGCCGCCCTCCGCAAGCGCGCCAGCCTCCTCGACTGGGTCAACGAGGACATCGCCAGCCTCCAGCGCAAACTCGGCCCCGCCGACCGCGCCAAGGTCGGCGAATACCTCGAAACCGTGCGCGAGGTGGAACGTCGCATCCAGAAAGCCGAGGCCGACGTCGCGGGAAATCCGCTCCCCGACCTCGACCGCCCGCTCGGGGTGCCCGCGGCCTACGCCGACCATGCGCGCCTGATGTTCGATCTCCAGGTGCTCGCGATGCAGGGCGACATCACGCGCGTCACCACCTTTCAGCTCGCGCGCGAGACCAGCAACCGCACGTATCCGGAAATCGGTGTCAGCGATCCGCACCACCCGCTTTCGCACCACGGCAACGATCCGGACAAGATCGCGCGCATGGCGAAGATCAACGCGTTTCATGTTTCGCTCTTCGCCTACTTCCTCGGACGCCTCAAGGCCACGCCCGAGGGCAACGGCACGCTGCTCGATCACTCGCTGCTCCTCTACGGCAGCGGCATCGGCAACCCCAACGTCCACGATCATACCAACCTCCCCATCCTCGTCGCGGGCGGCGCCGCCGGTGGCATGAAGGGCGGCCGTCACATTCGTTACAACCAGCCGACCCCGCTCGCGAATCTCCACCTCACGCTCCTCAACAAGGTCGGCGTCAACCTCGACCGTTTCGCCGACAGCAATGGCAAGATGGACGAGCTCTTCGCCCCGGTGACGTTGTGAGGCAAGTTATGCACGGTGTCATGACCGCTTCGCCAACGCTCCGGAGGGCTGCGCTTTGTCGCAGCCGTTTTCCGGAGGGGATTCTGCGGCGCCGGCAAAACGGCGCCCGCCGACCGGGGGTATTTTTCAAGGCTGCGGTGTTGGCGTGCATCGGCGGTTTCCTCTTCTCGGGTGTCGCTGGTGCCGCGGTCTCACCCCTCGCCGACGCGATTGAGAAAAAGGACCGCGCCGCCGTGCGCGCACTGCTGTCCGATTCCAACGTCAACGCCGCCCAGATCGACGGCATGACCGCGCTCCACTGGGCGGTGTATCACGACGACCTCGACCTCGCGAAGTCGCTCGTCGCGGCCGGCGCCAAGGCCGAGGTCGCCAACCGTTACGGGGTCACTCCGCTTTCCCTTGCCTGCACCAACGGGCACACCGCGATCGTCGAGCTTCTCCTTGCCGCCGGCGCCGACCCCAACACCGCGCTCCGCGGTGGCGAGACCCCGCTGATGACCGCGGCGCGCACCGGCCAGGTCGGCCCCGTGAAAGCCCTGCTCGCCCGCGGGGCCAAGATCGACGCGAAGCTCCCGCAGGGCCAGACCGCCCTGATGTGGGCCGCCGCCGATGGCCACACCGCCGTCGTCGAGATTTTCCTCGCCGCGGGGGCGGATTTTCAGACGCCACTCGAGACGGGTTTGAATCCGATGCTTTTTGCGGTGCGCGCCGGCCACGCTGACGTCGTGCGTCTGTTCCTCAAAGCCGGGGTGGACCTCAACGCGGCCACGCAGCCGACCAAGACCGGCAAAAAACTCCTGGGAAAAGGCATGAGCGCCCTGACTCTCGCGGTGGAGAACGGCCGCTTCGAACTCGCCGCGTTCCTCCTCGATCTCGGCGCCGATCCCAACGACCTGCGCTCCGGCTACACGCCCCTGCACATCCTCTCGTGGATCCGCAAGCCGGACCGGGGCGAGGACGAAGGCGATCCCATTCCCGAGGACTCCGGGAGTGTGACCAGCGAGCAGTTGATCCGGAAGCTCGTCGCCAAGGGTGCCGCCCTGAATACGCGGCTCACTGGTGGTCCGTCGGGCGGCGGTCGCATCGCCCGAAATGGCTGCACGCCGTTCATGCTGGCGGCTGACACTGCCGACACACCCTTCATGCGGCTGCTGGTTGAGCTCGGCGCGGATCCGACCATCCCCAACGTCGACGGCTGTACGCCGCTGATGGCGGCCGCGGGTCTCGGCACGCGGGCCGCGGAGGAGGAAGCCGGCACGGAAGACGAGGCGATCGAGTCGGTGGGCTACCTGCTCTCCCTCGGCGCCGACATCAACGCCGTCTCGAACAACGGCGACACCGCCATGCACGGCGCCGCCTTCGCCAATTTTCCAAAAGTTGTGAAATTTCTCACGGCCAAAGGGGCGAAGATCGAGATCTGGAACCAGAAGAACAAACGCGGCTGGACCCCGCTCCTCGTGGCCGAGGGCCACCGCTTCGGAAATTTCAAACCCTCGTTCGAAACGATTGCCGCCATCCATGAAGTGATGATCGCAAACGGCCTCACGCCGCCGCCGCCGACCCCGATGGTGCCGGTGAAGGGGTACGAGAACTGACGAGGATATTTTTCCGGCTCGGCCGGCGGGCCGCCGGCTTTACGTCGGCAGCACCCAGCCCTTGCGGTACTCACGCTTGAGAAAGTGATCGGCCCCGGGGGCGTTCTTTGCGCGCAGCGCCACGGGATCCCACTCGAGCTTCTTGCCGGCGCGAAAGGCGACGTTGCCGAGGTGATTCGACTCGGTGAGCCAGCCGGAATACTCGAAATCCGCGAGCACCTGGTTCCGGCCCTTGCAGGCACCGATCCACTCGTGATGGTGGCTCTCGACCTTGGGAAATTTTTGCGGCGGGCGGGCGAACCCGACAAAATCTTTTTCCGGGAGGAGCACATGCTTGCCATAGTCCGACAGCAGCATGCCTTTCTTCCCGATGAAAAGCGCGCCGTTGGGCCACTGGGGAATGCCCTGTTGCTGCCAGATTTCGGGCCGGTCCTCGCCCTGGTACCAGGTGAATTTCACCGGCGGTAGGTCCCCCCGTTGGCCGAATTCATAGACCGCCCGCATCGTGGCCGGCGCGATTTCGGGATGCGGGGTCGGCCCAAAGGCCTCGATCGTGAGCGGGGCTTTCAACTGCAGCGCCCAGAACGGCAGATCGTTCCAGTGCGAGCCGAGGTCGCTCATCGTCCCGTTGCCGAAATCCCACCAGCGGTACCATTTCGGTCCGGGAAAGTAGACGTCGTTGAAGGGCCGCTCCGGCGCCGGCCCGAGCCAGAGATCCCAGTGGAGGCCCTCCGGCACGGGCATGGCGGCGGGCCGCTCCGTGACGTACACGCGATCCTTGTTGGCCTCGGCGGCCGCCTGGCTCTGCAGGCCCCAGGCCCGCGACACCCACACATGGGCCTCGTGCACCGGCCCGATCGCGCCGCCCTGGATCAGCTCGACGACCCGGCGGTAGTTCTCCGTCGCGTGAATCTGGATACCCATCTGCGTCACCACCCCGGCGCTGGCCGCCGCCTCGCGGATTTTCCGCGCCTCGTAGACGTTGTGCGTGAGCGGTTTTTCGCAGTAGACATGCTTCCGGTGCTTGAGCGCGAGCATGGTGGCGATGGCGTGCGTATGTTCGCAGGTGCTGACGACGACCGCGTCGAACTCGCCGGCGTGGTCGAACACTTTGCGGAAATCGACCTCCTGCCGGGCCGTGGGATGCGCGGCGGCCGCGGCGGCGAGGCTCTTCGCGTTCACGTCGCACAGGGCGACAATGTTTTCCGATGCGACGCCCTTGAGATTCCCGCCGCCGCGGCCGCCGCAGCCGATGATGGCGAGGTTGAGTTTGCTGTTGAGATTCTGGCCGCGGAGGAGCGTCGGAATCGCGAGGAGGGAGGCGGCGGCTGCGGTCCGTTGGGCGAACTGGCGACGGGTGAGAGCGGGGGAGACTGACGGGCGGGAGGGCATGAGATGGGAGGGGGCGCCGGATCTGAGCACGACGATCACCGCGACGGCAAGGCCGGCGATCGGGTCATTCGGGCGATCCGGTGCCGGGCGAAACGACCGTCCGACTAGCCCGCATTTTTCACACTCAAACTGCCTTTCAATCATGTCCCACTTCCGCCGCGATCACCCTTCGGCGCTGCCTTCGAGTTCATGCGGGCTAAAAGGCAAAACCGCAGCGGTTTTGCCAATAGCCCGGACGCTCCAGACGGTTGAGAGCACGGCAAGGATCTCTGACCAGGCTGTGGCGGCGCAGGAGAGAAGAGTGTGAAAAGTCCGGGCTAGTGTGCCGACCGCAAAGTAGCGTGCCAAGTAGCGGCGAGCGCCAGCGAGTGGAGCGCGCCGGTGGTCCACTCGCTGGCGCTCGCAGCTACACGTCACGAAAGTTATTGGTCGCGCCACTAGCGGTCATCGGTCCGGAAAAACAGGTAGCCGGAGGTGTCCGCACAATTCCAATTTATTCCGGATGAAGGTGGGCGGGGTGCCCTCACCCCGCGGAAAAGCGATTCCGAAGCGGTGTCGCGGGGTGAGGGCACCCTGCCGGCAAATACCAAAACGTTTACCGGGAAAATTCACACACGTCACAAAGTAGAACCAAGCCACGGACGAGGCCTGGGTCGCCGCGAGGCTGGGTGCGACTCCGGATCGGAAACGGGAATTCACAAATTTTGGCACTGTCGGCAGGGGGAGGTGGATTACGGTGCGCGATGCGCAGCCCAGAAGCGGCACTCATCGGAAAAGTCGTGCACCGCGTGGTGTTCGCGGGCGATCTCCACGCGCATCGCGTCAAAGCCATGTTGCCAGCCGGTGGCCGCGAGATCCTCCAAAATTTCACGGCGGTCGGGCAGATGCATGAAAGTCCGTCCGGCCTCATCCGTGAAGTAGCGGTCGCCGTACTCCACGAGCCGCGGATCCTGTTTACCCTGGCTCCAGCGCAGTTTTTCCAGGCGCCAGAGCGCCCGTTCCGTCGGCGAGGAATCGCGGTCGTGGGTGGTGAACAGCAACGGGGCGCGAGGCGCACACACGCGGTGCAACTCTGCCAAGGCGGCTCGCCGGTTATCCCGGCCGGGAATCTGCATCAGCCCGTTGAACATGAACAGCGCCCCGCCGAAGGCCCGATCACGCAACCTCACCCCGCCAGCGGCCACTGCCTCGGGCGGTGAGCCACCAGCCATCTTGTCACGTAATACGTGACATGTTGGCAGTTTGGTCGCGGTCTCCGGGGCGGACGCGAGATCCGTCTTGTCACTTATTACGTGACAAGAGGTGAGGTTGGTGGCGTCGGCGTGGAGGAAGGTGATGGCGGCGGCCTTGCGCTCAAGGGCGAGGCTGCGGGCCTGGTCGACGAGTTCCGCGGCGAAATCGAAGGCGGTGAGCCAGCGGTAGCCAAGCGCCCACAGGCCAAGCGTCACCCGGCCGGCGCCGCAGCCGGCCTCGAGCAGGCGCGCCCGGTGATCGGGGAAGAAGCGTTCGATCAACGCCCGCTCCGAGGCCCAGAGGCCGAGCTCGTGCGCGGCCCGCGTGTAGTGGATGACCGCCTGGAGATCGTTGAAATCGGCCCGGACGGTGGCGGCGGTTATTTTTTCCAACGGTGGCTGGCGGAGGCTAGGCGGCAAAAACGGCGGCGAGTTCGATGGTCAGCCCGGGCAGCAGCGTGCTCGTGACACGCTGCTTCGCGCGGTAGGTGGCGACGGGGGTGTCGGCGTTTTCAGCCAGGCGGTAAAGGGCGAGCGTGCGTTTCGCGGGATCGATGATCCAAAGCTCCTCGACGCCGGTGCGCGCATACACGGCGCGCTTGGGGCCGAGATCGTATTTCTCGCTGGTTTTCGAGAGAATCTCGACGACGAGATCGGGCGCGCCCTCGATGCCGTGTTCCGCGATGATTCCGAGGTTGGCCTTGGCCACGAAAAGCAGGTCGGGTTGGTAGACGTTGAAATCCGAGAGATGGACGTCGAGCGGCGCGATGTAGATTTTGCCGATGGGATGGACGGCGAGGTGGTTGCCGAGAATTCGCGCGAGGTTGAACAGGATGTCTTGGTGAAACGGACCGGGGGACGGGGCCATGACGAGATCTCCTTCGATGAGCTGGTGGTTGGGCGCCCCCACGGGAATCAGCGCATAATCGTGGCGCGTGATCGGACGTGCTTTGGTCGAGAGCATGCGGAAATCTCGCGAGAAATCAGCGGAACGTCAACCGCGCCGCCACGCCGCGATGAACATGCCGTTGGCGTTGAGCTCGTGCGGCCAGAGGGTGACGGCAGCCGGGTTCGTTGAGCCCGGACCCGCCGCCGCCAAGCCTTTGGCGGGCAGGCCGGGGTCAGCGACCCCGGCTACAACGCCGGACAGCGGAAGCGGCTGCAGCTCCGGATGCGCGAGGCCGAAGGCGTCGGCCACGGCGGTGGTTTCGCTGCGGGTGAGCGTGCACACCGAGTAGATGAGGCGCCCGCCCGGCTTGAGGGAGCCGGCAACCACGTTCAGCAACGCGAGCTGCGTCGCGGCGAGTTCCCGCACGTCGGCGGGGGTCGTCGTCCAGCGCGCGTGGGGGTTGCGCTGCCAGGTGCCGACGCCACTGCACGGCGCGTCGACGAGGATGCCGTCGAACTTCGTCTTGGTTGGTAGTTTGGCGCCGCCGTCCCACACCGCGGCGCGGTAGTTGAAGATCTGGGCGCGGGCGGCCCGGCGTTTCAGCGTATCGAGTCTTCGGGTATGCCGATCGCTCGCCCACACGACGCCTTTGTTGTTCATCAGATCGGCGAGATGCAGGGTCTTGCCGCCCTCGCCGGCGCAGGCGTCCCACCACGTTTCGCCCGGGACGGGGGCGCACGCGTGGCCGACGAGCTGCGAGGCGAGATCCTGGATTTCGAATTCACCGGTTTTGAACTGCTCGGTCTTGAAAAGATCCTGCGTGCCGGTGAAGTGCAGCGCGTCGGGGGCGCGATCGGTGCGTTCGCACGCGAAGAGGGATTTGGCGAGCGCGTAGCTCTTGTTCGGACGAGCGCGGAGCCAGAGAGCCGGCTCGCGCTGGAGCTGGCGGAGATACTCGGGCGGCAGCTCCATTTCCGTGGCGAGCCAGGCTGGGACGGTGCGGACGGCGAGGGTCTCGGCCTTGACGGATTTTTCGTCGGCGTGGAAGCGCTCGTGGAGGCTGGCGGCGTGTTCGACGCGTTTCTGGGGCGAGGCCTTGGGATCGAGCCACGCGAGCCAGCGGAAGTAAGCGAACACGGCGCGGCTGATCGCGCGTTTGGCTGGCGGCTGCAGATAGCGGTGGTGTTCGAAGTAGAAACGCAGTGCGGAGTCGGCGCGCTGATCGACGGTGATCGTGGCGAGGACCTGGGCGGCGTGGTTGATAATCGCTTGGTCGGGCATGACGGTGCACCACAGAGACCCGGCGCGGCGGAGCCGCAACCGGAAAACCCGGAAAGGCATGGCCACAAAAAGCGCAAGAAACGCAGAAAGATACGTGGTCCGTTTTTGCGTGTGCTGTGCCGTTGGTGGCAAACCCGCCTTGGAATGTTCCTCGCCCGACGCGGGGATTTTGGCGGAATTGGCTTCCGTCCTTCCGCGGCTTCGGGCGTGATGCGACGGTTACCAGCCCATGCCCGACGACGTGAAACCAGCGGTCTTCATCAGCTACGCGCGCGACGACACCGCGGCGGCGCGGCGGGTCGCCGATGCATTGCGGGCGGGCGGCATCGAGGTGTGGTTTGATCAAAACGAACTCGTGGGCGGGGATGCCTGGGACCAAAAACTCCGCCGGCAGATCGCCGAGTGCGCCTTGTTCGTGCCGGTGATCTCGGCGGCGACGCAGGCGCGGCGCGAGGGTTATTTCCGCCTGGAGTGGAAGCTGGCCGACGAACGCACGCACCTGATGGCGGAAGGCACGCCGTTTCTGTTGCCGGTGAAGATCGACGAGACCAACGAGCGCGGTGCACTGGTGCCGAAGTCGTTTCTCGCCGTGCAGTGGACCTCGGCGCCGGGCGGTGAGGTGCCGGCGGCGTTTGTCGAGCGGGTGGGGAAGTTGGTTGGTGGTTCGGTCATGGAGGCGGGACGCCCTCGTCCCGCACAACGCGACGAGGGCGTCGCGCCCCCAGAAGTTCAGCAGGTGGGCCGTGCGCTCCGCGCGCGGCGTCGTGCATCCTCCGTCGTCGTTGCGGTGGCGACGCTTGCGACTATCGCTGGCTGGTGGATTTGGCGCCAGGAATCGCCAGCGACAACGCTCGCCGAACCAGCGGCGCGGCGGAGCGCACCGCCCACCTCGGAGAAGGCCGCCCTGCCCGCAGCTGCCAAATCCATCGCGGTGCTGCCCTTCGAGAATCTCAGCCCGGACAAGGCGGACGAGATCTTCGCCGACGGGATGCACGACGAAGTGATTTCGGCGCTGACGAAAATCCGCGACCTCACGGTCATCGCTCGCTCGTCGGTGCTCGGCTATCGGAAGATCGAGGGACGCAACCTGCGGCAAATCGCCGCCGAGCTGAAGGTGGCGCATGTGCTGGAGGGGCGGGTGCGTCGCATGGGCAGTCAGGTCAAGGTCACGGTCGAGTTGATCGAGGTGGGCACGGGCAAGCTGCTCTGGGCGAATCCGTATACCGAGGAGCTGACCAATGCCTTTACCATCCAGTCGAAGCTGGCCGATGCGATCACGACGGCGCTCAAGGCAACGTTTTCGCCCGAGGAGAAATCCCGGATCGATCGCCAGTTCACCAAGGATCCCGTGGCCTACGAGTTGTTCCTGCGGGCGAAAATCGCGGATGAAAAAATCTCGGGCCGTGCCGGTCTGGCGGGATTCGATCAGGTGGCCGCGCTCTATCAAAGTGCGGTCGCCCAGGATCCGGCGTTCGCGCTGGCCTATGCGCGACTCACCCGCATCCACGGGATGGCGTATTGGTTTGGCGACGTAGATCCCAGTCCGGCCCGGCGCGGACTGGCTGAGGCGGCGATGGCGGCGGCGCAACGGCTAGCGCCGGATGCGCCGGAAACCCGGATGGCGCGGGGGACCGTCGCGTATTTCTGCGACAACGACTGGCCGCGGGCCTTGGCGGAATACAAACAGGCCGAGGTGGAGTTGCCCAATGACGCTTTCTTGCAGGCCCTGATCGCGTTTACGCACCGGCGCCTTGGTCACTGGCAGGAGACGGTCAATTACCTGGAGCGCACGCTCGTGCTGAGTCCGCTCGATTTGTATCACACGCACCAGACTGGGTTGTTCCTGATGACTTTGCGCCGCTATGGGCCGTCGCGCGAACTCGCGGAGCGGTGTGTGGGGTTCAGCAGGGATTCTTCCGCACTGGAACTTCTCGAACGGACGCGGTTCGCGATTGATGGGGACCTGGGTGCCTATGCTCGCGCGCTCGGGGCGCGCCCGTTGGCGGGCACTGATCCCACCGGAATGCGCCAGGCATACCAAATCGCGATGCTGACGCGGGATTATGCGGGGGCGGAGCGGGCGCTGGCGGATCCGCGACTGAAAGACTTGGGTACTTCGGAGGGCATCGCCGTCGAACCGGTCACCCTCCATCGGGCGCTGGTGGCGTTTCTCGATGGTCGCAGCGAGCCGGCCCGGCGCTTCGCCGAAGAAGCGATGGCCGAATATCGGCGCGGGACTTGGACGCGGCGGCAACAACCCTATGTGGCGATGGCTGTCGCGCTGGCCAAAGCGCTGGCGGGACGCGCGGACGAGGCGGTGCGCGAAACCGAAGCGTCGGCGGAGAGCGCGATCAAGGCCGATGCCTACGGAGGCACACTTGGCCTCTTTGCCCTGGGTCGAATCTACGTGATCTTCGATCGGCGAGACGAAGCCTTGGCGACGCTACGGCGCTGTTTCGACGGGCCGTCGTTTCTTTCGGCCAACGAAATCCGCCTCGACCCGCTCTGGTCGCGGTTGAAGGACGATCCGCGGTTCGAGGAGATTCTGAAATCGGCGAAGGCGCTGTAAACGGTGCGTTACGGCGCGACGACGGAATCACGATCGGTCATGCGGGGTGGGGGCACCCCGCCTCCAATGAGACGATCGCGCGGCCGGACGCCCTACGCGCGCTTCTTCCAGCGGCGGTCGTCCTTCAATTCGAGGCGGCGCGTCTCGATCAGCACCCCGGCGACGGCGGGATGGGCGCGGAGTTGCTGGAAACTCGCGGCGTTCAGTTTCCAAGTGAGCGCGGTGCTTGCTTCCGCGATGGGAGCGACGCGATCCGCGAAGACGAAGCCGAACTCGACGCGCGTGTCGCCGACCTGGGCGTTCAGCGTTTCGCGGAGCTGACGCAGAAACGCGGGCGCCTCGGGGTGCGCGGGGTGGAGGAGCCACGTGACTTTCTTGACGAGACCGGCGACCTGCGTGTCGAGCGGATAGCACTCCTTTACGTTGATGCGCGGGCCCTCCTGGTTGACGATGATGTTGCCCTGCACGAGCAGGAGGGCGTTCTCGGCGAGATTCTGGCCGTAGCTCGCGTAGGCGTCGGCAAACAGGTTGAGCGCGAGCGAGGCCTGCTTGGTCGCAAGCGTGTAGGCGACCCACGGGCGGTTGTCTTTCTTCGAGAGTTTCTTGACGAGATTGCTGCCGATGCCGCAGAGGCGGAACTCCGTGCGATCGCCCTGCCGCAGCAGCGCTTCAACGGGAAACGTGTCGATCGCCTCGGCCAATCCGGCGTACGCGTTCAGCGGGTGGCCGGACACGTAGAAGCCGAGGAGCTCCTTCTCGAAGGCGAGGCGTTCGGGCGCGGTGAAGTCGGCGGCGGCACCACCGCCGCCGGATTTGAGATCTGAGATCTGAGGTTTGAGATCCCGAGCCGGAGGCTCCGGTTCGGACAGCAGGTCGAGAAAGCTGTGCTGGCCGGCGGCCTTGTCGCGCGCGGCGGACGCGGCGCCGGAGATCGCGGCGTCGATGCCGTCGAAGAGCTGCTTGCGTGGCGCGCCGCTGAAATCAAAGGCGCCCGTTTTCACCAGGTGCTCGAGCACGCGTTTGTTGATCGCCCGGCCGTCGATCCGCCGGGCGAAATCGGCGAAGTCGACGTAGGGGCCGTGGCGTTCGCGCTCTGCGATGATCTGCTGCGCGGCGAGTTCGCCGACGCCCTTCACACCGGCGAGGCCAAAGCGGATGGCGCCGTCGCGTTGCGGCGCAGTGCCCACTGACAAATGACTAATCTCCAATGAGGCGCGGTTGTCGCGGGATCCTGCATTGGTCATGCGGCCTTGGTCATTGGGCATTGTTGCCTGGTCAGTGGGCATTTTGCGAAACACCGGGGTAAACATCTCGCGGCTCTCGTTCACATCCGGGCCCAGCACCTGCAGGCCCATCGATTCGCACTCGGCGACGAAGTGGGAAACTTTTTCGGCGTTGCCGAGCTCGGCGCTGAGCATCGCGGCCATGAACTGCACCGGGTGGTTCGCCTTCAGGTAGCCCGTTTGGTAACTCAGGATCGCATAGGCCGCGGAGTGGGACTTGTTGAAACCGTAGCCGGCAAATTTGTTGAGGATGTCGAAGATCGAATCGGCGGTCTTGGCGTCGATTTGGTTCACGCGTGCCGCGCCCGCGACGAATTTCTCCCGCTCGGCGGCCATCGCCTTCTCGTCCTTCTTGCCCATGGCGCGGCGGAGCATGTCGGCGCCGCCCCGCGTGTAGCCGGCGATGATCTTCGCGGCCTCCATGACCTGCTCCTGGTAGACCATCACCCCGTAGGTCTCGCGGCAAACCTCCTCGAGGAGCGGGTGGGGAAACTTGACGGTGCTCGGATCTTTCTTGCCGCGCACATAGTCGGGGATCCACTCCATCGGGCCCGGGCGGTAGAGCGCGATGAGCGCGACGATCTCGTCGATCGAGGAGAGGCCGATTTGCCGGCAGAGATTCTGCATGCCGCCGGATTCCAGCTGAAACACGCCGGTGGTGCGGCCGGAGTTCAGGAGCGCAAACGTCTTCGCATCCTCGAGGGGAATGCGCTCGATGTCGAAGGCCGGATCAATCGTGCGGCGGACGTGGTCGACGGCGTCGGCGATGACGGTGAGCGTCTTCAAGCCAAGAAAATCCATCTTGAGCAGGCCGAGTTTGCCGACCGCGTTCATGTCGAACTGCACCGTGACGTCGCCCTCCTGGAGGGTGAGCGGGACGAATTCCTCCAGGGGCTGGTCGGTGATGATGATGCCGGCGGCGTGCTTGCCGGTGTTGCGCACCATGCCCTCGAGCACGAGCGCCTGGCCGAAGATCTTCTTGGCGACGGGATTCTTCGCGACCTCGTCGCGCAGTTCGGTGGATTTTTCCCGGGCGGACTCAAGTGTGATGTTGAGCTCGTCGGGAATCATCTTCGCCAGACGGTCGGCGTCGGCGAAGGCGAGGTTGTGCACGCGCGAGATGTCGCGGATGACCATTTTCGCGCCGAGCGTGCCGTAGGTGATGATGTTGGCGACGCACTGGTCGCCGTATTTCTTCCGGACGTAGTCGATCACCTCGCCGCGACGGCGCATGCAGAAGTCGATGTCGAAGTCGGGTGGCGAAACGCGTTCGGGATTCAGGAAACGTTCGAAGAGGAGCTTGAAGCGGAGGGGATCGAGGTTGGTGATGCCGAGCACGAAGGCGACGAGGCAGCCGGCGCCGGAGCCGCTGCCCGGGCCGACCGGGATCCCCTGTTTTTTGGCCCAGTCGATGAAGTCCCAGACGACGAGGAAGTAGTCGATGAAACCGGTCTTGGTGATGATGCTGAGTTCGAAGTCGAGGCGATCGGCGAGGGTCTTCGCGAGGGTCGCGTCGGCCAGCTGCCGCGGGGCGTGGTAGTCGAAGCCGTAGCGAGTTTTGAGGCCGGCGAGGCAGAGGTCGCGAAGATACCCGGCCCGGTCGGAATTCACCTCGGGTGGAAGGGGATACTTGGGATACCGCTCGCTGCCCTTGGGAAAGGGGATGGTGAGATCGCACATCTCGGCGACGAGCTGGGTGTTGGTCACGGACTCGGGCACCTCGGCGAAGAGTTTTTCCATCTGCTCGCGCGACTTCAGGTAAAATTCCTGGCCGCTGAAGCGCATGCGTTTCTCGTCCTCGATCTTGGCGCCGGTCTGGATGCAGAGCATGGCGTCGTGCGGGCCGGCGTCGGCGCCGCGCACGTAGTGCACGTCGTTCGAGCAGATGACGGAGAGGTTAAATTCTTCCGCGAGCTTCAGCAGGCCCGGGATGATTTTCCTCTGTTCGGGGATGCCGTGGTCTTGGATTTCGACGAAATAGTTCTCGCGCCCGAAGATCTCCACGAAGCGTCCGCACGTCCGGCGCGCGTCCTCGTACCGATCGTGCAGCAGGTGCTGGGGGACGAGCGACGCTAGGCAGCCCGTGAAGCCGATGAGGCCGTTCGCGAATTTCGCCAGGGTCTCGAGGTCGGTGCGCGGCTTGTAGTAGAAGCCCTTGAGGTGCGCGTCCGAGACGAGCTTGAGGAGATTTTGGTAGCCGGTGAGGTTTTTCGCGAGCAGTCCGAGATGGAAGATGGATTTGCCGTCGTCGTCGGAGCGGCCGTGCTTTTCGAGGCGGGAGATTTCGACGAGGTAGAGTTCGCAGCCGATGAGGGGCTTGATGCCCTTGGCCTTGGCCTGATTGTAGAACTCGATCGCACCGTAGAGATTGCCGTGATCGGTGAGGGCCATGGCGCTCATGCCGAGCTCGGCGGCACGGTCCATCAGCCGGTCGATGCGGCAACAGCCGTCGAGCAGGCTGTAATCGGAGTGAACGTGGAGGTGGACGAAATTTTTGTCGGCGGACGGCACGCGAGGGTTTCAAACAAACCGCTGGCGGCGGGCGCGCAAGAAGGGAAAGCAAAACGCCGCGAAGGGCGGTTGGCTGGGCGGGGGGCTTGACAAGATTTCAACCCGCCCGATAGGTTACCAGATTCTATCACACTCACTTTCCAAAAAGTGGGCCCTGCGGCCCGCTTTTTTTTTCCCAACTTTCCCGCCAAATCAATCCTATGAGCAGCGAAATTCTCTCCGTCCTGGAGTATATGGAGAAGGAAAAGGGCATTCCACGTGCCGACATGATCGCGACCATCTCGAACGCGTTAAAGACCGCGGCGCAGAAGGGCGTGAACTCCGGCCAGGAGCTGCGGATCGACATCAACCCGAAAAACGGCCAACTGCACGCCTGGGCGGTGGTTAAGGTCGTGGATTCAGTCAGTAATCCGAAGACCGAGTTGCATGTGGAGAAGGCGCAGGCGATCAAGCCCGGCGCGATGATTGGCGAGATGCTGGAGAAGGAGATCGACCCGTCGACGCTCGGTCGCATCGCCGCCCAGACCGCCCGCCAGGCGGTGATGCAACGCCTGCGGCAGTTCGAAAAGGACCGGATCTACGACGACTTCAAGGATCAGGTGGGCAATATCGTCACCGGTACGGTGCGCCGCCGCGAGCGCAACGACCTTTACGTGGACCTGGGCAAGGCCGAGGCGATCATGCCCGCCAAGGAGCAGGTGCCCGGGGAAGAGTATCAGCCCGGTGAGCGGATCCGCTGCCTGTTGATGGAAATCGAGAGCACGCCCCGCGGGCCGGAAATCATTCTCAGCCGCGCGAGTTCGAAATTTGTCCGACGCCTGTTTGAACTCGAAGTGACGGAAGTCGCGGACGGCACCGTGAAGATCGAGGCCTTTGCACGCGAACCCGGTTACCGCACCAAGATCGCGGTGACGAGCACCGATCCCAAAGTCGACCCGGTGGGCGCCTGTGTGGGCGCCCGTGGCTCGCGGGTGAAGACCATCGTGCGCGAGCTCGGCGGCGAGAAGATCGACATCGTCAAATATTTCGCCGATCCGCGGGAAATGATCATCGAGGCGATGAAGCCGGCGGTGCCGCGCGAAATTGTGCTCGATGACAAGTCGCATCGGATCCTCCTGAAAGTCGCGACCGACGATCTGGCCGTGGCCATTGGCCGCAAGGGGCAGAACGCGCGGCTGACGTCGCGGCTGGTCGGCTGGCGGCTCGACATCGAGGAATTCAAGGCGGTCGGGGCCGACCCGGAGGGTGACGCGAAACGCAAACTCGTCGCGGCCATTGGCGTGGGCGAAGACCTCGCGCTCCGGCTGGTCAAGGCTGGCTTTGTGTCGCTCGAACTGTTTGAAGGCGTCGAGGCGGGTGATCTCGAGGGCGCGGGTTTCTCCACGGACGAATCGGCGGATATCATTCAGCGCGTGGCCGGGCGCTCCAAGTAATTTTACCGCTCCCTTCCTGACGACCACTGCATGAGTATCCGCATCCACAAACTCGCCGAAGAATTCGGCTTGGATAACAAGGAGATGATCACGCTCCTCAAGGAGCGAAAAATCATCGCGGCGGATGTGAAGTCGGTCTCAAGCACGGTGGACAACATCAGTGCGGCGGCGTTGCGCGACGAGTTTGCCGCCAAGAGGGAGAAAGCGGCACCGCCGGCGGCACCCGCGCCGGTGGGCCCCACCGAAAGCGTGGCGGCCGGCGGGCCGTCGAAGGTGATGATTCCCACGGGGGTTTTTGTTAAGTCCAAGTTAGACATCGAGCGTGAGAAAGAGGTTGTGCTGGCCCGTGTGGCCGCCCTGAAGGCGGCGGCGACGCCGGCACCTGCGCCGGCACCTGCGCCCCTGCCTCCCGCCGCCGGCCCCCGGTCGGTGGCCCCGGCCGCGGCGCCACGTTACGTTTCGGCGCCGCCACCGGTTGCGCGAATTCCCGTTTCCCCGCCCGCGCTCCGCTCGGTGCCGGCGAGCCCCGTTTCCCCGGTGGTGCCAGCGCGGCCGGCAGCGACGGTTGCGACGCCCGCGCCGGCTTCGCCGCCATCCCAGGTTCCGGTGGTCTCCCGCGCGCCCTCTGCGCCTCCCGTAGCTTCAGCGCCTCCTCCGGTGGCAAAGAGTCCAGTTTCTCCTCCCGCGGTACCGCCGCGGGTCTCCGCGCCGCCGCAGATGATGGCGCCGAAGCCACCTCCGCTGCCCGGTCAACCCCCCTCGCTGCCGGGCACTCCGACCCAGACGACACCGTCCGCGTCGCCGGTGATCACGATCCAGGGTGACATCAAGACCCTGCATCTGAAGCCGCCGATTGTCGTGCGGGACTTCGCCATCGCGCTCGGGCTCAAACCGTTCAAGCTGATTTCAGAACTGAACCAGCTCGTCGGCTTCGCGGCGATGAACTCCAACATCGACGAGGCGATCGCGCAGAAGGTCGCCGAGAAATACGGGTTTGTCCTTGAGATCAAGCATCGGGCCGACGTGGCGGCGCAGCAGGCCGCCGCCAAGGAGAAGAAGGAAAAGAAGCCGGACGAGGACGAATCGAAGCATCTGGTTCCGCGGCCACCGGTGGTTTGCATTCTCGGCCACGTCGACCACGGCAAGACCTCGC
>SXSC01000314.1 GCA_005792355.1 Opitutaceae bacterium
CACGCCGGCCGCCCCCGAGCGAGCGAGGACGTGGGTGCGATAGTTGCCCAACCCGCCCCTTTCCCAGCTGCCTTGAATTCTCTCACGCTTTCGACTTATACACTCGTTTCACCCACGAATTGTGCCCTGGAGCCCGAAAAATATTCGTTCTCTGCGTCGGCGCTCAGGTTGGCAAACGGGAGCACCGCGATCGACTTCTCCGCGGGAACCGGGGCCGGCGGTGGACCCGGTGGGGCCGCGGTGGAGGCACGCTGCGCCGCGCCGGGCGCGACCGGCCTGCGCGGCTGCGCGAGCAGGCGCTTTAGCTGCGCGACAAATTCCGGCGTGGGCAACGCGCCGGTCAACCGCACCGACTGCACGCGCAGGAATTCCTCGGGCACCGCCGCGTCCATCTCCCGCGTCCCGTCGATAAAGATGGGCACGACGAACGCGACGCCCTGCGCCATGTCGCGCGTACGCTCGACGGCGAGCAACCACTCGCGGCGGAAGTAGCCTTCGACGCGCTCCTGGGTCTGCGCCGACACCAGCGGGAGGAAGAGCCCGCACTCGCGGATCTTTTTCTTGATCTTCGCGTCCCACGCATCGCCGCCCCGGAGTTCCGTCTGGTCGAACCACACTTCGACGCCGAAAACTTTCAACGCATCCGCAATCCGCCGCGCGGCGTCCGAGTCTTCACGGGCGTAGCTGAGAAAGACGGCACGGTTGGCCGAAGGTGAAGGACTTTCCGGCATGAGTCGGTTGGCAGGGGTTGGAGCGAAAGCTGGACCGGTGGCAGTGGCAGAAATGAAAGCTGTCGTGGCAGCCTGGCGAGGTCATTGGTCGGCGTATTTTCCGCCGATTGTTCCTCCCGGCGCGTCGCCAAGACCCATTTTGTGGAGCAGAGCCAGGAATCTCGGATGATCGCGAATTCGCTCGAAAGGAAGGAACGCGGTGCCGATATAACTGAGAAATGGCGTGCGCGCCTCGTAGGCTCGCTCGAGCCACTGCAGCGCCTGCTCGGTTTCCCCCAAGGCTTCGTGAACGTAGGCGATCCATGGCTCGACCCGATGGCCGGAGTGGGCGCTGTCCAATAATTGGCGCAAGACCTCCCGAGCCATGTCGTGTCGGTTGGAGCGTGCGTGCGCCCCAGCGAGCAGAGCCGTAATAAACGGAAGTCGGCCACCGAGCTGAATCGCCTTCTCGAATAGGGGAATCGCTTCTTCGTTCTTCCCCTCCGCCGTGTAACAAAAAGCAAGGTTGAAATGGGCCATGGCAAAGCTGGGGTCCATCTTAAGCGCGCGCTCGTGGTACTCCCTGGCTCGCTGAAACAGCCCCATGTAATGGTACGGCCATCCCGCCTCGTTTGTGATCGTGACCGACAGGGGATCCAGCTCTCGAGCGCGTTCCGACCGAACAAGGGCCGCGGCGAAGTCGCGAACACCGATGAAGTAGTGCGCGAGCCACTGATGCGCCTGCGCGTAGCTCGGGCTTAGCGCGATCGCCCGGTCCAGCTCGGAGCGGGCGCGCGGCCAGTCCCACTCGAACAAGTACACGTAGCCCAACGCGGTGTGCGCCTCAGGGAGCGTGTCGTCCAGCGCCAGAGCCTTGAGTGCAAACTCCTTTGCCTTGTCCAAGGCGCCGATCGGGGGGATGGACCGGTAGCCGATGCCCGACAGCAGGTAGGCATCGGCCAGGCCGGCGCAAGCCGCGGCGTACCGGGGGTCTTTCTCCAGCGCTCGTTCGAAGTATTCGACCGCCCGCCGCAGTCCGTCGTCGGACCGCAAACCCGCCTGATGCCGGCCAACGAGGTATAGGTCGTAGGCCTCCATGCTCTTGGTCGGTTCGTTCCGCCCGCGTGCGAGCTCTGCCGCGGACAATGCCGACTGAAGCGCAACCGCGACCTGAATGGCCACCTCGCTCTGAATGGCGAAGACGTCCGTGAGCTCACGATCGTAGGTTTCGGTCCACACATGTTCATCGCTCGCGGCATCGATGAGCTGCGCCACAATCCGGACTCGGTTGCCGCCGCGCCGCACGCTCCCCTCTAGAATGTTGGCGACGCCCAATTCCTCGCCGATCGCCCGGAGCGCCTTGTCGGCGCCTTTGTAGCGCATCGTGGAGGTGCGGGAAATGACTTTGAGGTCGCGGATCTTGGAGATCTGCGCGATGAGATCTTCGGTAATCCCGTCGCTGAAGTACTCGTTTTCCGGATTCGGGCTCAGGTTGGCGAAGGGGAGCACGGCAATCGAGCGTGCGGCCGCCGAGCCGGCCGAGCGCCTGAGCGACCCGTCCCACTGAGTATCTGGTTTCCTTCCAGTCGCCGCGCCGGCCACATTCACCACCGCTACGGCGCCCCGTCCTTCCTTTGCGGCGAACTCCAATACCCGCTGCACAAACGTCTCCGTCGCCTGCCCACCCGGCAAACGCGTCCATTGCACCTCGCGGAACTCCTCCGGCGCGAGCGCCTCGGCATCGCGCGTCGCGTCGATCGCCACTGGCAACAGGAACGGCGTGCCATCCGCCAATGCCCGCGTGCGTTGCGCGGCCAATTTCCACTCGACGCGAAAATACCCTTCGCGCCGCGCCTGCGTCGCCGCCGAGATCACCGGCACGAACAGCGCGCACGCCTTGATCTGCGCCCGGATTTTTTGGTCCCATAGATCGCCACCCACGAGTTCGCTCTGATCGAACCACACCTCAATGTTCGCCGCACGCAGCGTCTCTGCGAGGCGCTGCACCGCCACCGCGTCTTCGTGGGCATAGCTCAGGAAGACTGCACGGTTAGGAAGTGGTGGCAGGCTATCCGACATGGGGCAGAGTATCGGCGATAGAAGTGCCGCAACGCCCTTGTGGTGACGAGCACAAAGCCGAAACAAGATGCAGACTGAGCGGAGACAAGCTGCCGGTGTCGACCGGCACCGGGGTAACGAGGCGTTTCATGGCGGGATTTCTTACGCGGCGCGAGAACCGGCGGGTTGACAGCGGACGGGCGGAGGTCTGTCTCATCGCAGCCTGATCGTCGCGACCGTCGCCCGAACACCCGCCCGTGCGTCGGCAAGTCCGAACTCAGGCAACTCTTTTTGCCTATCCCTTTATGAAAATCCTCCTGCGCTTGGTCTTCGTGCTGGCCGGTACCAGCCTGACCAACCCGATTGGTGCCGCCGAAAAGAGAGCGGAACCGGCGGTCTTCCAGCGTCCAGAAAAGGGCAACGGCTCCGTCCGTCTCGTCACGGATGTCATCAAGCAGGAATCCCGCATGTTCAAATCCACGCCCCAGGGAGATTTGCGCATGCATCTCTTTTACCCGGCAGGGTGGAAGTCTTCCGACCGGCGCCCCGTGATTGTGATGTTCTTTGGCGGCGGCTGGCGCGGTGGCTCGGCGGTCCAGTTCATGCCGCAGGCGGAGTATTTCGCGTCGCGGGGTCTCGTGTGCGCTCTGGCCGACTTTCGCATCGCCTCGGTTCACGGCACCAAGCCTGACGCCTGTGTGGAGGACGCGAAGTCGGCGGTCCGCTGGGTACGTGCCCATGCCGCTGAGTTGGGGGTGGATCCGGGCAGGCTCATTTCATCCGGCGGCTCGTCGGGCGGGCAGATGGCCGCGGCGGTGGCGCTGGTGCCCGGCATTGATGCGCCGGGGGACGAGGCGAAAATCTCCCCGGTGCCGAATGCGATGGTGCTGTTTAATCCGGGCTTGAATCTGACGCCGTCGGACGATGCGCAGAAATATGCCGGGGTAACCAACGCCGCGGGCGAACCCATTGCCGCGAAGATTTCACCCATTCGGTTTCTGAAACCCGGCGCGCCACCGGCGATCATCTTCTTTGGCACCGCGGACGACGGGCTGGAGCGCCACGGGCTGACGTTTCTCAAGAAATCGCAGGAGCTCGGCAACCGCTGCGAAGTGTGGACGGCCGCGGGGCAGCCGCATGGGTTTTTCAACCGGCAACCGTGGACGACTGCGACGGCGATCCAGGCGGACAAGTTTCTCGTCTCGCTCGGCTATCTCAAAGGGGCGCCGACCTTGCCGCCGGCCGACACCGCGGCCCAGCTGGTGCAGGTGAAATAGGTCTGCGCACGTCAGGTCCGGTGCAGGGGCAAACGCGGAGCGACCAATTCAGTCGTTCGCGGGCTCCGCGTCCGCCGCGTTTTCAAATCAGAAATCCCGCCCGTAGGTCAGCGAATACGCGCGGCCGATCCACTGGCTCGAACCCAGGCTGCCGACGTAACCGTTCTGGTTCTGGCTGTGGGTCGGCTCCCGGTCCTGGACGTTGTTCACGCCGAGCCGCACCGAGGTCCGCCGGAACCACCAATGCGACGACGAACCCCAGCGGTAACCCAGACCGAGATTCAACTGGGTCTGCTTGTCACCGATTTCGTGATACGCGAGCGCGCCGTTGTTGTAGATCGCGCGGAGATAGCCGACCTGGTCTTTCAACCGGTCCCAGCTCGCCTGCGAGGCGTTGGAGCCGGTCCAGATCGGGGTGTGGTAGGTGAAGCTGGCCGACGCGTTCCAACCGCCCTTCCGCCACGTGAGGTTGGTGCTGATCTTCGTGCGCGGGAGATCCATGTTGCGCACCGTGTCACTCTTTTCATCCGTGGGAGTGAGTTTGGAGAACTTGTTGAGAAACTGGGCCCACTCGATCGCGAGCCGCAGCTGGCCGAGGCGCGTGGGCGGGAGCTGGTAACGCAGCGTGTAGTCGAAGCCGTTGGTGAAATTGCGCCCGGTGCTGTTCCTAAGCGTGTTGACGCCGCCAATCAACGGGCCGAGTGGCGCGAGCTGGCGCGACGGCGCGAGGCTGCCGTTGGCCGCGGCGAAGAGGGCGAGATCGGCCGGCGTCACTTTCGCGCGCAGGGTGTTGGGATCGCCCCGGTAGTTGCCCGACTCGTCGCCCGGCGCGAGCCGGTAGCCGACGTCGACCTGACTGACGGGCACGCCGGCGGCGAGCTGCGCCTGGGTGTAGGAGCGGAGGCGGGAATCATCGAGCGAAGTGTCGCGGCCATAGGTGAGGATCAGGCTCTTCTGCTCGATTTCCCAGTAGTCGATCGTGAGCGAGAGGCCCTTGATGCCGGGCACTTCGAAGCCGAGGCCGGCGCTGGTACCCTTCGAAATTTCCGGCTGCAGCGCGCGATTGGCGATGTTGTAGTTGATCGTCAGCACGCGGGTGTCGGCAGGGCGGCCGGCGCCGGTAAAGAAGTTGCTGCGCACGGTGTCGAGTTCGCCGGGCGGACTCGTGCGCGAAAACTGCGTGGGCGAATAGACGCGGGTCAGGTCCGGCGCGAGAAAGCCCTCGTTGCGGGAGGCGCGCACCAAGATCCGCGAGTTCGGGCGCCAGGTGAGGCCGAACTTCGGTTTGGTCGTGTTGCCGAAGTCGCTGTAGTGCTCGAAGCGCGCCGAGCCGCTGAAATCGAGCGAGCGCACGAACGGCAGATTGTTTTTCCGCGCCACGAGCGGGATGGCCGTCTCGGCATACGCGCTCGCAATCGTGCGGGAGGCGCGGAAGACCTCGCGCGGGGACATCACGAGGATGTCGTTGTCGTTGGGATCAAGGCCGGAGTCCGGCGGGTTGAGTCCGACGAAGGGCGGCTTGCGATCGAGTTTGAAATCCCGGCGCCATTCCGTGCCGATCGACACGCCGATCGGTCCGGACCAGAGGTTGATGACATCACCGCCGGCGCGCGCATCAAAGCTGTCGATCCGCGTGTGGCCGGAGCGCGTCGCGGGCTGCGTGTAGCCCGCGCGCACGCTCGCCGGGTTTTGATAGGGCTGATCGGCCACCACCGCGTTGTTGACCACCTTGAAGGTGGAGGGGAACGGATTCCAGGCGGTCGCATCCGTGCGTTGCGCCGCGGCGATGAGCAGCGAGTCGCGAATCGAATTCACCGCGCTGTCCGTGGCGCGCACGCCGCCGGTCATGGCGCCGACTTCCCAATCCCACGAGGACGTGCCGATCTTTCCCTGGAGGCCCACGAGCAGACGATGCATGCGGTTCGAGGTCCTGATCGTCTCGGGGCCGCCATCGGCCAGAATCATGTCGCCGATCGTAATCGGCTGCGGGTTACCGGTAAGGCGCGGAGCGCCGTCGGCGTTGGCGGCACCGGTCGGACTGAAAAAGCGCGAGCCGAACGGATTGTAGGGGTTGTTGGCGGACAGCGTCACGGCGCGGTCGCTGTCGGCCAGAGTGATGGGTTGCCGGGCGGTCATCGACGTCGAGTAGTATCCGGTGAACTCGACAAACGTGCGGAGGCGAGGCGTGAGGTCGTATTCGGCGCGGCTGTTCAGCGAGTAGCGCGTGCTCTTCGGCTGGCCCACGATATAGGGGTTGTAGTCGGCATACTGTGAGCGCGGGATCGTGGTCGTCGTGAGCGTGGGCACACCGTTGATGGGGTAGAGCCAGCGGTTGGCAGTCGAGGTGGCGGTCACGAAGCGCGGCCAGATGCCGATGGGTGTGCGGTCATCCTGCGAGCCGCCGGCCGCGTTGAAGGGATCGCGGGCGTAGCGCGTCTTGTCGGCGGAGCGCGAAATCTCCCGCTGGCGCAGGTAAATCGGGTCGCGGGTATAGGCGCTCGCGCCGATCATGTAGGTGCCCCGGCCCCGCGCGAACGGCGCGGCGTAGCCGATCTTCGCCTGGTAGTCGGTGCCGCCGCCGTGCTCGGTCGTGCCGTAACGAAACGAGAGATCGCCGCCCGCGGGCCGCCGCCGCGCGATGTAGTTGACGACACCGGCGACGGCATCGGAACCGTAGATCGAGGAGGCGCCGTCGCGCAGCACCTCGACCTGCTGCACGGCGGAGGGGAGGACGTTGACGTTGACGGGCGAAATCGCGCCGGCGGTGAAGGGATGAAACGGCATGCGCCGGCCGTTGAGGAGGACGAGGGTGTTGCCGGCGCCGAGGCCGCGCAGCGCGATGTTGGCGTTGTCGCCGCGGCCCGCGACGCCGTTGGCGGCCGTTTCGTTTTCCGGGATATTGGTGATGTAGGCGATGCTCTCCATCAGGTTCATCGGCGTGGCCGCGTCGCGCGCCTCGATCTCCTCGGCGGTGATGATGGTGACGGGCAGCGTCTTTTCCAGATCGATGCGTTTGATATTCGTCCCAGTGACGGTAAACGCCTCCATCGTGACGGTCTCGGCCGGTTTCGGGGCCGGGGAGGGAGAAACCGACTGGGCCGAGACCAGGCTGGCGGTGGCGACGATCACCGAGATGGAGAGGCACGGGCGACGTTTCATGGCGGGTCCGGGTTTGAGGTTGGCGGGAAGGGGCGGGCGTCAAAATGGCCGCGGGCGATCGGGAAGCGACCGGCGAAGGAGCGGGGTGGACGCAGCGAGCAAGGCGAAGGACGCGCCGCGGGTCAACGCGCGTGTATTTCACCTGCGGGGCGCCAAAGCCAAAGGAGCTGACGCCAGGCCGCGTCGCGCAATCACGCCGCCCGCACTGGCGCGCCCCGCCCGCCCGGCTTCGACGGTGGGGCATTGATCCGCTCCCGGCGCTTCTCCTCCTCCCGCAGTCGCACGCGTTCCTCCGCCGGGACGGCGAACACGGCCCGTCCCACCAGCACGCAGCCCTTTCGCCCCGGCACGCAATCCGTCTGCAGCCGCAGGCAATGATCCTCATCCGGGCAGAAATGCGGACACGCAAAGCTCATGCGGCTCAGATCTTCGCGTGCTTGATCAAAAAATCCACAATCGGCGCCGGATCCTTCAGGCTGTGCGGGTGGTGATCGACGCCGGGTTTCAAGATGACCTCGATCGTGCCGCCGGCCTCGCGATATTTTTTCTCGAAGATCGCGGTGTTTTCCGCGAACGGCACGACCTGATCGGCGTCGCCGCACACCGCAATCACGGGCACGCCCGCCCGCGCCACGGTCACAATCCGGTCGAGCGGGTTGCCGCGAAACTGCACGAGCGACTCCTCGGTGAGCCCGTAGGCCTCGAGGCACTCGGTCCATTCCTTCGAGTCGCGCTTGCGACCCGGCCAGCTGCGAATGTCGAGCACCGGCGCATCGAGATACAGCGCCGCGACCCGGGCCGGATGGGCGGCGGCAAAGTTGAACGCATACAACCCGCCCCGGCTGAATCCCTCGAGCACGACACGCTGGGCGAGTCCAAATCGGATCACGACGTGGGCATAAAAATCCCCGAACAGCTTCATCGCCTTGGGCGAGCCGTAGAGGTTCTTCGCGTCCATGTACGCCACGTGCCACCCGCGGGCGAGGAGCGCCAGATCCGCCTGCGGCTCGTGGCCGAAAAACTCCGTCCGCCAGATCCACGGTTTGCCCGGCGCGGTCTGATTTGGAAACACCACCAGGCACGGGCGGTCCGACACGGTGAAATCCACCCGCTCGAAACCGTTCCACTGCGAGCGCTGCAAAGTTGGCGCCGGCCCGACGTTGGCGGCGTGAACACCCTCGACCCCGCCGGCGCAGCTGAGCAGAAGAAATAATAGTCGGGGCAGTTTCACGGTTCTCGGACGTTTGCCAGCCGCCGTCTTGAGGCAAGGCAGAAGGGGTGCATCTCCCGATTGTCGGTACAGCGAATCTTCACCTACCTCATTCGATTTCGGAGGGCTGCGCTTTGTCGCAGCCGTTGCGATTACTGCGATCAGCGGCGCCGACAAAGCGGCGCCCTCCGAAACTCGGTCCACTACGGTCAATCTGCAGTGCGCCCCCGCGGAAGGTCGCCCACACCGCAGGCTCGATTTTCGCCCGCGACTCCGCACAGTCGGGTGGCCATGGCCAAGGTTTATTTCTACTACTCCGCGATGAACGCGGGCAAAAGCACCGTCCTGCTTCAGTCGAGCTACAACTACCGCGAACGCGGCATGCGCACGCTGCTGTTCACCCCCGCAATCGACACCCGGTTTGGACCCGGCCGAATCGAATCCCGCATCGGGCTGCGCTCCGGCGCCACCTCGCTCGCCGCCACCGACAACATCCTGGCCCGGGTCCGCACTGAACACGCCGCCCAGCCCGTCGCCTGCGTGTTGATCGACGAGGCCCAGTTCCTCACGACCGAACAGGTCTGGCAGCTCAGCGACGTCGCCGACGCGCTCAATATTCCAGTGCTGTGTTACGGCCTGCGGACGGATTTTCAGGGCAAGCTCTTCGCCGGCAGCGCCGCCCTGCTGGGAATCGCCGACGATCTGACCGAGCTGAAAACGATCTGCCACTGCGGCCGCAAGGCCACCATGAACCTGCGCGTCGACCAAAATGGTCACGCCGTGAAGGATGGGGCCCAGGTCGAAATCGGCGGCAACGATCGCTACATCGCGATGTGCCGGCGCCACTTCAAGGACGCGCTCAAGGGCATGATCGTCGCGCCCCATCCCGCCCCGGCCGCGCACTCGACCACGCCTTTTCCCGGAGCTACCTCGTGAGCTGGCGGCACCTCGCCCTCGTCGCTCTTTTTCTCCTCCGTCTCTCCACCGCCATGGCTTCATCGCATCTGATCTACCTCGGGACCTACACGCGCTCCGGCTCGAGCAAGGGCATCTATTCGATCCGCCTCGACGGCGAATCCGGCGCGCTCGGCGCTCCGATTCTCGCCGCCGCCGCGATCGACCCCGCGTGGATCACGTTTTCGCCCGACCGGAAATTCCTGTTCGCGATCCACCCCTCGCCGGGCCAGGCGATCGCGTTCAACGTGGATGCCCCCACTGGGAGACTCATCCCCCTGCCCTCCCCGGCGTCTCCCACCCACGCCGCACCTCCTTCGCATCTCGCCGTCGACGCCACGGGCCGCACGCTGCTCGCCGCCAACTATGCCGAAGGCTATGTCTCCGCGATTCCGATCCACGTTGACGGCACCCTCGGCGTCCCCCGCTCCCTCAAACACGAGGGCCGCAGCGTCCATCCCACCCGCCAGGACAAGCCTCACGTCCACTCCGTCACCGTGTCGCCCGACAATCGCTTCGTGATCGTCGCCGACCTCGGGACCGACAAGATTTACACCTACGCGCTCGATTCCGCCGCCGCGCGCCTCACGCCGGGCGGTCCGCCCTTCGTCGCCGCCGCCGCCGGGGCCGGTCCACGGCACTTCAAGTTCGGTGCTGACGGCCGACACGCCTACGCAATCAACGAACTCGCCAACACGCTCACGGCTTACGACTACGACGTCGACCGCGGCGCGCTCGCTTCCCGGCAGTCTCTCTCGACGCTTCCCGCCGGCTACGCCGGCCCCACCACGACCGCCGAGGTGCGCGTTCACCCCAACGGCCGGTTCGTCTACGGTTCCAACCGCGGTCACGACAGCATCGCGGTATTTCGGATCAACGCCGCCAACGGGGCGCTCACGCCGGTCGAAATCGTGCCCTCCGGAGGAAAAACCCCGCGCAATTTTGCATTTTCGCCCGATGGCAACTGGCTGGTCTGCGCCCACCAGGGAGAGGATCTGCTGACAGTGTTTCGAGTCGACGCCACCACCGGCCGCCTCACCCGCACGCCGCACTCCGCCCCCGTACCGACGTGCGTTTGCGTGCTGTTTTACGACTGAGCCCGCATAACCCTTGCTTCTGCCCGGACCGGTTCGACAAACCTGTCCTTATCATGCCGACAACCATCCGCCGTCCGTTGACTCGCCCGTCGACCCACAGCACAGTCCGACCCCTTTTCACATGGTAAGCCCAAACACTCCCGAAACCCCGGGCGGCACCGAGCGGTCCTCCGCTACGCCCCAATCCATTCAAGACGTCGTCATCCGACTCGCCGGCAACTCGCAAGATGGCATCCAATCCATCGGCGGCTTCCTCGCCCGCCTCGCCGGGCGCAGCGATCAGGACGTGATGACGTACATGACGATCCCGTCCACCATCTCGGGCGGCCCGTCGATCTTCCAGGTGCGGATGGGCACCGGCGAGATTCTGACGTCGGGCGACCGCGCCGACATGCTCGTGGCGTTTTACCAGCACAGTTACGATGCGCACATCAGTTCGCTGCGGCCGGGCGGTGTCCTGCTCTATGACTCCGACCACGTCACGCCGAGCGCTGACGATCATCGCTTCACGCAAGTTGGCGTTCCGATCACCTCGGGGACGGTCGAGGCGGTGGGTGGAACCTCGAAGGACAAGGGCAAGAACATTTACGTTCTCGGCATCATCGCGCGGATCTTCGACCTCGACGTCGAGAAGCTCGGCGCGCTGATCAAGGAGCGTTTTGGCGGAAAAAATGAAGACGTGGTCCGCAACGCGATGCTCGCGTTCGATGCCGGCTACGCGTGGCCGCAGAACAATCTCCGCGATCTTTTTTTCCATTTCGAAGCCGTGGAGGAGGCCACCAAGGCCACCGGGCGCGCCCAGATCACCCTCGATGGCAACACGGCCATCGCCTACGGCCTGATCGCCGGCGGCGTGCGCCACGGGGCCGGCTATCCCATCACGCCCTGGTCCTCGATCATGGAAACGCTCCGGAGCGAATTGCCGAAATACGGCGGCATGTTCGTGCAATGCGAAGACGAAATCGCCGCCATCTCCACCGCCCTTGGGTTTTCCTACACCGGCCAGCTCGCCATCACCGGCAGCTCCGGCCCCGGACTGTCGCTCAAGATGGAGGCCCTCGGCTGGGCCACCATGGCCGAGATGCCCCTCATCGTCGTCAACGTGCAACGCGGCGGTCCCTCGACCGGCATGCCCACCAACGTCGAGCAAAGCGACCTGCTGCAGGCCATCTACGGCAGCCACGGTGACGCACCCCGCGTCGTGCTCGCGCCCAAGAACGTCGAAGACTGTTTCTACGTCGCCATCGAAGCCGCCCGCATCGCGCGCGAATATAGCACGCCGGTCATCATTCTCACCGACCAAGGTCTCTCCTCCCGCATCGAGGTGTTCGAGGAGCCCGACCTGGCCAAGCTGATGGTCGATCCCAAACCCGACCTCTCTGATCGCGGCGCCGACTTCAAACCCTATCCGCTGGATCGCCTCACCCGCCATGCGCCCGCCGGATCGAAAATCGGCTCGGGTAAATACCCGACCGTCACCGGTCTCGAGCACGACGAGCTGGGCCACCCCACCGGCAGTTCCAAACTGCACACGCAGATGACGGCGAAGCGCCGCGAGAAGATCAAGGCTCTCGCCGCCTCGCTGCCCGTCCCGGAACTCGCGGGCGATTCCGCGGGCGAAGTTCTGGTCGTGACCTGGGGATCGAATTTTGGGCCCGCCCGAGAGGCGCTCACCCGCATCCGCACTGCCGGCGTCAAGGCCGGCCACCTCCACCTCCGCCACGTGCATCCGCTGCCCAACGGCCTCGAGGAGATTTTCAAGCGCTACCACAAAATCGTGGTCGCCGAACTCAACGACGAAGGCGTCTACGGTTTCGGCCAGTTCACCATGATGCTCCGCGCCCGCTACGCGAATCCGTCCATCGTCAGCGTCACCAAGACCGATGGCCTCACCTTCAAGGTTAGTGAAATCGTCGCCGGTGTCGCCCAGCATATCGAGAGCACCGCGCTCGAGGCCACCATCGGCACCGCCCGGCAGAGCGCGCTCGCTGCGCCGCGCTGAGGACGCTTCGCTCCCAGCTCAAATTTCAAACCTCAGACCTCAAATTTACAAAAAATGTCCGCCACCGCTGTCGCCACTCCCCCGCCCGTCGCGGGCGCTCCGCTCACCAAGAAGATCCTCACCGCCGATCACCCCACGTGGTGCCCCGGCTGCGGCGACTTCGCCGTGCTCGCCTCGTTTTATCGCGTCCTCGAGAAACTGCAATATCCCCACGAAAAGATTGTCACGTTCGCCGGCATCGGCTGTTCCTCGCGCTTCCCCTACTTCGTCAACACCCACGGCGGCCACTTCATCCACGGTCGCGCCCTGCCCTTCGCCGCCGGCATCAGTCTTGGTAACGACGACCTGCACGTCTTCGTCTTCGGCGGCGACGGCGACGGCTTCTCCATCGGCGGCAATCATCTCGTCCATACCGCGCGCAAGAATGTCCGGATCACCTACGTCATCATGGATAACTCCGTGTATGGCCTGACCAAGAAACAAACGTCACCAACGTCACCGATCGGCTTTAAGTCGAAGACGGACCCTTGGGGCGCGGTCGATCAACCCATCAACCCGATGCGCACGCTGCTCAACAGCGGGGCCACCTTTGTCGCCCGCAGCCACGCCACCCAGGTCCATCACATGACGGAGATGATGCTGCGCGCCGCGCGCCACGACGGTTTCTCGGTTGTCGAAATTCTGAGCGAATGTGTCGAGTTCTTCGAGGGGGCGTTTGACTCGTCCATCCCCCGCAAGGGCGGCACCTGGACCCTCATCCCCGAGAAAAAGAACGACGGCACCCCCGAGGACGCCGACCGCCACGATGTGGCGGACGAAGTCGCGGCCTTCAAGCTGGCGAGCCAGGCCTGGCCGGGCTCGTTTGGCGTGTTTTACGAGAACAAGGCGCGCAAGACCAAGAATGCCCTCGAGGGCGAGATTGCCACGCGGGCCCGCGAGCGCACAAAAGGCGCCAGCGACCTCGCCGTCTTGCAGGCGACGTTCTCCAGGCTGCGTTGAGCGGGGTGGTCGCGCTTCGACCTCAAGGGCTTCGACGGTCACCCACGGGTTGATTCGGTCTTGCCGGCGCGTTCTCCGTTGCGGAAGAGCACGCTGAGACGCCGCAGCATTGGTGGTCGGCCAGACGTGAAAACCAATCAGAGGGTGATGAGCGCGAGCTAACCTTTCCAATCTGTAATGTTCGCGCAAGGCGCCGGAGAATCTCAGGTGGCATCATCCTGGCAGCAACTCATCCACCATGAAAACATCTCATTCGTTCTTCTTCAACCGCCGGCCGGCCTTCTGGGTCGCGTGCGTCCTCGCCCTCGCGGGTGCGTTCGCCGCCGGCGCGCAATCTGTCAACGGCAACTCCAAGCCCGCCGTCGCCGTCAAACGCGACGCCCAACCCGTCAAGCGCGGCACCCTCGAAGCGGCCAGCTTCTCCGAAGTAGTGAAACGCGTTTCGCCCAGCGTCGTGAAAATCACCACCGTCACCAAGGCAAAAAAGGCCGCCGCCCGCACGGGCCAGCTCCCGCCCGGTTTCGATAATCCGATGTTCCGCGAGTTCTTTGGCGGCCGTGCGCCGGAACTCCGGCAAGCCCCGCAAAACGGCCTCGGCTCCGGCGTCATCATCAGCACCGATGGTTACGTCGCGACCAACAACCACGTGATCGACGGCGCCGACACCGTCACCGTCGCGCTCAACGACGGCCGGGAATTCACGGCCAAGGTCGTCGGCCGCGATCCCCAGACCGACATCGCCGTCATCAAGGTCGACGCCACCGATCTGCCCGCCGTCATCTTTGCCGACACCGCCAAGATCGAGGTCGGCGACCGCGTGCTCGCGATTGGCAATCCGTTTGGTATCGGCGAAACCGTGACGAGCGGCATCGTCAGCGCCAAGGGACGCAACCTCGGCATCCTGGCGGATGTCGAGGGCTACGAAGACTTCATCCAGACCGATGCCGC
>SXSC01000315.1 GCA_005792355.1 Opitutaceae bacterium
CTGGCGGATTCGAAATCGCCACCCGCCCCGGCAGACCTCGTCGCAAATCCCGCAGCCGAACCAATCGCTCCCGCGTCGTTTCTCCGGCGCGGGGATGAGAAGCTCTCATGTCAGTAACACTCGGATACAAGACACCGATGAAGGAGCCCAACGGGGTCAGGTTGCTTATTGTTGATCGATTCTAGCGAGAGAAGGGTCGGCAAGACATTTACCCGCGGATGACGCGGATAGCCGGAACTTCTCCCGCCTCCATCCGTGTTTATCCGGGTCCATCTGTGGTTAAGATGCCTGGGATTTCCTGCCGCGCCTTGGTGCCTCAGTGACCAGCGGTGCGATTCCTTCGGTTGCGGTTGCCGCGGTGCGATGTAGCCGGGTTAAACCAGCGCCGAAGACGTACTGCACGCGCCCCTTGAGCGGCAGGGCGCAGCGCACGACGCCGCCGTGCCGCCGGACAACGCGGGGTGCGACATGACTCCTCCGGGTGAAACCCCAATGTCCTGTCGCTTTTTCGCCGGAGTGGATGCAGGCTCGCTCTGATTCCCGATCCGTTGCCCCGTTTTCCCATCCCATGAAAGAATTCACCCGACGGTCCGTTTGTACGTTGCTCCTGCTGGCCGGCGCCTTTCCGCTGGCCGCAGCCGAGGCGTGGCACGAGGAGTTTGAGCCGGCGCAGGCCGAGGCGCGCCGCAGCGGCAAAGATCTCCTGATCGATTTCGGCGGCAGCGACTGGTGCGCGCCCTGCAAGTGGCTGAAGGAGCGCATCGCCTCGAAACCTGAATTCATCGCCGAGGCCGGGAAGCACTTTGTCCTCGTCGATCTCGACGATCTGCGCCGCGCCACGTCGAAGATGCCCGCAGGCCGCAAGGAGCGGTACCGCGCGCTTCAGCAGCGCTACGGAATCGAGACGTACCCCTCCGTCGTGCTCGCGACGCCCGACGGCCTGCCGTATGCGCGCACCACCTACCTTCCCGAAATCAACGATCCCCGGGCTTACTGGGCGCATCTCGAGCCTTTGCGCCGGCGCGGCGCGGTGTTGGGTGCGGCGCTGAAAAAAGCCGCCGGGCTCGAAGGTGCGCCGCGCGCCGCGGCGCTGGTCGACGGCCTGGGCGTGGTGCCCGCCGGTTTCGTGACGCGATTCTATCGCGACCAGCTGGAGGAGGTGCGCCGGCTCGATCCCACCGATCGCACCGGCTACCTCGCATTTCTCGCCGGGCGGGCGGCCATCGACGGCGTGCACGCGCGGGCGGGCGGACACGGCCAGCCCGACACGGTCACCCTCGTCGAGCTCGACGCGCTGCTCGCGAGCGGCACCTTGCGCGGCGAGGCGTTGCAGGAGTTGCAGGTCCTGCGGGCCCTGAAGCTGATGGCCGCCGCCGACTACGCCGCCGCGGTCGACGCGCTGGCGGCCATGATCGCGGCGCATCGCACCGGCACGCGTTTCGATCTCGGCGATCTGCGGCCGCTCAATCCGAAGGCGGCGCAGGCGATCGCGGCGCGCCTCGCGACCGCCCGCGAACCCGCCGCGGGTGCCCTGGGCCAGATCCGCGCGCTGCACCTGATTATGGAGAACGAGCTGCCGGACCCGTTTGAATTGTCCTGCGGCGAGGGGTTTCGCGCCTCCTGGCTCGCGCGACCGATTCTCGCGGACGCCTTCGGCCGGCGGGCGCTGGCCGACACGGCCGGGCTCGAGGGCGAGGCGAAGGCCCGGGCCCTTGGCCAGGCCCTCGAGGGCACCGCGTTCCTCCGCAGTGGGGCGATCGGGGAGATGTTCACCAAGATCTTCGCCCCGCTCGGGAAGGAGACCGCCCACCAATATCTCCCCAAACGATATCACGGCTGGGTGCGCTGAACCGCGACCGCCATTGCTCTCATGACGACCAAGAAACAACTCCTCCCGGCGGCGTGTCGCGTGGCGCTCCTGCTGGCGCCGGTGCTCCGTCTGTCGGCGCAGGACGACACGGCGGCGGTTGACCGGTTGTTGGCGCAGGTGGAGAGGGCGACGCGGGCCCTGTCGGGCTTCCGGTGTGAAGCGTCGCGGACGAACACCAGCGCCACCCGGACCGCCACCGACGTTGCGCAGGTCGCGTTTTTGCGCCCGAATTTTTTTCGCAGCGTGATGAAGGAAGGCGGCGGCCAACGCACCTACACCACGCTCTCCGACGGGCAGCCCATCTACACGGTCAGGGAAAAGACTTACGAGCGGACCGGCACCGTAAGCGCGGACACGGGCGGGTACCATTGGTATCACAACGATCTCCTTGTGCTCCTGGCGACGGGCTCAACAGCGAAAGTGTTCGAAGAGCTGCCGATGACGCCCCGCAAGCGCCTGCTCCCCGACGAGACGTGGGAGGGCGAATCGTATCGCGGCGCCGAGTTCGCGGTCGAGGGCGGATATCCAATCACCTACAAACTCTACGTCGGCAAGGACGGCCTCGCCCGCCGCCTGGTGCAGACGGACGCGAACAACGGCAAGCCGCTCGTCTTCGACAGCCAGATCCGCGCCCTTGATCGCACCGTGGCGCAATCCGCGGCCGACTTTAGCTTTCAACCCGGAGCCGATCTGGACGGGCGCGAAGCTCACGTTTCCCACCGTGCTCGCCGGCCCGCGCTACGAGCGCGATCCCGCGACCGGCCGGCAAAATACGGCACCACGGTGCTCGCCGATTACGCGAGCCTCAAGCCGTACGACGTCCACTCCTGCCCGACCAACATCCTGATCGATGCGAATGGCCGCATTGTCCACCGCTCCTCCGGCTGGAACGAGGCGGCGCTGCGCGCGGCGCTCGCCCAACTTGGAATCAAGTGACACGGCGGCCATTATCCTTTTTACCGAACTCCACCAATCCCACCATGCCCATCATTCGCATCCACTCCCAGCTCCGTGCCGTCCTCCCCGCGGCCATCCTGCTCGTCGCCGCTCCGCCGGCGTTTTGCCAAACCGCCCCGATCCCTTCCGCCGCCGCCGCCACCAAGGCCGTCACCCTCGACAAGTTCGAGGTCACGACGAACAAGGTGGACGGTCTCAATAACAAGAGCCTCTTCCGCTCGGACGAGGATGCGCCGCTCCCGTACAACGTGATCGATCGCAAGGAAATCGATCTCATGGGCGCGACGAGCATGGAGGAGCTTTTCCGCAATCTGCCCGAGGCGACCAATTACGGCAACGTGCTCCAGAGCGCCGTCGGCAACCCGGGCGTCTCCGGTGGCCAGACCTACTCGACCGCCGCGGTCAATCTGCGCGGCTTCGGCACCACCCAGACCGTCGTGCTCATCAACGGCCGCCGGCTCGGGGCCGGCAGCAATGTCGGCGGGCCCGACATCAGCCGCATTCCGCTCGGCATGATTGAGCGCATCGAGATTTTGCCCGAGGCGGCGTCCGCCATTTACGGCGGCGGCGCGATCGGCGGCGCGGTCAACATCATCATGCGCAAGGAATATGGCACGCGCGATCTCACCACCTATTTCGGCACCTCCACGCAGGGTGGCGGCACCGAATATCGCGCGACCATCCTCGATGGCCGCACGTTTAACGGCGGCAAGTCGCAGCTCACCCTCTCCCTCGACTACAGCAAGCGCGAGCCGGTTTACCTTGGTCAGCGCGACTACCTGCAGAAGGCGTACGCGAAATATGGCCCCACGACCACCTTTCGCAACACCAACGGCACCTCGCCGTTCGAGACCGTCACCCTTCGCGCGTTCGCCGGCGCCCCCGGCACCATCCTCATCTCCGCGGCGACCGGCGGGCTCAACATTCCCGGCAACACCACCGCCCGCTACGCCGCGATTCCCAACGGCCTCACCCCGGCGACGGCCACCGCGCTCACGCCGGCCTCGTTCACGACCACCGCCGGCACCGCCGATCTCGAGCCACGCTACAACCGCTCCGTGCTGTACCGCCCGCAGGACAACTACGCGTTTCAGGCCCAGTTCGAGCACGAGTTCATCAAGGACAAACTCTCGTTTTACCTCGAGTCCAACGTCGCCTACCAGCGGCAGAATTACAGCTTTCCGCAGTTCCTGACCCACACGATGACGGCCACCGATCCGTTCAACCCGTTCCGCACGGGGGTCACGCCCGGCTTCGTGGGCATCCCGATCACGGTGCTCTTCGACACCCCGGACATCCGCGACCCGAGTTCATTCCAGGCGCGCAACGACGCCCGCCTCACCTTCGGTTTCAAAGGCAAGACCTGGCGCGACTGGGAATGGACCTTCGATGTCTCGGGCCAATACCAGCGCCTCTTCTCGGATGCGCATAATCCCCAGAACAATCTTAGCACGTACCTGAACCGCGCCGGCACCACCGACACACCGGCGGGCGTCGCGCCCACCTCGCTCGCCTCGCGCTGGGCGGTCTACAACCTCTTCGCCGATCACAACACCAACCCGATCAGCGCCGCCACCGAATCGAGTCTCTTCATCTACGATCGGCATAATTCGTTTTATAACCGCAACGCCCAGGTCGCCCTCCGCCTCGTCGGCGATCTCCATCAGTTGCCCGCCGGCCCGTGGCGCATGTCGACCGGCGGCGACATTCGCTGGGACGACCAACGCACCGCGCAATACATCCCGATCGGACCGGGCATGGCCGCGGCGACCGGGCTGTCGACGCTGCAACCTTCCTACACGCCGTCGTCCGAGACCTCGCCGGCCGTTTACGTCGAGACCACCGCTCCGGTCTTCAGCCGGAAATGGCGCCAGTGGGGGATTCACGCGGCCGAAATCGGCGCCAGCCGCCGCTGGAACACCACCAACCATTCGCGCAACACGATCACCAACACGCTTTCCGGTTCCATCGCGATCATTCCCGACGTCACGCTCCGCGCCTCGCTGACGGAAGGCTTCACGCCGACCTCCGCGGCCAACATCGCCAGGCCGACCACCACGACTAATTCCAACCAGTCCATCACCGATCCGCGGCGGGGCGGCACGGCAACCCCCACCTTGATCCCCACCTTTATTTCCGGCGGCAACCCGCTGCTGCGCACCGAGGCCGGCCGCTCGAAGAGCTTCGGCGTGATTCTCCGGCCACGGTTCATGGCGGGATTCCAGCTCACGGTGAACTACTTCGAGACCAAGCGCCGCGATAGCGTCTCCACTCCCACGACTGCCGACGTGCTCAACTTTCCCGACGACTACACGGGCCGGGTCGAACGCGCCACGCCCAACGCCACCGACATTTCCAATGGTTTCCTCGGCGCCATCACCAAGCTCGACCTCTCGCGCATCAACCTCGCGTCCGTGTGGCAGAACGGCTTCGACATCCGCTCCAGCTACCGCCTTCCCGTGCCCGCCGACACCATCGGCCAGCTCAGCTGGAACACCGCGCTCACGAACTACAATCATTACAAGACCAAGGTGCGCGCGAGCACGGGCGCCATCGAGTTTGCCGGAGTGCAGAACAGCCCGATCCGATTCCGCGGCAATTCGAGCCTCGTCTGGCAGAAGGGCAATCGCTTCGCGAGTGTGACGATGAAATACACCAACTCCTACTATGCCTCGACCACCGCGGTCACGCCCGCGCTCCCGACCGCGTCCGGCCTCGACGGCTCCAAGATTCCGCACTCGACGCTTTTCGACGTCCAGATCGGTTACAAATTCCCCGAAGGCGCGATGGGCGCGAAAGGCTGGAAACGCTGGCTCAATGCGAGCGAATTCCGCCTCGGCGCCATCAACGCCCTCGACACCGAGCCCCCGTTCTACACCGACAACACCGGTTTTTACAGCCGCTACGACGACCCCCGCCAGCGCTTCATCTACCTGCAGGTGAAAAAGAGCCTCTGACGCGGCCGTCGATGAAGCGCTCCGTTCCATTTGCGGCGATCATTCTCCTGGCCTGTTTTTTCTCCCTCTCATCATGCAAACCGTAACCAATCCATCGCGGCTTCGGGTCGCGCTCAGCGTGGCGAGCGTGCTCGTCACCGCTGCGCCGGCGTTATCCCAGACCGCGCCGGCTCCGTCGGCCACTGCCGCCGCCTCCGCCGCCAGTCAAACCGTCCAGCTCGACAAGTTCGAAGTCAGCGACCGCAAGGACGACGGGCTGCACAACAAGCCGATCTTCCGCACCGACGAGCAGGCGCCGCTCGCGTTCAATGTGATCGATCGCATCGAGATCGAGCGCATGGGCGTGACCAACATGGACGAGGTTTTCCGCAACGTCACCGAGGTCACCAACTACGGCACCAACCTCCAGCGCGAGACGGTGGAGAACGGTGTCACCGGCGGCACCACCTACTCCTCGTCCAACGTCAATCTGCGCAACCTCGGCAACGGCAACACCGTGTTGCTGATCAACGGGCGCCGGCTTACCAGCGGCGCCTCCTCCGACATCAGCCGCATCCCGCCGTCATCGATTGAGCGCATCGAGATCCTCTCCGCCGCGGCCGCCGCCATCTATGGCGGCAACGCCCTCGGCGGTGGCATCAATATCATCCTGCGCAAGGACATTTCCGGCGGCGAAGTTTCGTTCAACTACGGCGCCTCCACCCGCGGCGGCACCGCCGCCGAATATGGTCTGAGCGTGCGCGACAGCCGCAGTTTCAACCGGGGCCGCACCAGCCTCACGCTGCTGATGTCCTACAGCCACCGGGACAAGTACACGATGGGTGAGTCGTCGGCGCTCCAGCGCGCCTACGACCGTTACGGCCCCACCTCCACCATTCGCGTGCCGAACAGCGGCAACGTCCTCGCCTTCGAATCGATCGTCCTCAACGCGAACACCATGTTCGCCGGCATGCCCGGCTACATCAAGGCCGACTTCGCCACCGGCACTCCCGGCACGCCGCTCCTCTCGGGCGATTCGTCCACGCATCCGCTCGGCATCCCCGGCGCACCCACCGCGTGGTATGCGCAAATCCCCGCCGGCCAGAACGGCAACAACCTCACGCCCGCCTCTTTCAGCGCCACCGCCGGAAAATTCAATGAAAAGGCCGAGTGGCGCGGCAACCGCACGGTGCTCTACGTGCCGTCCGATCTCTACGGGTTCACCGCCACGCTCGACCACACCTTCATCAAGGACAAACTGGAGGCCTACGCTGAGGTCACCGTCTCCCAGAAACGCGACAATTACTCGTTCCCGACGTCGCTCGGCTTCCCCTATGGCCTCGGCCTCTCCGCCACCGACCCGCTCAATCCCTTCCGCACCAACGTCACCCCGGGCTTCGTCGGCGTGCCGGTGCGGGTCTATTACGACCCGCGCGACATCCCCGACTCCAGCACGCTGCAGGAGCGCAACGGCGTCAGTCTTACGCTGGGAGTAAAGGGCAAGCTCACCTCCCGCTGGAGCTGGACCTTCGATGTCAACGGCGACTATGCCCGCCAGGGCTCCGATGCGTATGTGCCGGTCAACTACCTCCAGACTTTTGTCACCCGCCTGGCTTTGACCGATTTGCCCCTGCCAACGACGCCCGCCCAAGTGGCCGCCCGCGCCCCCACCTCGCTTGCCGAGCGCCGGGCCATTTTCAACCCGCTCGCCGACCGCAGTCAGTTCCCCACCTCGCAGGCCGATGTAAACCGGCTCTTCGCCTTCAACCGCGCCGTCGTCAATTACCAGCGCACCGCGCAGGTGAACCCCCGCCTCGCCGGCCCCGTTTACGATCTTCCCGCCGGCTCGCTCCTGACCCAATTACGCGGTGAAGTCCGCACTGAGCAGGCCAACAGCAGTCAGTTCAGCCCGCACAGCCCGGACATGGACAAGATGATCGGCATCACGCCGGCGCTGCCCGCCGTGGTCAACCGCACCGGCAGCACGACCAAGGCCGCCGCCGTCGAGGCAGTCGCCCCGGTCTTTGGCCGCAAATGGCTTCCCGGCTGGGTGCAGTCGGCCAGAATTAAGTCGCTCGAGGCGCAAGGCAGCGTACGCCGCAACTGGACCAACCGCGGTCGCGGCGGTGACATCACCTCGATCGCCGGCATCGTCGGTTTCCAGGGTGGCATTTCGTTCCGCGCCTCGCTCAGCGAGGGTTTGGTGCCCCTGACGGCCGCCTCGATTCTGTCGTCCCCGCCGATCCTCGACACCAGCGTAAGCCTCGTCGATCCGTTCCGCGGCAACACCTCGGGTGCCGTCATCATCCCCACCTACTTCACCGGCGGCAATCCCGACCTGCGCAACGAATTCTCCCGCACCCGCGCCCTCGGCGTCATCTTCCGCCCCAGCTTCCTCGGCGAACGCTTCAGCCTCACCGCCACCTACAGCGAGACCAAGCGTTTCGATGCCGTCGGCGCCGCCACGGCCGTCAACGTAATCAACTTTCCCGATGATTTTCCCGGACGCATCGAGCGCGCCGCCCTGACCCCGGCCGACATCGGCTCCGGCTACACCAAGGGTGCGATCACCAAGCTCGATCTCCGGCAGATCAATCTGGCGCAGACGTACATCGAGACCATCGACCTTCGCAGCACCTTCCGGATTACGGATCGCAGCAGCCGCCTCGGCGAGATGCAGCTCATTCCCGCGGCCACCTTCACCAATCGTTTCGTCCAGCAGGCCCGTCCGCACAGCGCCCGCATCAACAACATCGCCACCATCGCCGGCACCGGGGTCAATGGACCCATCAAATGGAAGGGCCAGACCGCCCTCTGGTGGAACCGCGCGCCGTGGGCCGTCACGTTTACCGGGCGTTTCATCGACAAGTACTACACTGACCAGACGCGTCCCACTCCGTCCATCCCCCTGGCCTCGGGGCTGGATGGCGATCACATCGGCTCCGCCACGGTCTGTGACCTGCAGCTCTCCCGCACCTTCGCCTACGGCACGGGTGAGCGCGGATGGCGCCATTGGCTCGGGGGCACCAAGTGGACGGTCAACATCCGCAACCTCTTTGATCGCGACCCGCGTTTCCGCAGCGATCCCGGCGCCGGTTTTTACAGCCGCTACGAGGATCCCCGCGGGCGTTACGTCTCACTGACGGTTGCAAAAACCTATTGAGCGCGGTTCCATCGGGGTCAGGGCGATTTCCGGGCCCGCGCGGCGTCAGCCGCTTTTACGGCTTCGATGAACTCGACCCAGTCGGCGCCCAGCTGCGGAGTCGCGAAATATGGGATCAGGGCCTCCATGCTGGGCGCAAAGTTTCCGCCATTGGCCGCGCTGTAGGCTTTTTCCGCCTTCATGCCGTGAGGGAAATTGATCTTCTTGCCGAGCTCGTCGACCCGGGCGTCAGCCCGACGCGCTTCCTCGGCAATTTTCTCGGTGCGGAGGATTTCCGGGCTGAGTTCCGGGCGGGTGGTCGTGGTGCCGTTCGGATCGTAGGTGACCGTGATTCCACTGGTCGAGGTGACGGTCATCGGTTGATTGGGATCCATGGAAACGCTGTGGTAGTCTTCGCCGTCGACCGGGAGATAACGTTTGATGTAGCGGGTGAAGCCCACGAGTTCGCTGGAAGAACGCGGGAGGCGCGTGTTTTCGAGTAAAAACTGGTCGCGGGCGGCGGCGATCTGGCGCAGGTTGTTCAGGATAGAGCGCTGCTGTTCGCCGAGGGATTTGCCCGGTGCCACGGGCGGCGGGGCGGGTTTTGCGACTGGCAGCGGGGCCGCGAGGCGGACGTTGAGTTGATCGACCTGCGTGCGCAGCGCGAGGTTCTCCTGGCGCAGGGAGGCGATGAGTTTCGAGTGCTGCGGGATTTCGACGGGCGGGGGAACCTCGGAGTCGCGACTGAGGCCGAACAAGGCTCCCGCTCCGAAGGCGATGACGGCGCCGAGGGCGGTGGTGGTGAGGAGTTTCATGGTAAAAATAGTCGCGACGGTGGCGGTCCCAAGGGTGGCAAGGACCCGGGCCGCGAGGGTGGCGGCGAGGCCGGCCGGCGCGGAGGCGAGGGGTTGGCCGGCCACGAGGGCGCCGAGGGCGGCGGCGGTGGAGGTGATGCCGCGGCGGGCCAGGGCTTCGCGGAGTTTGTCGAGCGCGCGGGTCGTGCGAACGCGGGCGGCGTCTTCGGAGACGCGGAGGGCGGAGCCAACCTCGGAGAAGGGGCGTTGCTCAAGGAAACGGAGTACGACGGCGGTGCGGTCGGGCTCCGCGAGATCGTCGATGGCGGAGTCGATGATCGGTCGGAGCTGCTCCCAGTGGGGAACTTCCTCGGCGGAGTCGGTGGCGGGGGCGAGGGATTGCGCCGCGAGCTCGCGGGCCGCGCGGCGCTGCTCGGAGATCATGAGATTGAGGGCCGCGTTACGGGTGGCCGTATGGAGCCACGCGCTGAGGACCGCGTGGCCGGCGAGTTGGCGAGCTTCGCGGGCGAGGGTGGTGAAGACCTGTTGCGCGACATCGGCCGCGCGATGGGTGTCGCCCGAAGTGCGGCGGAGCGCCGCACGGTAGACGAGATCGACGTGGCGGTGGACGAGTTCGGTGAAGGCGGCGTCGGAGCCGGCTTCGGCGAAACGACGGAGGAGCGTGGCGTCATCGTTCATGTGGATTCACAGGATAAACAGCGCCGAAACCAAAACCGAACAAAGAAAGTGGAATTTTCGGTTTTCGCGCCGCGCGAAAACCTCATGTTTGACAGCGAGCGACCAAAGGCCTGTCTCCTTGGATCCCTGCCGGATACTCTCCCCCTGAAGTTTCCGTTTCCTACCACCCGCCACCCACCCCACGCGATTTTTTTCACCGATTCCCATGCTCACCGCCATCACACTCCATTATCGCCGACTGAGGCACTGCCTCGTCCTGATCCTCGCCGCTTCTCCCCTTGTCGGGCAGCTCGCCCCGGCCTTAAACACCACCGCCTCCTACCGGATTCCCCCGCCGGCCGTGCTCGACATCATCGACGCACCGCCGCCCCCCGGCGCATCGGTCAGCGCCAACAAGAAATGGGTGATCATCACGGAGCGTGATCTCAATCAGGTCACAATCGCCGAACTCGCCGAGCCGATGCTTTCCCTCGCCGGCTCACGCTTCAAACAGCACCCGGACAGCCGCCTCGAAAACATCGGCATGACCAAAATCACCCTCCAGCACATCGATGGCGGCATCGAACGCACCCTGCTGCCGCCGGGCGACGGCCGGATTCTGAGCACGGCCACGGTTCGCGACTCGACCACCGACAGCGAACTCGCGTACGCCGCGATCCAGCAGGGCGCCATGTCGCTCCATCTCTACGATGCCACCACCGGCGTCGATCGGCTGGTCGCCACCCCCGGCCTGCAGGGAAAAATCGGCGGACTCAGTTTCACCCGCGACGGCCGTTACCTGGCCTTCACGGCGACCACCCGCGCGGGAGTCACCCTGTGGATCGCCGACACCCGCGCCGCCACCGCCCGCCAGGTCGAGGGCGTGCGGATCAACCACGTCAATGGCGGCATGGCGTGGACCCGGGGCCGTCCCCCGCTCATCGTCCGCACGATCGTTGGCGATCGCGGTGAGCCGCCGAAGCCGGTCGAAGTCCCGACCGGGCCGATCATCCAGGAGGCGACCGGCCGCGCCGCGCAGAGCCGCACTTTTCAAAACCTGCTGAAGGACGCGCACGACGAGGCGCTCTTCGACTACTATTTCACCAACCAGCTTGTCGCGGTCGACGCCAGCGGCAAGGTCGCCCGGATCGGCGCGCCCGGCATTCACAGCGCGCAATCGTCACCGGACGGTGAATACCTGTTGGTCGTCACGACCCTGCGCCCGTACTCGTACCAACTGCCGATGGGCGCGTTTGCCACCCGGACCGCGGTCTGGAAACGCAGCGGCCAACTCGTGCGCGTGGTGCACGAATCGCCCCTGCGCGAGAACCTCCCCAGCGCGCGTGATGCGGTCATCCCCGGAATCCGCGGCATCACGTGGCGCGCGGATGCGCCCGCGACGCTGGTGTTGCTGGAGGCGCTGGATGACGGCGATCCCCAGAAAAAGGTGCCAAAGCGTGACCGCATTTCGCTGCTGGCCGCCCCGTTTGCCGGGGAGCGGGTGGTCTTTGCCGAAACCGAACTTCGCTACGGCGGCATCACCTGGGGCACGCCGGACTTTGCGCTCCTCACCGAACGCTCCTCCCGCACCGCCCGCACGAAGACCTGGGCCGTCAACCCCGCCAGACCCGCCGAGGCCCCGCGACTGCTCTGGGATCGCAATTCCGAGGATCGCTACTCCGATCCCGGGCGGCTCGTGTTCACGTACGACCCAGCCGACTACCGCATGGTGCCGTTGCGGTCCGCCGATGGTCGCTGGGCCTATCTCGAGGGTGCGGGCGCCGCCCAAGACGGGGCGCGGCCGTTCCTCGATCGCCTCGATCTGCAGACCTTCAAGACCGAGCGCCTCTGGCAGTCCGCCCCGCCCCACTACGAGGATCTTTCGGAGGTGCTCGATGCCGAGGCCCGCCGGATCGTCTTCACCCGCGAATCGCCCACCCTGCGCCCCAATCTCTATCTGCGCGAACTCCGCCAGCCGGACGCCCGCCAGTTGACCGATCTGCCCGAACCGTCGCCGTGGTTTGCAACGGTGAAGGGTGAACTCGTCCGCTACCGTCGCAGTGACGGGGTCGAGCTGAGCGCGAAGCTGTATCTGCCGCCCGGTTACGACAAGTCGCGCGACGGCCCCCTGCCCTTTCTCCTCTGGGCCTACCCCGACGAGTTCCTGACCGCCGCCGGGGCCAACCAGCTCAGCGGCTCCCCGCTGCAGTTCCGCCGTCCGGCGCGGCAGGATCACCTCCTGTTCCTGGCGCAGGGCTACGGCGTGCTGGACGACCCGACGATGCCGATCGTGGCCAAGGACGGCCGGGAGCCGAACGACGGCTACGTCGAACAATTGGTCGCGAGTGCCACGGCGGCGGTCGACTATCTCGCCGGCGCGGGCGTGGGCGATCGGAACCGGATGGCGGTCGGCGGGCATTCCTACGGCGCGTTCATGACGGCCAACCTGCTCGCGCACACCAATCTGTTCCGCGCCGGCATCGCCCGCAGCGGCGCCTACAACCGGACGCTGACACCCTTCGGATTCCAGGCGGAACCGCGCACCTACTGGCAGGCCCCGGAAATTTATCACCAGATGTCGCCCTTCACGCATGCGCCGAAGATCAACGAACCGATCCTCATGATCCATGGCATGCGTGACTCGAACACGGGAACCTTTCCGATCCAGTCGGAGCGCATGTTTGCCGCGATCAAGTCCGCGGGCGGCAATGCCCGCTATGTGCAGTTGCCGCTGGAAGATCACGGTTACGCGGCCCGCGAGTCACGGCGGCATGTTCTCTGGGAGATGATCACCTGGCTCGACACACATGTGAAAAACGCCGCTGGTCCGAAAGCCGACGGCGGAAGGTGAGCGAGTGAGCGGGCCGCGGACCGATCCCTTCGGCTTGCCCGCCGCCGCCGGGTTCCACCTTTTCAGCGTTTTCTTTTTCGGAGTGAGACCGCACTCCGGCTGAATTAACCCGGCTCACGGCAGATCGAATCGATACCCGACATCGCGCAGCGTCTTGATGAACCGGCCGTGGGGCGGTTCCGGTTCGATCTTGGTCCGCAGGGTGGTGACGCAGCGGTCGACGCTGCGCTCCGTCACGATGATCTCCTCGCCCCAGACACCGTCTAGAATCTTCTGGCGCGTCAGCACCCGCCCGGCGTTGCGCACGAAATAATCCAGCAGGCGGATTTCTTTCGGCGTGAGGAAAACCTCGTGGCCGTGGCGGAAGAGCTTGAGGGCGGACCGATCAAAGCGGCAGTCGCCGAACACCACCACCCCACCCGGTGGTTGATGCCGGCGGCGCAGGCAGGCACTGACGCGCGCCAGCAGCACGTCGATGCTGAAGGGTTTGCTGACGTAATCGTCGGCGCCAAGATTGAGGCCCCGGACGATGTCCGATTCCTGGCTCTACGCCGAGAGCATGATGAGGGGGATCGTGAGGCCCTCGCTCCGAATCCGCTGGCACAGGTCGAAGCCATTGATCCCGGCCAGCATGATATCCAGCAGGATCAGATCCGGCTGGTGGGCCAGGACGGCTTTGAGCCCCGTCCGACCATCGGCCGCGAGATGCACGGTGTAGCCGCCAAACTCGAAATTGTCCCGCAACGCCTCCTGCATCGTCGGGTCGTCTTCGATGATCAAAATTTTGTCAGCGCTCATGGGAATTGAGTCACAGAGGGCACAGAGATCCAATCCGAGGTCACGGAGCAATGCCTTCCGCTTTGTGCTCTCTTTCCGAGCTCTGTGTTCTCTGTGACAGAATCTCCTTTCTGAGGATAGGAATCTTCACCCGGAACGTGCTTCCTTTGCCGGGCTCGCTCTCGACCTCCACTACTCCGCCATGCGCCCGGACGATGGACTGCACGATGCTGAGCCCCAAGCCGCAGCCGCCCCGCTGCCGCGTCAGGCTTTGGTCGACCTGGTAAAAGCGACCGAAAATTTTCCTCTGTTCCTCCGGCGCGATGCCAATGCCGTTATCCGTCACCGCAAAGACCACCTGCTCCCCTTCGGCGTAGGCTCTCACCTCGATGTGTTTTTCGCCATTCGTGTATTTGCAGGCGTTGTCGAGCAGGTTGACGAGCACCGTGGAGAGCGCGTCGGCATCGCCGCGGATCGCCGGCAGGGCGGGCGCGAACTGCGTGGTGAGCTGGCAATCCGGCGCCGTGAATTTTTCACCGCCGGCATCGACGGCGGTCCGCACCAATTCCTGCGGCGACAGCGCCGTGAAAACAAACTGCTGCTGACCGCGCTCCAGGCGCGAAAACACCAGAAAATTCTCGACGAGATGGCCGAGCCGTTGGTTTTCCTTCGTGGCCAGATGCAGGTAGCGCTGCCGGTGCGCTTCGTCGCGCTCTCGCCCGGCGGACAGCGTGTCGAGCAGCACCCGCATCGACGCGACCGGCGTCTTCAGCTCGTGCGACACCGTGGAGACCAGATCGTCCTTCAGTCGTGCGAGCCGCACCTGCGCGGCCACGTAGCGCGCCACCATCACCGCCAGCACGCCGATGATCGCGACGACGCCCACGCCCATCCACAGATAAAACCGCGTCTGCCGTGCCGAGGCCTCCGCCAGCGGATCGCCGTTGCGGAAATCCAGCGCGAGCCGCCAGCCGGGGAGAAGTTCGCCCGCGTCCTGCGGCGGCACGGGCATCTTCTTCGTCGTCGCCGCCTCGCCCGGCGCCAGCACGCTCACGCGCACATCAGGCAACGCGAACGCTTCGAGGTGCTGCGCGAGTTCCGTTCGCAGCCGCTCTTCGCGCCACAGCGCGACGATCGTGCGCTCGGCGCTTGGCAGCCGCCAGACCTTTGGCATTCCCGTAGCCGCGAGCGCCAGCGAGTGGTCCGCGGCCCGCTCGCTGGCGCTCGCAGCTACGAGGTGATCGAGGTAGTCGGCCGAGAGATCTTCCGCGGCGAGCGTGGGAAACGTAGCGCCATCCGATGCTTGTTGGAGACGCGGCGCCCTCGCCGCGTTTCGTTCGACCTCCGCGGCGGGGGCGCCACGGCTCCATTCCTGAGTCACCTCATGCATCAGAAACCGTCGCTGAGTCGCCGGCAGTCCGGCGTTCGCATAGTCGTTCAACCGCGCGACCAAATTGTCGAACGTCCGCCGTGGTAGGGACGCCTCTCCGAGGCGTCCGTTTCCCGAGTCACGGACGGCTCGGAGAGCCGTCCCTACCTCGTGGCCCAACGTTTTCAGCATCAACAACTGCGCATCCGGCCCGATCAACGCGCCCTGCGCGCCCACCGCGTGGCGCAGATTCGCATCGCCCGCCAGTTCCGCCAGTCGCGCGAGCGCGCGCTCCGTCTCGCCCGCCTTCAACCAGCACACTGCCTGCGCCTGCATCGCCCGCGCCCGCGCAGTCGCCTCGCGACTCGACTCCACGATGCGCCCATAGATTTCCGCCGCGCCCGCCAAATCGTTCTTCTGAAACTCCAACTCCCGCGCCCGCGCCCACTCCGCGCTTTCCTCGATACGCACCTCGGCGCCCGCTGCCGTCGCCGCTGAAGGATAAAGCACCTTCCCCGTGGCATCCGTCACGATCACGCCATCCGCGAGCTTCGCCCGCACGATCGAGGCGAACGTTTCCGCCGGTGCGCCGCCCGCGTGCGCCGACAACGCCACCTGCCGTTCGCGCAAGAACGCAGTCACGCGCGGCGGCAACGAGGCGATCTGATTCGCGTAAACCGCCGTGAGCCGCGCATGCACCGCGAGCCGCTCGTTGCGCATCGCGACCGACATGAACCACAGCACACCCACCGCCGGCACGAGCGCGACGAGCACCAGCGCCGCCATCAGCGACGCCGGACTTTGCTCTCCGCCGTTGGATTTGATAAACGGGATTTTCAATTCGCTCCTCACGATTGAACGCTTGCGGCGCCCTCCAAGTTGGCTAGGGTTTCGCGCATGAGCACGGCCGAGCTGCACAAACTTTCACGCACCGAAAAGCTGGAGATTATCGAGGCGCTTTGGAGTGATCTTGCGGCCGAAGACGACGCAATTGAAAGCCCCGCCTGGCACGGCGAGGAACTGCGCAAGACCGAGGCGGATTTTGCCGCAGGGCGGGTTGAGGCCGTGGATTGGGACGAGGCCAAGAAGGAACTCCGGAAGCGTTTTGAATGAAGGTCCGGATCCTTCGCCCGGCGCTCGACGATTTGGCCAATGGGCGCCGATTCTACGATCGTCAGCAAGCAGGCGTCGGCAGCTATTTCTTCGACAGCCTGTTTTCGGAAATCGACTCGCTGGAGCAGCACGCCGGCATTCACCCGATTCGATTCGGTTACCATCGCCTGTTGGCGCGGCGGTTTCCCTGCGCCGTTTACTATCGCGTCATCATTGGTGAAGCCGTCGTGTATCGTGTGCTCGATTGCCGCCGCAATCCCGCGTGGATTAAAAAAGCCCTCGAAGGAACCGGCTGACCCGATGCCCGGCTCCGTGAGCCGCGCGTGCACCGCGAGCCGCTCATTGCGCATCGCCACCGTCATGAACCACAGCACCGCCACCGCCGGCACGAGCGCGGCGAACACGAGCAGGACGACCATCGGCTCCGCACTGTGATTTCGGTTAAAATGCACGTTTTGTGAAGCTGCCGAGCGATTCGCGCTGCGTGCTTGATTACCGCAATTGAATCGTGTCTGTCAGTCGCCTGAGCTCTGGCAGCGTCGTATCCAAGTCATTGGGTTCAACCCGCAAGTCGGCGCTCACGCGGCTGGTCTCGCTAAGGTGAAGCGAAAAACACATCACCCACGCCTTTTCCTTTTCGGTGAAATCGGCGACTCCACTGAAGACCCAGTTATTGCCGATCGAGCGCGCAACCAACGTGCCTTTTCGGAACTTGAAGTCCGGATTACTTTTGCCCGCCCCCGCCGTCCGCCGACAAGCAGCCTCCTCAAGTTGGGCCGCTATTTGGTCTGACGAGGGCGGCGTGGAGTGAGCGATCGCTGGAAACCCGGTGCGCGGCCCATAGGACATGACGACTTGGCTGTGAGCGACTCCTGGAATCGACAGATAAATCGTCCGTCGACCGTAATAGGAACTAATACTCTGGGTCGCTCCTCTGATCACCCAACCGGAAGGCACGGTTGCCGACACACCAAATTTTGGATCAAATACTGCATTTTCACCCGCGCGAATCTCCTCCCGAATTCCGACCCCCATCAAATAATTTTTTGGCGCTGCGTTCGTCGCAAGGAACCGTTCTATCACCCACAATTCTGTCGTGGCCGAAGCTGACGGTGACGGTCTCTCCGAATAGTAGACGCTGCCGTCTTTGATCACGCCGCACAGATTGGCGGTGCGCAAGTCGCTCCTCACCAAATTTGGCTCACCGGCAGGTTTCCCATCCCTGACGGCAATCATCCACATTTCTTGAACACGGTCATTTTGGCGTGTGAAAACCGCGTTCGCACCGAACCACCCCTCCAAACCATTCACTTCATTTTCGACCAACGAGTGGACACGACCAGAATTGAGTTCGAGCGCCCAAAGTTGCGTCGGACCAGTCGGATTGTGCTGGACCACCAACGCGACGTAACGTCCATCGCTTGAGACCGCCCAGCTCCAGTCCTCTTCATGAGCGGGCAGTCGTCCAATTTCCTTTAGCACTCCCGTCTCGATATCCAATTTCCCAACAAACTTCGTGGTGCCATTCGTCCACTTTTCGCCCGACCACCAGTTGACCAGTATTGTCCGATCGTCTGACCATCCGAATGGCATGGCGCGTGTATCCTTATCCATCCGATAAACCGGTTTCGGGTCTGCGCCATCGATGCCAACCACGTAAATCACACCCGCATAGCGATACGAAGTGCGCCGGCCATCCGGCGAAAAGTAGACCCCACGCACGGTGTTCTCGGGATCTCCCTTCAGCGTGGCCCAGATTCTTCCGGTCGCGATTTCGTAGATCGATCGATCCATCGGGCGGACACTCGGTTGATAAATGATGAACCGACCATCCGGCGTTACACTGCCCACGGGAGTCCCGTCGACGCTCGCAAGCCGTCGGATCTTCAAATCGTCGGATGGAGTCTGCCCGAGTTGCGCAAGCGCTTCACGAGCTTTCTGTCCGAGCGTCACGTCGCTGGGGAACTGCTTCAGCACGTCATTGAATGTGCTGATCGCCAGCTCCTTCTTCCCCTGTTTCTGATAACACACCGCGAGCCGATACTGCGCCTGCGCGACGACCGAGCGGTTGGCGGCGGACTCGGCGGCGATTTGTTCGTAGATCTTAATCGCCGAATCGAGATTGCGCTCGACCTCCTCGGCGTAGATGCCCTTTTGCAGGAGGAGCGACGGCGATTCGGCGGCGGTGGTTGCGGTGGCCGCGACGAGCGGCAGGACCGCTGCGACGAGCAAGACCCGGACCTGGGACAGAAACGATGTTTTCATGAGGGGTGCCTTCGTTGGGTGGTTGATTACGAGGGCTACCTTGGCGGGGAAATGTTACCGCTGTGTGACCAGCGCATCCTTGTTTGGTCGATTTGGCGGGCCAGGCAAATCGGATCGGCGTTGGGGTTTCGAGTGACGAAGGAGCAGACGCCATCCGATCGCAGCGATGTGACCGAGGAATGGGGACAGAGAAATGCAGGACCTCCCTCAGATTCAGAGAGACCACAGATGCCAAGCCAGAACGATTCAATGAGCGGTGGAGCCCGTTGGCCCCAACGGGCTGTTGAACGAAGCCGCTGCGCGGCGCCGGGGTACGGGAGCGAGTGAGCGGGCGTGACACATGGGGACCACGGGACGATGGGCGAACGTGGGCGCCGAGACAAGGCTGGCGGGGATGTCCTCACATAAATCCACCAAGAAAG
>SXSC01000316.1 GCA_005792355.1 Opitutaceae bacterium
CCGAGATCACGGAGGGAAAAGAGAGGCCACAGAGCGGAGGAGCGGGCGTTCTTTTCCGGTGGTATTCTCTGTGACCTCCTGCCGGGCCTCAGTGACCTCTGTGACCAGCGGTTTGATTCCTGCGGTTGCGGTTGCCGCGTTGGGAAATATCCGGGTCAGAGACACGCATTTGGCCGTGAAGGTGCCTGAGTCGCGCCCGGAAATCATCGCGGCTACTCGCCTCCAGGGTTCCGGCAGTGGTCGCCTGTCGCACGAATCTCTCCCCAGAACGGCTCCGCACGCGCACCCGTCCCAGCATCCGGGCCGCGGCCAACAGAACTCGGAGATGCTCCCCCATCATACGACGGACCCGACACGGAGACGGGCCGGAGAAATTAATCTCAACTGTTCCAGCCACGAACTGGCGCAAGGGCGCCACCCCACCCCGGGCTTTCAACCCAGGATACCAGTAATGACATTCGCTCCCTCGACGCCGGTGAGTTTGGCGTCGAGACCCTGAAACTTCACGCTGAAGGCATCGTGCTGGATGCCGAGCTGCTGCAGCATCGTGGCGTGCAGGTCGTGCACGGTGCAGATGTTTTCCACCGCGGCATAGCCGAGGTCGTCCGTTGCGCCGTACACCATCCCGCGGCGAATGCCCGCGCCGGCCAGCCACATCGACATCGCCTTGTTGTGGTGGTCGCGGCCGGTCGTGCCCTTCGTCGCTTGGGCCATTGGTGTGCGGCCAAACTCGCCCGTCCACACCACCAGCGTGTCGTCGAGCAGGCCGCGCTGCTTCAGGTCCGTGATGAGCGCCGCCGACGCCTGATCGGTCTCCTTCGCCTTCACCGGCATCTCTTCGCGCAGCTGACTGTGGTGGTCCCAGTCGCGATGATACAACTGGATGAACCGCACGCCGCGCTCGGCGAGGCGACGGGCCAGCAGGCAGTTGGAGGCAAACGATCCGTCGCCCGGCGTGCAGCCGTAAAGTTCCAGCGTCCGCGCGTCCTCTCCGCGCAGGTCCATGAGCTCGGGCACGCTCGCCTGCATCTGAAACGCCATCTCGTACTGCGCGATGCGGGTCGCGATCTCGGGATCGTGCACGAACGCCTCGTGCTGGCGGTTGAGCGAATTGATCGCGCGGATGTCGGCGCCCTGCTGCTCGCGCGCGATGTGTCCCGGGTTGCCAAGATAGTGCACGGCGTCGCCCCGGCTGTGAAATTGCACGCCCTGAAACCGGCTCGGCAAAAACCCGCTGCTCCACTGGCGCACCGCGATCGGCTGCGGCGAACGGCCCGGCCCGGTCGAGACCATCACCACGAACCCGGGCAGGTTTTCCGCCTCACTCCCGAGGCCGTAATTCACCCACGCGCCCATGCTCGGGCGCCCGGCGATCTGCGAACCGGTGTTCATGAACATGTGCGCGGGATCGTGATTGATCGCATCCGTCGTCATCGAGCGGATCACACACAGGTCGTCGACCACCGCGCCGAGATGCGGAAAGAGCGAGCAGATCTCCGTCTGGTTTTTCCCAAACTTGGCGAAAGGAAACTGCGGCGCGTGGCAGAACAATTCCTGCCCCTGCAACTGCGCAAGCTGCTGGCCCTTGGTGAGGCTCTCCGGCATCGGCTGCCCGTGCATCTCGGCCAGCCGCGGTTTCGGGTCAAACGTCTCGAACTGCGACGGCCCGCCCGCCATCGTCAGCCAGATCACCCGCTTCGCCTTCTGCGGGAGCGGTAGCGGATGAATCACGCCCCGGGACGGCGCGGCATGCAGTGCCGGTCCCTTGAGCAGCGAGGCCAGCGCGACGGCCCCGACGCCCTGCGTGACCCGTCCAAGAAACGCGCGACGGGTGTGGTGGGAATATGTGGGAAATCTCATGATCAACGAAGAACGAAAGCGACGTCGGCGTCGGTGGAATGGGCCGCCAGGGCACGCGCAGAGACTTTCGCCCCAACGGGGCGAGATTTGATAGCCCGGGGCAACGCTCCGGGAAAAAAAGTCACCAAATAGCCAAGCCCTGAATGGGCGAAACGACCGGAGTCGCGCCCCATCAGGGCGCAAGATTCCTTCCACAATATTTCACCCGGGGCTGCGCCCCGGGCTATCGAATGTCGCCCCGTTGGGGCGCAAAGTATGGCTCGGTGATTCACGAGCGCGTCACGAATTCGTGGAGGTTGAGCAACACCCGCGCCACGTGCGTCCACGCGGCGAGTTCCGCTTTGTCGACGGCCGGCGGCACCGCGCTGGCGCCCGTGGCTAGCAGGGAATCCGCTGCGCCGGGGTCCGCACGATAAACCCCGATCTGCTCGTCCAGCAACGACCGCATGGTCCGCACTTCCTCGGCACGCGGCGCTCGCTGCAGGGCGCGGCGCCACGCCCAGGTCAGGCGTTGCTCCGTCGCCGCGCCGCCCTCGGCGAGGATCCGTGCCGCGAAGGCGCGGGCGGCTTCGACGTACGTCGGATCGTTGAGCAACACGAGGGCCTGCTGGGGCAGGTTGGAACGGTTGCGCTCGGCCGCACACTCCTCGCGGCTGGGCGCGTCGAAGGCGAGCAGGCTCGGGTGCAGATAGGTGCGCTGCCACCAGACGTACAGGCCGCGCCGATACTGTGCTTCGCCATCATCCGGGACATATTCGCGCGTCGGAAAATTCAGGTTCTCCCAATAACGCGCCGGCTGGTAGGGCTTGATGCTCGGGCCGCCAATCCGGGGCGAAAGCAGGCCGGCGACGGCGAGGGCGTTGTCGCGCACGAGTTCGGCGTCGACCCGGTAGCGGCTCTGCCGCGCATGCTCGCGATTGTAAGGATCGGCGGCGAGTTGCTCCGGTGTGGCGGTCGAGACCTGGCGGTATGTCGCGCTCGTCACGAGCGTCCGCACGAGGTGTTTGACGTCCCACCCGCGGTCCATGAACTCGCACGCCAGCCAGTCGAGGAGCGGAGCGTTGAGGGGCGGTTCGCCCTGCGCGCCGAGGTCGTCGAGGACGCGGCTCAGGCCCGTGCCGAAAAATTGCTTCCAGAACCGGTTCACCACCGTGCGCGCGGTGAGCGGATTCCCGCGCGACACGAGCCACCGCGCCAGATCGAGCCGGGTGGGTTCGCGGTCGCCGAAGTCCGGCTGCGGGAGGTAGCGGGGCAGCGCCGGTTTCACGATCTCACCCGACTCATCCATCCAGTTGCCCCGCGGCAGAATTCGTACGACACGCTTCGCTCGCGCGGACTCCGTCACCAGGCACTTCGGCAGTTCATCGTGGTAGGCTTTACGGGCCTGCTCCGCGGCGGCGAGAGCATCGAGTTCCGCGCGGCCGGCGGTGCTCACGTTGGCGCGAAAGTGGGTGCGCACGGTCTGCTTTTCCTTCGCGGTGCGCTTCGCCGCGTTCTTTTTCATCGCCACCGCCACTTCGCGCGCCGCGCCTTTGACCGCTGGCACAGCATCGGCGCCGGACTCCCACTCGGCCTGGGCCGCGTCAAGCTGCGGCGCCAGTGCCGCGACTTTGTTTGCCGCCGCCTTGACCGCCGCCTCGAGCTGCGCCAACCGCGCCTGCTGCTCCGGCGTCGCGACCAGCATACCGTCTTCCCGGCGTCCCGTCGCGGCTTCCTTCACATCGGCGAAAAACGCCCCGAGCGCGTAGTAGTCGCGCGTGGTGAACGGATCGAATTTGTGGTCGTGGCATTGGGCGCACCCGGTAGTCTGCCCGAGCCACGCGGCGCCAATCGCGCGAATGCGATCGGTCATCATGCGCACTTCGTAGTCCTTCGGCTGGGCCCCGCCCTCCTCCGTGGACAGCAGCAGCCGATTGAACGCCGAGCCGACGCGCGTCTCCTGGTTCGCGTCCGGCAGGAGATCCCCCGCGATCTGTTCGAGCGTGAAACGATCGAAGCGTTTGTTGTCGTTGAAACTCTCGATCACCCAGTCGCGGTAGGGCCAGACGTTGCGGGGGTTGTCGCTGTGGTAGCCGATGGTATCTCCGTAGCGCACCACATCGAGCCAGCCGATCGCCATGCGCTCGCCGTAATGCGGGTTCGCCAGCACGCGGTCGACGAGCTGCGCGTAGGCGCCGGGCGAAGTGTCGTTTTCAAACGCCACCACCTCCGCCGGTGTCGGAGGCAGGCCGAGCAGATCGGAATAAAGCCGCCGGATCAGTGTGCGCCGATCGGCCTCGGGCGAGGACTTGAGGCCGACCTCGGCGAGCCTGGCGAGGACGAAGGTGTCGATCGGATTCGTGGCAAGACCGGGAGAAGGAGAGACGGAGAGCGAGGGAGAACGAACCGACGTATCCTCTCCGTCCCTCTGTCTCTCCGTCTCTCCGTCTTTCCGCGTGGCGCTAAACGCGGGTATTGGCGGCCGGACCGGCGGTTCGTAGGACCAGTGTTTCTGGTAAGCGGCGCCCTGCTTGATCCAAAGCTCGAGGACGGTCTTGTCGCGCGCGGAGAGTTTCTTGTGCGAGTCGGGCGGCGGCATGGCCTCGTCTTCCTCCTTCGCGTTGATGCGGAGGATCAGTTCGCTGTCGGCCGGCCGGCCGGGGATGAACGCCTCGCGCGCGAGCGCTTCTTCGCGCACATCGAGCCGGAGCTTGCCCTTGCGGTGGGACGCGTCGGGGCCGTGGCATTGAAAGCACTTGTCCGAGAGAACTGGCCGCACGTCGCGGTTGAATTCGATCTGCGCGGGCAATGGCGGTGGCATTGCCGGCTGCGCAACCGCCGGCTGTGCCAACAGGAGCGCAGCGCATGCAAGCAACAGACGAGTCTTCATTGGCAAACGGGTATCAGCCACGGTGAGGGAAAGCGCCAAGAGCATTCCCGTTCCCGCGTGGCGGACAATCCCGAAGTGTTCGTATTCACACGCACGGAATTTTCCCGACTCCGCGCTGGGGCCGCAGCCCGCCTCCGGCAGGCAAGCCAAACGACCCGAAAAGCGTTAGCCGCAAAAAGCACCAGATGCGCAAAACCCGAGCCGCTCCTTTTTGTGCCTTCTGCGTTTTTTTGCGGCAAAATGAATTGTCTCTGCCCGCGTGCAGTTTCATTCGTTAAGCATGCCCGAACCGGGCAGGAGGATTGGGGTTTAATTCCTCTGTCCCCATTCCTCTGTTGTGGGCCTGGTCTTGGATCCTTTTTTGGCCTCCCGCAGATTCAGAGAGACCGCAGATGGCCGGTCTTCTGACTCAGCATCTGTGGTCTTTCTGAATCTGTGGGAGGTCCCTGCCTTTCAAACTCCTTGGCGAAGTGGGCCGACACGGGAGAGCCCGCCTCATTGGGGCAACCCGCAAACAACCAGCCTTCAACCGGGAGTCCCGTCGAAGCCGCACTTTCGACTGGCAAGCACCTCGGTGCGACCGCATTCATCGACCGTTTCATGTCCGACGCCCCTTCCACCTCACCCGCCGCGCCCCGCGCCGTGTTCGTGAGCTATTCGCACGACGATGCCGTGGCGGCGCGCCGCATCGCCGAGGCGCTGCGCTCCCGCGGACTCGAAGTGTGGTTCGACGAGAACGAGCTGCGCGGCGGCGACACGTGGGACGCCAAGATCAAACAGCAAATCCGCGACTGCGCGCTGTTCCTGCCGGTGATTTCGCAAAACACCCAGCGCCGCCGCGAGGGGTACTTCCGCCTCGAATGGCACCTTGCCGAGGAGCGGTCGCGGCTGATCGCGCGCGGCACGCCGTTTCTCGTGCCCGTCGCCATCGACGACGTCGCCGAGCGCGGCGCGCTCGTGCCGGAGGTTTTTCTGAGCGTGCAGTGGACGCGCCTACGCCCTTTGGGCTACGGCGGACATGCGCGCCCGGAGGTTGAGGATCCCGCGTTACCGGCGTTTGCGGAACAGGTGAAAGCGCTGCTTGCGGAGGATGGAGTGGCACGGGTCTCCCGACCCGTGAGTCCGGAAAACACGGGTCAGGAGACCCGTGCCACGACGAACGCAGCCCGCCGCGTCCCGGCGGCGGCTTGGATTGGATTTGCTGCCATCGTCGCCGTCGCCGCGTTTGTTGCGCTGCGCCCGACGCAGAATGCGGGCGCAGGGACGCGCCCACCTCCAGCGGGATCTCCGGCGGCACCCGCCGCGCTCGAGGACAAGGCGCTGGTCGTGATGCCGTTTGCCAACCTGAGCGACGACCGCGACGGCTTTGCCGACGGCGTGCACGAAGACATCGTCACGCAACTCGTCGGCGTGCGCGAATTGCGCGTGGTGCCGCGCACCACGGCGGTGCGCTATCGCGACAGCAAGAAAAGCAATCGCGAGATCGCGGAAGAGCTCCGCGTGCGCTATCTCATGAACGGTTCCGTGCGCCGGGCGGGCTCCAAGGTTCGGGTGACGGCCACGTTGATCAAAGCGCCGAACGACGAACATGTGTGGGCCAAGGAATACAATCGGCCTGTCGACGACATCTTCGCGATCCAGTCGGAGCTCGCCCAGGAAATCGCGGCATCATTGAAAGCGACGCTTTCTCCAGAGGAAAAGAAACGCGTCGAAACGCGACCGACGCGCAACCTGGCCGCCTACGATCTCTTCGTAAAGGCCCGTGGAATTCAGCACGGTCCGATTCTCACCTATCACAATCAACTGCCGCACGTGCAGGAGTTGCTCGAGCAGGCGGTGGGAATTGACCCGCAGTTCGTGACCGCCTGGGCGGAACTCGCGGCGGTGCGGGCGTTGCGGTTTCACAGCGGCGCGGCCGCGGACCAGGGTCAGCCGGCAATCCGTGACGCCGCCCTAAAGGCGCTCGAAGCCGCCCAGCGACTCGCGCCCGACTCGGTGGACGTGCAGAAGGCGCGCGGTGAATTTCTCTATCGCTGCGAGGGAAAATTCGTCGAAGCCGCCAAGGTGTGGGAGCAGATTCCGCCGGCCCATCCGCACGATCCTGCGGGCTGGTATTCGATGGGCATTGTGTGCCGGAAGCTCGGCCGGTGGCGCGAGGCCATCGAAAATTTCGAGATGGTCGCCAAGCTGGATCCGGCGGATCTGCGCAACCTCGAGGATTTGCGCGACACTCTCGTCTTGTGCCGGCGTTTTCCCGCAGCGCGCGAAAAATCCCGCCGCCTCGTTGCGCTGGGGCCCGAGGGTGACCTGCGCTTTGCGTTCGAACTGGCCCGGGTTTCTTTTTTGGCCACGGGATCGTCGGCGGAAATCGAGGCTTTCCTCGCGGGGTTGACCCCCGACCAGGCGAGCTCGTCGCTCGGCACGTTCTACCAGCGCACGTGGCTGATCCTGTCGGGAGACAAGGCCGGGACGATCCGGATCGCAAAGAAAGAAGCCCGTGGCTCGCGCATTACGGATCTGCGGGACGAACCCCTCGCGCTGTCGTTCGCGGGCGAGTTGGAGCCGTTGCGCGAACGCGTGCAGGCCATCACAACGGAAATTCGCGCTGCGAGCGAAGGACATCCCGCCTACGCGTCACATTGGCTTAATCTCGCTACACTCGAAGCGTTGCTCGGCAACAAGGCCGAGGCCTCGGCGGCCGCGTTGCGCGGCACCAAAGCGCTAAGCGAGGCCGACGATGCGAGTTGGGGCACGGCCTACAGCCTCACGCGCGCCATCATCTGCGCGTGGACCGACGACAAGGAGACCGCGCTGCGCGAATTACAGCGGCTGGTGGGAAAACCCGTAGGCCCCAACGTGAACGTGATGCGCCGCAGCCTCTGGTATGCACCGCTCCGCGGCGACCCGCGCTTCGAGGCGCTCATCAACGACCCGAAGAACAACGCGCCGCTGTTTTGAGCGGAGCGGCAGTCGTCGCGCCAATCCCTGCTTGAGCGCCTTCAGCCCGGGTCCTGAATCTTTGGCAGTGGAATGGGTGGCAAAGGAATCGGTGGCAGAGGAATAATTCCCCGGCCTTTCATTCCCTTGCCACCCATTCCTCTGCCAAGAATTCAAGGTGCCGCCCAGTCGTGGACGAGGCGTCCCGCCTCGTGGTTTGGGGAAACGAGGCGGGACGCCTCGTGCACTACTCAGCGCCTGAAAAATTCCGCAGCCGAGAGCGTCAGCCCCGGGAGCAGCGGGGTCGAAAACGTCTCGACTTCCTCGATCAGCTGCACCGGTCTCGCGACGTCGCGGGCGAAATCGTAGCGCTGGATTTGCAGCAACAGCGGATCGACGAGCCAGAGTTCCTTCACGCCAGCGCGGGCGTAAATCAGCCGCTTGCGCTTCTTGTCAAGCTGGGCGGTGGACGATGACAAGACCTCGATCACCAGGTCGGGCGCACCGTGGGCGCCATCGTCACTGAGGATGCCGAGATTTGCCCTGGCCACAAACAACAAGTCTGGCTGCACCACATCGTGTTCCGAAAGAAAAACGTCAAACGGTGCCGGCAAGATTTCGCCCAGATTTTTTCGGCGACCAAACGCGAAAGCACCTCGGTCAGGTTCCTCGCGATTCGCTGGTGGTGCAAATCTGGAGCTGGGGCCATGATGAGTTCTCCTTCGATGAGTTGGTACCGCGTCCCCTCCGGCGTGGCGCGGTAGTCCTCCACGGTCAGCAATTCTATAGCGAGGTTTTCCGGCGGCATGGCGATGAATGTGTTCGTCGCAGCCGAGGAGTCAAAGGCGGATTGGCGCAAGGTCGCCGCACGTGACGGCACCTTTTCGCGCTGGCAAACGGTCGCTCGCAAACGCATTTTCTTCCCGGTCCATGGCCGATATTCCCACCAACCCGTCCGCCGCGCCACGCGCCGTGTTCGTGAGCTACTCGCACGACGATGCCGTGGCGGCGCGCCGCATCGCCGAGGCGTTGCGCTCCGCCGGACTCGAGGTGTGGTTCGACGAGAGCGAACTCCGCGGTGGCGACACCTGGGACGCGAAGATCAAACAGCAAATCCGCGACTGCGCGCTGTTCCTGCCGGTGATTTCCCAAAACACCCAGCGCCGCCGCGAGGGGTACTTCCGCCTCGAATGGCACCTTGCCGAGGAGCGCTCGCGCCTCATTGCGCGCGGCACGCCGTTTCTCGTGCCCGTGGCGATCGATGAAACGGGCGAGCGCGAGGCGCTCGTGCCGGAGGTCTTTCTCTCGGTACAGTGGACGCGGCTGACGGGCGGCACGGCGACGGAGGCGTTTGCCGGGCGGGTGAAGGCGTTGCTCGCCGATGATGGAGTGGCACGGGTCTCCCGACCCGTGAGTTCGGAAAACACGGGTCAGGAGACCCGTGCCACGACGAACGCAGCCCGCGGCGTCCCGGCGGCGGCATGGATCGGGCTGGCGGCCGTCGCCATCGCGATTGCCGCTCTTGTCGCATTGCGTCCGTCGCCGAATGCGAGCGCCGGGATGCGCTCGCCCACTTCGGAAAAAACAGCCGTGGCCTCGCCGACCCCTGCCCTGCCGAACGACAAGTCCGCCGCGGCGGACAAATCCCTCGCCGTCCTCCCCTTCGCCAACCTGAGCCCCGACAAGGAAAACGAGTTCTTTGCCGACGGCATGCACGCGGACCTGCTCTCCAATCTCCTCAGCCTCCGCGAACTCCGCGTCATTTCCGCCCAATCGGTTTCCGGCTATCGCGGCACGACGAAGCGGATTCCCGAAATCGCCCGCGAACTGGGCGTGGCCTACATTCTCACCGGCAGCGTGCGCCGCGCGGGCGACACCTTTCGGGTGAGCGCGCAGCTCATCGATGCCCGCACCGATTCGCCGCTCTGGTCGCCGCAACCCTACACGCGGAAGCTCACCGATGTTTTCAAGCTGCAATCCGAGCTGGCCCAGTCCATCGCGTCCGAACTCAAGGCCACGCTCTCACCCGAGGAGAAAAAACTGCTCGCGCGGCGGCCGACGGAAAACATCGCGGCCTACGACCTCTACCTGAAGGCGCTGGAAGTTGACGTAGGCTACGTCACCAGCGCGGGTGCACGGGAACGGCTGGAAAAGCGGGAAAGACTCCTGCATGCGGCCGTCGAACTGGATGAAAAATTTGCTGCGGCCTGGGCCCTGCTGGCGACCACTCACATTGACGTTGTCGCGCGCAAACTCGACACGACGCCAGATCGCATGGCAAAGGCCAAGGCGTCCGTCGATCGCGCGGTGAGCGTCGAACCGGATTCGCCCGAGGTTATTCGGGCCCTCTGCTCTTACTCGTATCGAATCGCCGGCGATCGCCAACGGGCGGATGAACTCCTGCAGAAGTTGTTGCGGGTGTCGCCCAACGATGCGGAGGCGCATGTGCAGCTGGGCTACCTCCAGTCCTACGATGGCCGTTGGCCGCAGGCGTTTGCCACCACCCGAAAGGCCGCGCAATTGGATCCGCGCAATGTCACAGTTGCAGCCGATCTGGCCAATTTACTTTGGCGAGTCCGGCGATTTGCCGAAGCCGCCGAATCGCTACGCCGGGCAGTAGAATTGAATCCCGCCGCACTGCAGCACCAGATCTCTCTGGCACGCCTCGCCTTTCAGGCCCGCGGCTCGACCCGCGAGATGGCGGAGCTCGCGGCAAGATTAGAGGCGAAGGAACCGCAGCCCCCCGAACCCCGGAGCCTGCGCATCCTGCACGCGATCTCGCGTGGCGATCTCGCGGAGGCAATCCGGTTGGATCGGCAGCGGCCGGTTGCAACCGGTGCCCAGCCCGGAAACGCCCCTGGCTTCGTCAATGGCGACGGGACGGGCGACATGGCGCTCGTTTATCTCTCCCAAGGCGATGCCGAAGCGGCACGGAAGCGCATCGGGAACTTCCCCGCGCTGCTCCGCGCGGGCCTCGAACGCGAGCCGGAGAACACCCGACTCATCCGGTATCTGGCCACCCTCGAGGCGATCCTTGGTAGCAAGGAATCAGCCCTGCGTCTCGCCCAGCAATCGGTCGATCTGTCCGCCACCCGCGCCCAATTTGCAATCCTTACCAATGCCCGCGAAGTGCTCGCGCAGGTGTGCGCCGTCGTCGGCGAAAAGGACCGCGCGATCGCGGAGCTAACCGAACTGCTGCGCATCCCCAGCCAGGTGAACATCCACGAGCTGAAAGTCATGCCCGTGTATTTCAACCTCCGCGGCGACCCGCGCTTCGAGGCGCTGGTCAACGACCCGAAGAACAACGCGCCGCTGTTCTAAGCGGGGCGGCAGACGAGGACATTGCACTGATCGGAGTCTCAATATACCTCGTCGTGCGTGCCGACGGCTTCGAGCAGAATCGCGTCATGCGACCCGTGCGGCACGAGTTGAAATACGATGCGCAGATCGTAGCCCGCCGAACAGGCCCAGGACTTCGCCAGCTTCCCCTTGAGCTTGTGCGTGCGCAACGCGGGATGATGCGCGTCTTCCGCCAACAGTTCGAGGGCCGCCTGAAGATCTTCGACGGTCGCTGGACGCCGCCTGGCCAGGCGCCGGGCCGTCCGCAGAAACGCCTTGCTCGGAAGGAGGACTCGTTTCACGCCCTAACGCGTTGGATGATCGCCGCGACACTTGCCGGTTTACAATCACCCCGCGCGTAGTCAGTCCGCGCTTCCTTCACCGCGGCGACGAGTTCCGCCCGTCGTTTCTCCGCGATTCGCCGGCGGAGCGTAGCCGCGAGTTCCTCCTGCTCTTCGAGTGAAAGCCGGTCGGCCGCATCCAACGTGGTCGCATATGAGGTCATGTTCGGAACATAAACGAGCCTGGGTGCATTTCAACCTCCCTCTTGGACTGCCACGCGCACTCCAAAGCTCATGCCAAAATCGGCTTCAGCACATTCGCCGCGACCACGCCCGTGAGCTTCTGGTCAAGGCCCTGGAACTTGAACGAAAACCGTTCGTGATCGATCCCTAGCAGATGCAGGATCGTCGCATGCAGGTCGCGCACATGGACGGGATCGCGCACGATGTTGTACGACATCTCGTCGGTCTCCCCGTAGACCAGGCCGCCCTTCACGCCCCCTCCGGCCATCCAGATGGTGAAGCACCGCGGGTGGTGATCGCGCCCGTAGTTCGTCTCGGTGAGCGTGCCCTGACAATAAACGGTGCGGCCGAATTCGCCGCCCCAGATCACCAGCGTGTCGTCGAGCATGCCGCGCTGTTTCAGATCCTGCACGAGGCCGTAGCACGCCTGATCGACGTCCTTGCACTGCGCCGCGATGTCGCGCGGCAGGCTGCCGTGCTGATCCCACCCGCGATGAAAGATCTGCACGAACCGCACGCCGCGCTCGACCAGGCGCCGCGCCATCAGCGCGGAGCTGGCAAACGAACCGCGGGTGCGCGCCTGCTCGCCGTACAGTTCGTAAGTGGCGGGCGACTCCGCGGACAAGTCCGCGAGTTCGGGGACGCTCGTCTGCATGCGAAACGCCATTTCATATTGCTGCGTGCGCGTCTGAATCTCCGGGTCGCCGATTTGCTCGTAGCTGCGGCGGTTGAGTTCGCCGAGGCCGTCGAGCATCCGGCGGCGCAGTTCGCGCGGGATGCCGGGCGCATCGTTGAGATAGAGCACCGGATCGCCCTGGGGGCGGAACGACACCCCCGCATGCTTGCCGGGCAGAAAACCCGAGCCCCAGAGCCGCGCCGAGATCGCCTGCACGTTGGAAAACGGACTCGAATGCTTCGCATGCAACACCACGAACGACGGCAGATCCTCGTTCGCCGTGCCCAAGCCGTAGGCGAGCCACGAGCCGATCGAGGCCTTGCCGTTCTGCATCGAGCCCGTGTAGACGAGTTGGTTCGCCGGTTCGTGATTGATCGCGTCGGTCTTCATCGAGCGGATGAAACAGAGGTCGTCCGCCATCTTCGCGATGTTCGGCAACAGCTCGCTGATCCACATGCCGCCCTCACCATGCTGCGCGAATTTGAAGACCGTCGGCGCGAGCGGAAATTGCGCCTGCCCCGAAGTCATGCCCGTCAGGCGCTCGCCCTGCCCGCCGAGCCAGTCCTTCAGGTCCTCCTTGAAGCGCCCCTGTAACGCCGGCTTGTAATCGAAGAGGTCGAGCTGCGACGGCGCCCCAATGAGCGAAATGTAGATCGCGCGCTTGGCCTTGGGGGCGATCTTCCACGGCTCGGTCATGGCGGTGCGGAGCGGGTCGGCGTTGGTGTTCGCGGCAAACGCGCGCTGACCGAGCAGTGCGGAGAGCGCGGCGACGCCGAGGCCCGTGCCGGATTGACGGAAGAACTGCCGGCGCGTGACGGCGGCGTTATAGGCGTCGAAGGTATTTTGCCAGTCGGGGGGAAGAGCGTGCATGAGAAGGGGAATCTTGAAATCTAGAATCTGTAATCGCGGATTTCCAGAGGCTGCAACTTCGGGAAAGTGAGTAGGTGCGGGTTCGGCGAATCGATGGATCGCGGCTCGGAAATCCGAGATTTTAGATTCAAGATTTTAGATTCTAGATTGCCGAATTCAACGGGCGGATGATGCAGCCAGACACTCACCCTACTTCGTCAGCGCTTCATCCAGGTTCATCACCTGGCTCGCGACCAGGGTCCAGGCGGCGAGTTCCGGAGCGGGCAACCCGGCATCAGCGGGCGAGGCGCCGACGGCCAGGAGTTGTTGGGCGGCCGCCGGCTCGCGTCGATAGAGGGCGAGCGCATCGTCGAGCGTGCGGCGGACGACCACGCGCTCCGGCGGCGTGAAGGTGCGGCCGAGAAGGCGCAGCGACACGGCATCCAGACGCGCATCGAACGCCGGCGCGCTTTGCAGGGCGCGGGCGGCGAGGGAACGGGAGGCCTCGACAAACAACGGCTCGTTTAGCGTGACGAGGGCCTGCAACGGCGTGTTGGTGCGATCGCGGCGCACACAGGAGACTTCGCGGCTCGGGGCGTTGAGGATATCCATCGCGGGCGGCGGCGCGGTGCGTTTCCACAGCGTGTAGAACGAGCGGCGGTAGAGATTTTCGCCGCGATCGACGCGATAATAACGCGTGGTGGACTGCTTCATCGCGACATCCTCCCAGATGCCCTCCGGCTGGTAGGGTCGCACCGGGCGGCCGCCGAGTTTCGCCACCAGGAGACCGGAGGCCGCGAGCACCTGATCGCGGAGCTGCTCCGCGTCGAGGCGGAAGCGCGGGCCGCGCGCGAGCAGGCGGTTGGCCGGGTCGCGTTCGAGCAGTTCCGGCGAGACGACGGCCGACTGGCGGTAGGTCGCGCTCGTCACCATCAGGCGCACCAGCTGGCGGTAGTTCCAGCCGGACTCGCGGAACTCCACCGCAAGCCAGTCGAGCAACGCGGGGTGCGACGGGCGGCTGCCGGTGGTGCCAAAATCCCCCGCGGACTCCACCAGGCCCGTGCCAAAAATATTCTGCCAGATCCGATTCACCGTGACGCGCGCGGTGAGCGGATTTTTCGCCTCCACGAGCCAGTGCGCGAGCGCAAGACGGTTGTGCGGCGCATCCTCGGGCAACGGCGGGAGCACCGCGGGAGTGTTGGCCGCGACCTTCTCACCGAGTTGCGCGTACTCACCCCGTTTCAGGATGTGCGCGAACGGCTCGGAGTCTTTCTTTTCCTCCATCACGAGCGTGATGCCTCCGCGGCGGCGCAGCGTGCCGTCTTCGGCCACCAAGCGATCGAGTTTTGCGGCGAGGGGAAGCGAAGGCGCGTCGACGGTCGCGAGGTAGTGGGTGCGCAGGAGTTTCTTCTGCGCGGCGGTGCGTTTTTCCGGTTCGGCCTGGAGCGCCGCATATACCAGGACCACATCGGCGCTGGGTTTGTCGGAGATGACTTGCTTGGAGTCGGCGGGCAGGAAGCCCTGATCGTACCGGCGCACGTCCTGCACCCACACGTCGCCACCCGTGAGCTGCGCCGCAGCGCCACCGTCCGCGGCGTGTCGCGATCCGAGGCGGAGCGGGGCGACGGGGACGATATCGTTGGGAAAACTGCCCACCTCACCCGAACTCGCCGCGGGTTTCCCGTCCACGAAGACATCGATGGAGCGGCTGCGCATCGAGGCGGTGTCGTAACTGAGAAACACATGGTGCCACTTGCCGGGGGCCAGCGCCTCCTTGGCCACCCCGCGCCCGACCAAGCCGCTTTTTTCGTCGGAGAAATGCAGCCCCACTTTCCCGTTCTCGAGGAACAGCTCCCACCCGCCGCCGGTGCCGTCCGCCTTCAGACAGGAGAGCAAGGTGCCACTCGGTTTTTCTTCCACGCGCACGAGCAGACCGAAACTCTCCGCGCTCTCGCGCATCATGGGCACGGGCGGACCGAGCACCAGATCGAGGCTGTTGATTTTCGGGGCGGGGCCGTAGGGACCGTCGAGGCGCTCCGGCGCGGGCACGGTGGCCCCGGCCAGCACGATGGGCCCGCTCGACTCGTTGAGGGCGACGTGCAGGCGGCCACGATGATCGAGCGGTGGGGCAACCAGCACGGTGGCCGCCGCGAGCCAGGCCGCAAAATCCTCGTCGGCCTGCGCGGCGCGCGCCTGCAGCTCCGCTTTCGCGGCTCCGATTTCCAACTGCAGCGCGCCCCAGCGCTCGCGGTCGCCGACCGCCGGGACAAACAGGCTCGGCCGCGTATCCGACACGTTGCCGTCCATCGCCGGCATCGTGTTGTTCCGGAAAAACGCCGTCAGCGCATAGAAGTCGCGCTGCGAGATGGGATCGAACTTGTGGTCGTGGCAGGCCGCGCAGCCGGTCGTGAGGCCGAGCCAGACCGTGGACATCGTCTCGACGCGATCCTTCGCGTAAATCGCCTCGTATTCCGCGGCGATGGCCCCGCCTTCGCTCGTGGTGGCCAGGCAGCGGTTGAAACCGGAGGCGACTTTCTGATCGAGCGTCGCCGCGGGCAGCAGATCGCCCGCCATCTGCTCAATGGTGAACTGATCGAAAGGCATATTGCTCCGAAACGCCCCGACCACCCAGTCACGATACGGCCAGATCGACCGGTAATTATCGATGTGGATGCCATGCGTGTCGGCGTACCGTACCGCGTCCAGCCATTGGCGGCCGAATTGTTCCGCGCACGCGTCGCTGGCCAGCAACCGGTCGACCACGCGGTCGTAGGCCCCCGGCGAGGGATCGCGCAAGAACGCCGCGATCTCTTCCGGCGTCGGAGGCAGACCCGTGAGATCGAGCGTCACCCGGCGCAACAGGCGCGAGGGTTGCTCCGGCGGACTGGGGTGGAGCTTTTCTTCCGCGAGGCGCGCGAGGACGAAAGCGTCGATGGGATTGCGCGCCAACGAAGGAGAGACGGGGAGAGGGGGAGACGGGGAGACAACGCGGGCCGCGCCTGATTTCTTCTCTCCTTCTCTCCGTCTCTCGATCTCTCCTTCTTTCCGAGACAGCCCGGCGACGGACGGGACCGCGGAACGCACCGGCGCAAGCAACGACCAGTGTTCCTGATACTCCGCGCCCTCGGCGACCCAGCGCTCGAGCAGCGCGATTTCCGCGGGCTTGAGTTTCTTGTGCGATTCGGGCGGAGGCATTCGCTCCTCGTCATCCGTCGACTTGATGCGCTCCACCAACGGGCTCGCCGCCGGCTTGCCCGGCACGATGGCGGGCTCCAGATCGCCGTCACCGCGCGGTGAGGTGGCCTCCTTGGCGAGGTCGAGCCGCAGCTTGGCCTTGCGCGTGCCCGAATCCGGCCCGTGGCAATGAAAACAATTCTCCGCGAGAATGGGCTGGATGTGATCGTTGTAGCTGATCTTGCCGGCGGCAGGCGCGGCCAACGCCGACGATCCGAGCAGACAGGAAAAGACGAAAGTGTAACGGGCAATGCGCATGGTGGGGGCGGCGGCAACGTTCGGGAATCGGAAACCCGACGCGACAAAAAAACAAAATCATCCGGCGGTTTTGCGGGGCTTGCAAATCGCCATGGAATCGTTCTTCACTCGCCGCCCGCCCCACCGACCTTGCCCTTCGACCGCCCCCAGCCTTTCTCTTTCGCGCGAGTGATTTTGTCCGCTTGTCATTCGCACGCACCTTCGTAAGCGACACAACCCTGGTTCAAGTCCTCGTTCAATATGGCCTCACACATTCCCATGATTCCCTGCAACGTCGCCGGTCCGCTCGGCGTGCTGCATCTCCCCCGCCTCTGGCTCAAGGTTTCCCTGGAAGCGCGCGGCAAACTTGCCGCCGGCTATCCCGGCATCGGTGGCGGCTACGATTCGATGGTCATCGCCGGACTCGGCCTTTCCGCCGATGCCGTGCGCGCGTACGTCACCGCCAGCAAGCCCACCTACGGCCAGTTCGAAGCCTGGATCAAGGCGCAGCCCGGCGCGAAGCTCGACCGCAATTCGATCCACCGCCTCAACACGGCAATCCTGAACTACCACCACGCGGAGGATCTCTCCAAGGGCATCCGCGCCGCGACCGGTTACAAGGAAGACGGCTCCGTCACCAGTTCCGCGTGCGAGCTCAACGCCCTCGACGACTGGCAGGCCTTCCACGCCGCCGAATTGGCGTAAGCGAAACCCACTTGTTTGGACCAGGGCGTCGCTTGCCGACGCCCTTTTGCTGTCATGAATGCGGGCGTCGGCAAGCGGCGCCCCACCTTTTTTCGGAGAACATCTTTCCATGAGCTCAGAACGCATCGCCTTTGTGGGAGTAGGTCGGATGGGGGCCAACATGGCCCGCCGGCTCAAAGATTGCGGCTACGCGGTCACCGCCGTTTATGACGTGCACACCGCCGGGGCCGACGCCCTCGCCGCCGAAATCGGCGCGAAGAGCGCGCGCACCCTCGCCGAGGTCACCGCCGCAGCCGACGTCATCTTCACCGTCGTCACCGACGACGCCGCGCAGCTCCGCGTTTTCGCGGAGACCGGCGACTCGCTGCTCATCGGCGCCAAGGGCCGGACCTTCGTCAATTGCGCCACGATCACCCCCGCGACTCATGTCGAGGTGGAGCGCCGCGCGAAGGCGGCGGGCGCCGTTTCGCTCGAAGGCTGCATGGCCTCGTCGATTCCCCAGGCGCGCAACGGCACACTCTATCTGATGTGCGGTGGCGACCAGGCCACCTTCGAGCGCGTCAAGCCGATCCTCGAAAAACTCAGCTCCGCGCTTCGCCACATCGGCGGGACCGGCCAGGCGGCGCAGGTCAAGGCGCTCGTCAACATGGTCATGAACATCAACACCGCCGGCCTCGCGGAGGGCCTTGGGCTCGGCGCCGCGCTCGGGCTCAACCTCGACATGCTGCGCGAAGTGTTTCTCCAGACCGGCGCCAATTCCCAGGTGCTCAAGACCGACGGCGAGGACATGCAGAACCGGGCGCACGACTGCTATTTTTCCGGCGCGCATGCGGCCAAGGATTCGACCATCGCCTGGATCCTCGGCGTGCAGGCCGGCCTCAATCTGCCGCTCGCCGCCGCGACGAAGCAGCAATTCGACCGGATGGTCGCGCTCGATCTCGGCCACCTCGACAAGAGCGGCGTCGCCGAGCTCACGTTCAAGGGACGCCACGGGTAGGCCGGAAAATTCATCCCTCGATCAAGCCAAGGCATGAGTCACAGAGCACACCGAGCACGGACCCAGAGTTCACGGAACGAACCACGTTGTTTGCTCTGGGCTCTCGGTGGCTGGGCTCCGTGCCCTCCGTGGAAAGAAATCCGCCGGATGAGTGCGAAAAATGCAGGCTAGTGGCGCGACCAATAACTTTCGTGACGTGTAGCTGCGAGCGCCAGCGAGTGGACCACCGGCGCGCTCCACTCGCTGGCGCTCGCCGCTACTTGTCACGCTACTTTGTGGTCGGCACACTAGGCAGCGAAAATCTATCCCCATGAATAAATCTATCTCCTCCCTCCTCGCCCTTACGGCCTTCGCCACCGGTGCGCTCGCCGTCGAATATAAAGCCACCCGCGACTGGGTGCGTCTGCCCGAAATCAACTCGAAAGCCACCAACCAGCACGGCGACGTGGCGGTAAGCTCCAAGGGCGAGATCTACGTCAGCACGATGGACGCCAACGCGGGCGTGCAGGTTTTTTCGCCGGAAGGAAAATTTCTGCGCAATGTGCCGGGCGCGCCGAACGACTTTCACGGTTTCGTGATCCGCCAGGACCAGGACGGCGAGTTCATCTTCGGCCCGCGCCTTGTCGCCCAGACCATCGTGAAGCTGACGCTCGACGGCAAAATCGTTTTGGAGATTCCCGCCTCGGCGATTCCGGACCAGTTCAAAAACGTCGCGCCGCCCACCAAGAAAAACGCGAAGGGCGAGGTCACGCCGAATCCCGACGCCGGCAAGACGTCCGTCCGCCTGACCGCGATGGACGTCGCGTCCAACGGCGATCTCTACGTGACGGACGGTTACGCAAGCGACTATGTCCATCAATTCGATCGCCGCGGGAAATACCTCAAGTCTTTTGGCGGCAAGAAAGAGCCCTATAATTTCAAGACGCTGCACAAGATCGCGATCGACACCCGCTTCACTCCGGCCCGGATCATCGGGGTGGATCGCGCGAATGGCCGCGTGGTGCATCTCTCGCTCGACGGTGCGTTTCTTGGCGTGATTGCCAGTGACATGCTGCTGCCCGCGGCGGTGGCGATTCAGGGCGACTACGCGGCGATCGGAGAGATCAAGGGGCAGGTCACCATCCTCGACAAAGCGGGGAAGGTGGTCGCGAAATTTGGGACGAACAAGAACCCGGACGAAGCGGGCAGTAACAAACCTGAGCCATCCAGGTGGATCGCCGGCCTGGTGACCGCGCCGCACGGCGTCGCGTTCAACGCGAAGGGCGACCTGTATGTTTCCGAGTACAGCCTCTTCGGCCGCGTCCACCGGTTCAACCGGATGTAAGCGACGGCTCGCCCGAACCGGCTCGCGCGACGCATCGCGCACAGCCACGGGCAGGGAGCGGATCGCTCGATTTCCTGTGGCCAGCGGGTCTGGCGGATCGGCGGTTGCCAACCGCCGCTACGGCGGGGACCCAACCGGGCGCTGGGAAAGCGCCCCTCCCTTCGTTGCAAAATTTGGGGGCTGGCAACTGTCGATTCGCACCTGGACCCAAGGGAGCGGAAGCGTGGCAACCGCGCTTGCCTCCAAGGGCGCGATCGCGTGTGCTCCTGCAGCGCTGAAACCGCCGCACCCACAGCCGGCAGATTACCGCCGGTGTTTTCCCGAACCCCTTCACCCGTTCGCCCACTTCTACCATGACCCACCGGCCCGTTCTTCTCCTCGCCGTCCTGTTCGCCTGTGCCGGCAGCCTCCGCGCGGCGCCGCCTGCATCCTCGACCGGTTCCATCGAAGGCCGCGTGTTCAACACCGGCACCGGTGAATATCTCGAAAACGCCCGCGTCACCGTTGAAGGCATCCGCCTCGAATCCTTCACCGACAGTTTCGGCCAGTATCGCCTGGCCGACGTTCCAGTCGGCACCGTCCGCCTGCGAGTCTTCTACACCGGACTCGTCGTCGAGACGGCTGCCGTCAACGTCGCCGCCGGTCAGAGTGCACGGCACGATTTTAACCTCGCGAGCGCCGGTATCGTGAAACTCGGACAATTCGTCGTCTCGTCCTCGAAGGAAATGGACGGCTCGGCCATTGCGATTAACGAAAAGCGCTTCGCCGCCGACATCCGCAACGTGATCGCCGCCGATGAATTCGGCCCGATGGCGGATGGCAACGTGGGGGAACTGCTCAAAACCGTGCCCGGAGTTTCGATCGATTACGTCGGCGGGGCGGCGATGCAAATCTCGCTCAACGGCGTGCCGCCAGCCTACGTGCCCGTGACGATGAACGGGTTCCCCGTCGCGAGCACGACGGCGTCAGCCCCCACCGGCCGCGACTTCGAACTCGTGAACGTCGCCACCAACAATCTCTCGCGGATCGAGGTGCTGCATTCGCCGACGCCAGAGCAGCCCGGGAATGCGCTGGCCGGTTCCGTCAATATGGTCCCGCGGAGCGCCTTCGATCGCGCGAAGCCCGTGCTCCACACCAATTTCTACGTCATGATGCGCGATGACGCCCGCGACTTCCGCCCCACGCCCGGGCCGACGCTGGGTTCGACCCGCAAGATTCTTCCCGGCTTCGATTTTTCCTACGTCGCCCCCGTGAATCAGCGCTTTGGCTTTACGCTGTCGGGCGGCACCTCGCAGCAGTATCAACCGACGTACTTCGTGCAAACGGTCTGGCGCCCCGTCAACTCCCCGACCGTGGCGCCGGCGCTGCCCCTCACGACTCCCGACAAACCCTACCTCACCGACTATCTCATTCGCGACCAGCCGAGGCAGTCGCGGCGCTCCTCGGCCGGCATCACGGTCGACTACAAGTTCAGCCGCACGGACCGGATCTCATTGTCGTTCCAAGCGACGCGTTTTGACGCCCAGTACAACCAGCGGGATCTGAATTTTGCCATCAGTCGGGTGCTGCCGGGGAACTTCACGACCTCGTTTACCCATGGTGACAGGGGGACGGGGGCCGGCACGCTGACCCTCACCAACGCCGGCGATCGCGATCGCCGGATCGCTTCCAACTCCCCCTCCCTCATCTACCGCCACGATGGCCCCATCTGGAAACTCGAGGCCGGGGCCGGCCTGTCGAGTTCGGAAAACAACATTCGCGATCAGGGCAAGGGCTTCTTCAACACGGTGACCGCGACGCGCACGAACGTGAGCATCTCGTTCGATGATATCTTCTATCTGCGGCCGGACACCATCACGGTAACGGACGGCCTGACGGGAGCGCCCGTCGATCCGTACCGGCTGTCGACCTACAACATCGTGAGCGCGAGCGGCCACCGGTATGGCGCGGATACCGTGCTGGGCGTCGGACCCGGCTCAGCCATTGCGAACCGGACCACGGATGTGCAGCGGAATGCCTACATCCATGGGAAACGCGACTTCACCTGGCCGATCCCGTTAACCCTCAAGGCCGGCCTCAATCTCCACCAGCTGCAGCGCGATTATCGCGGCGGCACCACCGCCCTGACCTTTGTCGGCGCCGACGGGCGCGCCGCGTCGGGCGATGAAAACGCCGCGCAATTCCTCGACCCCGTCTACTCGGCGCGCGCCGGCGTGTTCGGGTTCCCCCAGACCCAGCGGGTCGGCGGCGGGTTGCTCTGGGATTTCTATCGGGCAAATCCGCAGTCCTTCACCAAGAACGACACCAACATCTACACCTCCGCGATCGGTCTCTCCAAGTATGCCGAAGAGGTGATTTCTTCCGCGTATCTGCGGGGCGACGTGGCGTTCCTCGAGCGGCGGCTCAAGCTGACCGGCGGCGTGCGGGCCGAACAGACCAACATCAAGGCCGAAGGCCCGCTGACCGATCGATCGCGGAATTTGCAGCGGCGCCCCGATGGCACCGTCATTCCCGGCGCCACCATCTTACCGGCCACCGACACACTGGGCGTCGCGCGGCTCACCATGATCGATCGCGGAGCGCACGCGGCGAAGGAGTACCTGCGCTGGTTCCCCAGCCTCAACGCCAGCTACAACTTTCGCGACAACCTCGTGGCTCGGGCGGCCTATTACCACACGATCGGCCGACCGAACTACAATCAATATGCCGGCGGCATCACCCTCCCGGACGAAACGCTGGCGCCGAGTCCCACCAACCGGATCGCCATTAGCAACGTCTCGATCAAGCCGTGGACGGCGAAGTCGATGAAGGTTTCGCTCGAATACTATCTAGAGCCTGTCGGGCTGGTTTCGATTGGGGCGTTTCGTCGCGACTTCGAAAACTTTTTCGGCGCCACCGTCTTCCCGGCGACGTCGGAATTCCTGTCGCTCTACGACCTGGATCCGGCGCAGTGGGGCCGCTACGACGTCGCCACGAGTTACAACGTGACGAGCCTGGTTCGGATGGAGGGTTACGACGTCGCCTACAAGCAGGCCCTCACGTTTCTGCCGCCGTGGGCGCGCGGAGTGCAGATTTTCGCAAACGGCGCGGTGCAACGGGCCACCGGCGAGGCCGCGAGCAATTTTGCGAATTTCATTCCGAAAACCGCGGCGTGGGGGATCAGTCTCAGCCGGCCCAAATACAGCCTGAAGGCGAATTGGAACTACAAGAGCCGTCATCGCCGCCCCGCCGTCGCCGCGGGTCAGAGCATCGAGCCGGGCACGTATTTCTGGGGCGCGAAGCGGCTCTTCATCGATCTCATCGCCGATTACAAACTCACCAAGAACTTCACGCTGTTCGGCAACGTCCGGAACCTGAACGATACGCCCGAAGATTTCTCGCGCGAGGGTCCCAGCACGCCCGAGGTGGCCCAGTTCCGCCAGCGCGACCGCTACGGCGCGCTGTGGATCTTTGGGGTCAAGGGCACGTTTTAGCCCGAACATTTCGCACCGCGGCTCAAGGCCGCAACCAAAGGAATCGAACCTCTGGTCACAGAGGAATGCCTTTCTCCGTGACCTCTGGATTGGCCTCAATGTTCTCTGTGTCTCGTCCGTTGGTTTTGTTTGGTTGCGGCTGCGCCGCCTTGGGATCTCTGTGACAAAAATTCGTCTCAACCAGGATTGAGGTGGATCAATCGTAGCACACAGAGGTGTAAAATATTCGCCCTGTCAGGCCGACTTCGTCGGGGCTAACCTCCCGCTTGCCCGCCGGAGGAGGGTTCCGGTATCCGCGTTGGAAAATATTCAGGCCAGCGGTCCGCACCACCCATTGACGCGCACCGCGCCGGCCTCCACCCTGCCCGCGCAACTTCATGGCCGACTTCCTGACCGACAAACCCGCCCAACTCGAACGCGCCTTTCTCGTCGGCGTACAAATGCCCGGGATGGCCGCCGGGGAGGCCGCCGAACTGCTCCTGGAGTTGAAGGAGCTGGTCGAGAATCTCCGCATCACCGTCGCGCGCACCGAGCTCGTCAATCTGCGGCGCGCCACCCCCGCCCTGCTCCTCGGCAGCGGCAAGGCCCAGGAATTGGTGGACCTCGCCAAGGCCGACGGCGCCGACGTGATCGTCTTCGACGAGGCGCTCTCGCCCGCACAGCAGCGCAACTGGGAAAAACTCTCCGGTCTCGCCGTGATCGACCGGCAGGAGGTCATTCTCGAAATTTTCGCCGATCGCGCGCACACCCGCGAGGCGATCCTCCAGGTGGCTCTGGCCCGCATGGAGTATTCGCTGCCCCGCCTCACCCGCGCGTGGACCCATCTCTCGCGGCAGCGCGGCAAGGGCGCGATGGGCGGCGAAGGCGAAACGCAGCTCGAAAACGATCGCCGCACCGTGCGCGACCGGATCACCCACCTCAAGGTCGAGCTCGACAGTGTCGTCAAACAACGCGACGTCCAGCGCCGCAAACGCCAGCGCGTGCCGATCCCCACCTGCGCGATCGTCGGTTACACCAACGCCGGCAAATCCACGCTGCTCAACACCCTCACGGGCGCCCAAGTGCTGGCCGCCGACAAACTTTTCGCCACGCTCGATCCGACCACGCGCCAGCTCGCCCTCCGCGGCAACCAAAAGCTGCTGGTAACCGACACCGTGGGCTTCATCCGCCGCCTGCCCCACGGCCTCGTCGAGGCCTTCAAGGCCACGCTCGAGGAGGTGGTGGTCGCCGATTTCCTGATTCACGTGCTCGACGTGCTCAACCCCAACGTCGAACACCACCATGCCACCACGCTCGCGGTCCTCGCCGAACTGGGCGCGGGCGGCAAGACGATGGTCACCGTTTTCAACAAGGTCGACGCCGCGACCCCCGCGATGCTCTCCCGCGCCCGGCGCCTCGCGCCGGATGCGCTCTTCGTCAGCGCCCTCACCCGCATCGGGCTCGACACCCTCGAAGGCCGCTGCCTGGAACTGATCGCCGAGGCGCACGAGGCGACCGAGCTGCTCGTGCCCCACCGGCGTTACGACGTGATTGCGCGGCTCTACGCCGTCGGCCATGTTCAGAGCGAGGAACAGCTCGACGAAGCCGTGCGCCTCATCGGCCGTTTTCCCGCGACGCAGGCCGCGTTTTTCGCGCCCTTCGTGGTGAAGTAGGCCCGGGTCCGACCCCGCCGGGCCGTTCACGTTGTACCCTAATTCGGGTATTCAGGGAGCTGGCGGTGTGGATTTGAGATCTCAGATTCGAGATCCCAAATCACCGAAAACTCATGGCCTCCTACAAACGCTTCGAAGACCTTCCGGTCTGGCAGACCGCCGCCGACTTGTACGATCGCACCGACGACTTTATCGACCGCGCGCCACCGCGGCTGCGCCATTCCTTTCGCGATCAACTCGAGCGCGCGGCGCTCTCGGTTTCCAATAACATCGCCGCGGGCTTCGAGCGCGGTTCGACCAACGAACTGCTCGCCTTCCTCTACCTCGCCCGCGGCTCCGCCGGCGAAGTGCGCTCCATGCTCACCCTCGCCAGCCGCCGCCCCTACCTCTCAAATCTCAGATCTGAGATCTCAAATCTCATCAGCCTGGCCGAGTCCTGCTCGCGCCAAATCCGGGCGTGGGCCGATTCGCTGCAAAATTCCGAAATCGCCGGCCCGCGTCATCTCAACGAGCAATCCCGCGCCGCGTACGAAAAACGCCAGGCGCGCGTCGCCCAGGCCAACGCTTTCAACCAGCTGATCCTCCAACATCTCCCGCCCGATCACCCGATGCACCCCGCCAATCGAAAGACTTGAAATCGCAAGGTTGAGATCTCTCAGATTTCAAATCTGAGATCTCAAATCTGAAATTTCTGATCTGAGATTCCAGATCTCAAATTTCAGATCGCCGTCCGCGGCGGCCGCGCGGCCTACGCCGCGTCGTAGATCTGCACGCGGTTCCAAAATGTTTTGAAGGCGTTGATAAACGCCTGGTGGATCGGGTCCACCTGGTACGCGTCGTGCGCCGCGACATCCTGGCAGATGACCGTCAACGCGACAGAGTAGGTGTCGTCGATAATCGGTCGCTTCTCGGTCGGGGCCGGCGTACCGACGTAACATTTGGCCACGGCCTTGATGCCACCCAGCGACTCGACGCCGCGGCGAAAATCCGCGCGCTGGGCGGCGGTGAGTTCAGGTTTCAGCCAGAAGTAAACAGTGTGAACGAGCATGGGAGAGGCAGATGAATTGCCGGGCCGCGCCGCAGCGCGCAACGACAACTTCAGAAATCTTCTCCGGTGGCCGCCGCGTCGAGCCGGGCGAGGTCCTCGCCCACGCGGAAATTCATCGGCCCATCCGGATCCGGCGAGCGCACGGCGGAAAGCAGGATCTTGATGTACGGATGCCGCGGGTTTGCGAAAATGTCCACCGTGCGGCCGTCCGGCAGCCGAAACCAGATCTCTCCCGCCATCGGTGCCACCGCGCGCCCGCCGCGAGCCCCTGCAGAACCGCCAGGAGATAGCGTGAAGCCGCCGCCAGCCGATGACGGCCGAACCGCCGGCGGATCAGCGCCCACTGCGACAACGAGCCGGACTCCTGCGTCGGGGCGGACCCAGCCAGCGCAGGGGACTCGGACGCCGCGGCCATCGTATCCAAGCGGAACTGCACCCCCGCCGACCGGCAAGCGGCCAGTGCGCGCGCCATTCCCGCGCAGTCCCTTCCATCCATCCGTCGGGGCGGTCGGCGCGCGGCAACGTCCGCCGCCGGCGCGCGGCTGCGGCCGGCGAGGAGACCAGCAAATTTTCCATTTCTTTGACTTTGTCACCAGCCGCCCGAGAGGAAACACTCCCGCCCGTGCCCACGCCCCCCACGCAGCCCGGTGCCGAACCGCCCTCCCCTCCGGCCATGACGCGCGACGTCGACGAACAGCGACTTGCGCTCGCCCTCGACGCGGCTGCCGCCTCGACGTGGGATCACGATGTGGCCGGGCGGTGTGTGCATCTCGACGCCCGGTGGGGCGATATTATCGGCGGCGAACTGCGCGCCCGCACGGTTGCAACGCGCCGCCTCTACGCGATCGTCCATCCGGTGGATCGGTCCGCCGCGACCAGGCAGGTGCGCGCATGTTATCTCGGACGCGAGTCGCAATTCCGCGTCCAGTATCGGGTGCGCCATACCAACGGCGAGTGGATCTGGCTGCTCTGCCGGGGTCGGGTGGTCGAGTGGGATGCCGCCGGCCGGGCGCGACGGATGATTGGGATCAACACAGACATCACCGAGCAGAAGCGAGCCGAAGAGCGGCTGCATCGGCACGTGCAGTTTCTCACCCAGGTTCAGACCTCGACGGTCGAGTTGCTCGACCGCCACGACCAGGCCTCCCTGTTGCAGGAGATCGTGAACCGGGCGGAGGGGATGTTTGGCGCGCAGGGCGCGACGCTGGCGCTGCTGGAAAACGACGAGTTGGTCTATCGCGTCTGCACACCCGGGGCCGCCTTTCTGCAGGGCCTTCGACTCGGTCGCAGCCAGCCGCTGCTGGGTTGGCGCGCGATCGACACGCGCGAGCCGGTCGCCGCCAATGAATACGCCAAGCTCCCGGAGGAGGAGCGCTTTCCCGGCAGCCGCTCCGTGCAGGCGTGTGCGGTCTTCCCGATCGTCACAGGCGAGGTCGTGATCGGGGTGCTGGGCATCTCGCGCGACGATCCCGGGCGAGGGTTCACCCCCGATGAATTGCAGATGGGCCGGCTGTTCGCGCAAATCGGCGCGTTGCTGCTCCGCAACGCCGGTATCTACGACGAGGCGGTCCGCCTCGCGGAGGCCCGCACCACCGCGCTGCGGGAAAGCGAGGAACGTTACCGCACGCTGATTGAGATGAGCGGCGACGCGGTGTTCCTCGTCGACCTGACCGGCCGCATTCGCACCGCCAACGCCACGGCGGCCCGGATGCATGGCTTCACGGTCGATGAACTGACCGCCATGCGGATCAGCGAACTCGACACGCCGGAAAGCGCGCGCCTCGCGCCAGGCCGCCTCGCCCGCCTCCTCGCCGGTGAAGCGATGACGTTTGAGGTCACCCACCGCCGCAAGGATGGCTCCGTGTTTCCGCTCGATGTCATCGCCTCCGCCGTGCGCATCAACAACGAGAACTTCGTCCTCGCATTCGATCGCGACATCACGGCGCGCAAGGCGGTCGAGGACCGGCGCGTCCTCCTCGAGGCTTCGCTGCGCGAGTCCAAGAAGATGGAATCGCTCGGCACGCTGGCGGGCGGGGTCGCCCACGATTTTAACAACCTGCTCACCGGCATGTGCGGCTACGTCGAGATAGCGCGCGAGCGGCTGCCCGCGGGGCACGCCGGACGAAAGTGGCTCGAGCAAACCCTCGAACTCGGAAATCACGCCCGCGACCTGATCCGACAAATCCTGACCTTCAGCCAACAGACCATCAGCGAAATCAGACCTCTCGATCTTTCGACCGTCGTCGCCGGAGTGCAAAATCTCTCGCGCTTCACGTTGCCGGCCGGAGCCCAGTTACGCAGTCAACTCGACACCGACTGCCCGCCCATCGCCGCCGACCAGACCCAGCTTCATCAGGTCGTGCTAAATCTCTGCACGAATGCGTCGCACGCCCTGCCCGCCGTCGGGGGTCAAATCACCCTCTCGGTCGCGAACGGGTCGCTCCCCGAGCGGCTCGCGGCGGCACAACCCGCCCTGGCCGACCGGCCGCTGGTGCGACTGTCCGTGGCCGACAACGGCTGCGGAATGGACGCCGCCACGCTGGAGCGAATTTTCGAACCGTTCTTCACGACCAAGGAATCCGGCAAGGGCACCGGGCTCGGGCTGGCGGTCGTCCACGGAATTGTAGGCGCGCACGGCGGAGTCATCGACGTCCGCAGCCAGCCCGGCGCCGGCACCACCTTCGACATCTTTTTCCCCGCCCTGCCCGTTTCAGCGCACCCGTTTCCGGCCAAGCCCGAGGCCAGGCCCGCCCGCGGACACCAGGAGGCGATTCTCTGGGTTGATGACAATGACGCCACCGGTGAGGTCATCGCGCACCTCCTCGGCCTGCTGAACTACCAGGTCACCCACCTCAAGGTCGGCGCGGAGGCGCTGGCCGCGTTCACCGCCGCGCCGAATTCGTACGCCATGTTGATCACCGACCTCGCGATGCCGGGACTCGACGGCGAGGCGTTGGCGCGGGCCGCGCGGGAAGTGCGCCCGGATCTGCCCGTGTTGGTCGTCACCGGAATGATCGAACCAACGCGGCAAGCCACCCTGCGGGAAGCCGGGATTCGGGAGATCATTTTTAAACCCGTGACGCTGATCGAACTGGGCCTGGTTGTCGCCCGACACCTGCCGACCTCCGCCGCCGAACCCTGATCGCCAAAATCGCGGCGCAGTCTGGAATTGATCCCGCGCCCGACGCTGGTGCAAGCTGCCCACCTCGCGCTGGCGCACCGGCCCAGCGCCCGCCGTCCCGCATCGCACTCCCTCCCAAAACCATCATGCTTCCCCTCGTCACCCGCCGCGCTTTTCTGCAGACCGCCTCCGCGGCCAGCACGCTCGCGTTTCCCGCCGTCCTGCGTTCCCAGCCCGCCGGCACGCCGTCGCCCAACAACCGGCTCAATGTCGCGATCATCGGCGCCGGTGGCCGTGGTGGCGCCGCCGTGCAGGGCATGAAGGATGAAAACGTCGTCGCGATCTGCGACGTCGACACCGACCGCGCGGGGGCGTCGTTGAAGTCGTTCAGCGAAAAATATTCCGACGAGGCAAAACTCCAGGAGGGCGCCGTACGCTTCAACGACTACCGCAAGATGTTCGACCAGCTCGGCAACAAGATCGACGCGGTGACGATTTCCACGCCCGATCACACGCATTTTCCGGCCGCGATGACCGCGATGGCGCTCGGCAAACATGTCTACGTTGAAAAACCACTGGCGCACACGGTGTGGGAAGCGCGCGAGCTGGCCAAACGGGCGCGCGAGAAAAAGGTAGTCACCCAGATGGGTAATCAGGGTCACGCCGGGGAAGGCTGCCGCATCCTGAAGGAATGGGTCGAGGCCGGCGTGCTCGGCGAAGTGCGCGAGGTCGTGAGTTGGACGAACCGGCCGTTTTATCCTCCGTGGCGCGAGCCGGTGGGTTCGTATAACAAGCCCGATCACTCGAAGTTCATTCCCGTGGTGCCCAAGTCGCTGAACTGGGATGCCTGGCTCAGCGTCTCCGCCGACCGCGCCTACGATCCCGCCTATGTGCCCTGGAAGTGGCGCGGCTGGTGGGATTTTGGGACCGGGGCGTTTGGCGATGTCGCATGTCACATCATGGACGGGGCGTATTGGGCGCTGAATCTGGGCGCGCCCACGGCCGTCGAGGCGATGTCGACCGGGGCGACGACGCTCGCGTGTCCGCTGGCCTCCGTGGTGACCAACTACTTCCCCGCCCGGGGCAAGCTGCCGCCGGTGAAATACACCTGGTCGGATGGCGGGATGATTCCGCCGCTGCCCCAGGAGCTGGAAATCGGCCGCGATCTTCCAGCCGAGGCCGGCACCCTGCTCTTCGGCAGCAAGGCGACCGTGCTCTGTAGTTTTTATTACGATACCGTGCGCATCATCCCGGAGGCGAAGATGAAGGAAATCGCGCCGAGCCTGCCGGCCAAGACCATCCCGCGGGTCAAGGGCGGGCCCTTCGCCGAGTGGATTCTGGCGTGCAAAGGCGGACCGAAGGCCGGCTCGAACTTCGACTACTCGGGCCCGTTCACCGAGGCGGTGCTCCTCGCCAACGTCGCGATCCGCTCGCGCCGCCGGATCGAGTGGGACTCCGCCGCCATGCAGGTCACGAATCTCCCGGAGGCGAATCAGTTCGTCACGAAGGAATATCGCCCGGGGTGGATGTGAGGCGGGGCCGGCGCCCGACTGGACAACGTACCGCTCGCCCGCGTCGCGTGTCTTGACGGGGGCTGGATCGCCGTATTTGTAGCTGCAACCCCGGCGGGGCGACTCTGAAGCCGCGCCACCCACCATCATGTTTCAGCACCGTATGCGGCCCACGATAAACCCCGGGATGGAGTGGCGGCGGAGTGGCCTTCTGCTTTCCCTCGTCCTCGCGGCGCTCAACGCATCCGGCTGGGGGGCGTCCGCACCCGGCGCACGCGGGACTGGAGACGCCCTCCAGATCCTCGAGGCGCACTGCGTGGGGTGTCACGGTGGCGAAAAGACCAAGGCCGGCTTCGATCTGACGACGCGCGAAGCGTTGCTGCGCGGTGGAGAGAGCGGGACGGCGGTGGCGCCCGGCCAGCCGGAGGCAAGCCTGCTCTATCGCATGGTGACCCATCGCGAGGAACCGGGCATGCCCCACAAAAAGGAACAATTGCCGGAGGAGATGATCCACACGCTCGCCGCTTGGATCGGCGCGGGCGTGCCCTATGCGCGCGAGATCAACAAGGGCTCGCTCGTCGCGGCGACGGGCGGTCTCTCGCGGGAATTTACCATCACGCCCGAAGACCGCGCGCATTGGGCGTTTCAACCCGTGCGACGCCCCACTCCGCCGACGGTGAAGAACCGCGCCTGGGCGAAATCCCCTATCGATCATTTCATCCTCGCCGGCCTCGAGACCAACGGACTGCAACCCACGCCCGCCGCCAGTCGCGCGATCCTCCTCCGCCGCGTGGCGCTCGATCTCACCGGCCTGCCCCCGACCCCGGACGAAGTCGATGCGTTTGCGAACGATCCCTCGCCCGACGCCTACGCCAGACTCGTCGATCGACTGCTGGCCTCGCCCCACTACGGTGAGCGCTGGGGCCGGCACTGGCTCGATCTCGCGCGCTTTGCCGAGAGCGACGGCTTTGAGCACGACACCGCGCGGCCCCATGCGTGGCGCTACCGCGACTATGTCGTGCGCGCCTTCAACGCGGACAAACCCTACGACCGCTTCGTCCGTGAACAACTGGCCGGCGACGAATTGTTTCCCGGGGAACCGGACGCCTTGATCGCGACCGCGTTTAATCTGCTCGGGCCCGACATGGTCGACTCGGCGGATCAAATCCAGCGACGGCGCAACACGCTCAACGACATGACCGACACCGCGGCGCTGGCCCTGCTTGGCCTGACGGTGGGTTGCGCCCGCTGCCACGATCACAAATTCGAACCGATCTCGCAGCGCGACTACTACTCCCTGCAGGCGTTCTTCGCGCCGGCGCAATTTCGCCCGGATCTGCCCGTGCCCACGGCATCCGAGCGGGCCGCCTACGAGACGGCTCGCGCGGCCTACGACGAGCAGACCGGTTCGCTGCAGACGCAGATGTCCACCCTGGAGGAGCCGTATCGGAAGACCATATACGCACGCAAGCTCGCCCGGCTTTCGACCGAGGCCCAGGCCGCGCACCAGACGCCGCGGGAGCAGCGCACCACCGAGCAGGAAAACCAGATTCAGGAGACGGCGGCACAACTGGCGATTTCCCCGAAGGAACTTGCGGCCGCGATGAAAAAGCCCGACCGGGAACGCCAGCAGGCCTTGCTGGAGGAGCTGAAACCCTTTCCCAAACCGCGGCCCCTGCCGGCGACCCTGGCCCTGCAAAACGGGCCGCCGGCCCGCACCCACGTGCTGCACCGCGGCGACTACAACCAGCCGGGCGATCCCGTCACCGCCAACCTCCCCGAGGTGTTGCGCGGCCGCGCGGCAAAGATCGCCGCCCCCGCCACCGCCGCCGTGCATCGCGCGCCGCTCGCCAGCTGGATCACGAGCCCGGAGAATCCGCTGACCGCGCGCGTGATGGTGAACCGCATCTGGCAGCATCATTTTGGCCGGGGACTCACGCCCACGCCGAGCGACTTCGGCACCCATGGCCAGAAGCCGACCCATCCGGAACTGCTCGACTGGCTGGCCTCGGAATTCATAGCCCGCGGCTGGAGCGTGAAGGCGATGCATCGGCTGATGCTCCTCTCGGCGACCTACCAGCAGGCCAGTGTGATGCCAGCAATCAGCACGGCGGCAGAATTCGGGGCGGCACCAATCATCGGTAATCGGCCGGCAGTGAACAGTCCGGAGGAACCACGACGGAGGCAGGTTTCGACCGACAACTCCTCCCCATCGGGGACGGATCACTCCGCCGCGGCGAAGATCGATCCCGACAACAAACTCTACTGGCGCATGAATCGCCTGCGCCTGGAGGGCGAGGTAATCCGCGACAGCCTGCTCGCGGTCAGTGGCCAACTGAATCCGGAATTGGGCGGGCCGGGCGTGTTTCCGCCGATTCCCGCGGAGCTCTTTGCCGGCGCCAAGGGTTGGACCGCGAGCCCGGACCCGCGCGACCACACGCGCCGCAGTCTTTACATCTTCGCGCGACGCAACCTCCGGTTTCCGTTCCTCGAGGTCTTTGACGCGCCGGACAACAACCTGAGTTGCTCGTCGCGCGAACGCAGCACGACCGCCCCGCAATCGCTCACCCTGCTCAATGCCACCGAAGTCCTCACCGCCGCCGAGCGCACCGCCCGGCGAATCGAACGCGACGCCGACTCGATCGAAACGCGAATCACTCTCGCCTACCGTTTGATTCTCGGCCGGCCACCCGCGGCGCCGGAACGGGAACTGTCGCGGGAATTTCTGACGCGCTCACCCCTCCACGAGCTGTGCCGTGCGTTGTTCAACCTGAACGCATTCGTCTATGCCGACTGACAAAGGCGCAAAACTCGTTCACGTCTTCCCGACCCTTCCACCCCACCCATGAGCAACTGCTGCGGACCCAACGGCCCTGCCTCGCGCCCCACTTCGCGCCGGAATTTCCTGCGCCACGCCGGCGGCGGCTTCGGGATGCTCGCGTTGGCGTCCCTGCTCGGCCGCGACGGTTTGCTCGCAGCCACGCCCCCGGCGTCCCCGCGCGGGAGCATCCCGAATCCCCTCGTCCCGCGCCCGGCGCATTTTCCCGCAAAGGCCCAGCGCGTGATTTTTCTCTTCATGTCGGGCGGGCCGAGCCACGTGGACCTCTTCGACCCGAAGCCGGATCTGATCCGCCTCGCGGGTCAGCCGATTCCGGATTCGTTCGGCACGTTCAAGACGCGCCGGGCCGTGGCTAAAAATAAACTCCTCGCCCCGCTGCGTGCGTTTAAGGCCTACGGGGAATCGGGCATCGAGGTTTCCGATTTCCTGCCGAACATCGCCTCATGCGCCGACGATCTCTGCCTGCTGCGCGGCTGCCACGGCGACAGTGTCACGCATCCCGAGTCGGTCTATCAGATGAACACCGGTTCGATTCTCATGGGCCGGCCCTGTCTGGGCGCGTGGGCGACGTACGGACTCGGCACGGAAAATCAAAACATGCCGGCCTTTGTCGTCATGCCCGATCCCGCCGGCTGGGTCAAAGGCGGCGCCCCGGCGTGGGGCAACGGCTACATGCCCGCGAGTTACCAAGGCACGCTCTTGCGCGGCGGCGTCTCGCCGATCCTGCACCTCAACACGCCCGCCGGCATCAGCGGCGAACAACAACGGGCCACGGTGGATTTCATCAACCAGATGAACCGCCAGAATCTCGGCTCCGGCGAGGAGGACTCTGAACTGGCGGCGCGCATCGGGGCCTACGAACTCGCGTTCCGGATGCAGCAGCACGCGCCCGAGGTGGTGGATATTTCCAAGGAAACCGCCGCCACGCGGACGCTCTACGGACTCGACGACAAGATCACCGCGGATTTCGGCCACCGTTGTCTGCTCGCCCGCCGCATGGTCGAACGCGGGGTCCGCTTCGTGCAGCTCTATTGTGGCGACACCAACGGCTGGGACGGCCACTCCGACATGGAGGGCAATCACTCGAAACTCTGCGCGCAGAGCGACCTGCCGGTCGCCGGCCTCCTCAAGGATCTGAAATCGCGCGGATTGCTGGATTCGACGCTCGTGATCTGGGGCGGCGAATTCGGCCGCATGCCGATGAGCGAGGGCACGAACGGCCGCGACCACAACCCGCACGGCTTTTCGATGTGGCTCGCCGGCGGCGGCGTGAAGGGTGGCCAGGTCATTGGTACAACTGACGCCGTTGGTTTGCGCGCGGAATCGGAAAAGTCCCACGTGCACGACATCCACGCGACGATCCTGCACCTGCTGGGCATGGATCACACCCGGCTCACGTTCCGGCACAACGGCCGCAACCAGCGCCTGACCGACGTGAGCGGGACGGTGATTCGCAAAGTGATCGGGTGAGGACGATCGCCTGCGATCGTGCTGATCCCCGCGCGCACGAGCGCCCCGGCCGCGAGGTTCGCCGGAACAATCCGATCAGGTCTCGGCGTTCCTGGGCCCGAACCGCAGCCCCAGCAATACCAGCAACCCGGCGAGGAAAAATCCGGCGTTGGCCACGATGGCCACGCGGTACCCCAGCCAGGTGGCGAGCCAGCCAAAAATAAACGGTCCGATCACCCCGGCCAGTTTTCCAAAAAAACCCCAGTAGCCAAAAAACTCTCCGGCCCGACCGACCGGGGTCAGCGTCGACACCACCGCCCGACCGGCCGACTGCAACGAGCCCAGCGCGATGCCCGCGACGATGCCCACGCCGAAAAACTGGCCCGCCGTCTGGCAGACACCCGCCCAGAGACACGCCACGATCCACAATCCGAGCGCCAGCAGCAACGCCGGCTTTGCCCCGACGCGGTCCTGCCACCACCCGAACGCGAACGCTCCGGCCACGCCGGCCAGCTGCAACACAACGAACAACTTAATTGTCTGATCCTGCGTCATGTGGATGACCTCCGACGCGTAGATTGAAGCGAACGCGATCACGGCGGTGAGCCCGGAAACGTAGAGCGTCATCGCGAGAAAGAAGATTGCGAGGGTGCGGTGCTGCGGCACCTCGTGGAACATCTGGCGGAGTTGCGCGAAACCCAGCGCAACGTAGCCCTGGCCCGGCGGCAGTTTGCGCCGCCGCGCGCGTTCCCGCAACAGCAGCAGGGTCGGCAGGCTGGCCAGGAAGAAAAACGCGCCGGTCATCACAAAGGTCCACGGCACACGCCCGCTGCCGCTGTTGATGATCACCAGCGCCAGCACGAGGCTGAGCAGACCGCCGAAGTACCCGAAGCTCCAGCCGTAGCCGGAAATCCGCCCCGCATTCTCCGGTGTGCTGATCTCCGGGAGAAACGACGAACAGAGATTTTCACTCAGCGAAAACGCGATGTTGGCGACGCCCACGATCGCCAGGGCGAGCCAGACCTCGCCGGCGCCAACAAAATAAAGCATCGCCGTGCCCAGTGAACACACGATCGCCGTCATCATCAGGAACGACTTCTTCCGCGCCGTCACGTCCGCCACCGCCCCGATCAACGGCGACACCAGAATCACGATGAACTGCGAAATCGCCAGGGTGGTGCCCCACCACCCGGCCGCGCGCGGGTCCTTCCCGGCGACGACCTCGATGAAAAAAACCGCATAGACGACCGTGATGATGATCGTCGTAAACGCACTGTTCGCGAAATCGAAGCAGCACCAGCCGAAGATCTCGCGCGGGCGCACGGGCGGCGGGGATTCCGAAATGCCGTTCAATTCCGGCTCAGTGGTGGGGCTGGCACACATGGCGCGGAGCCTGCCCGCAACGGGAACGACCGCAAGCCATCGCTGGCGCTCCTCGCGAAGGTGGCCGCGTCTGACGGTTGCCAGTGTCCGGTGGAGTTTCGGAGGGCGCCGCTTTGTCGGCGCCGTTGCTTCCGGCCGAGGACTCGGCTGTGACCAGCCGTTTCGACAAGCTCAGGACCCCGGGCCTGTCGAGGGGCGCAGCCCTCCGAAATCGAAGAAGGAGCGGCCCGATCGGCCGTGCTGAAAACCGGAGAATGCGCCCGGCGCAAAGACCGGCCGGCCACCTCGCGGGGCTGCGATTACCCGTCCGTCACGGCAACGCTAACCCTGCTGCGCGCTACAGGTGCCTTTTCAAAAACGCAATTTCCGCGCCCGCCGCCGATGGCTTCGCCCCGTGATAAAACTCACACGGGAGGCCCAACTGCCGCGTGAGGAAGTCTCCGGGCTAGAACCGCCCGTTTACGCCGGCGTTGATCGTGATGAAATTGTAGATGATGGTCGACGGCTGGTTCCGAAAACCGCGATAAACCTGCTGCGGCTCGTTAAAGAGGTTGGAGATGTCGAGCGTCAGATTCACCGCGGGGCGCACCTGGTAGGCGAGCCCGAGGTTCACCGTGTCCATCGCCAGGCGCCAGCGGTTGCGACCCACCGTCGCGGCCGAATACTCCACGATGTAATCGCTGGTCCAGTTGTAGAGGACGCGCGTGCTGAATCGCTTGTAGCGCCACGACAGCATGACGTTCGCCGAGCGCGGGATGAAGCCGGGGATCTGCCCTCCGACGAGGTTCGTCGTGCCGCCCAAATCGCCGTGGGATTCGATCTGGGTGTAGTTGATCGAGGTGCTCAGGCCCTTCAACAGGCCCGGGAGAAAGGTGAACTGCTGCTGGTAACTGAACTCCCAGCCCTGCGCGAAGGCGGTGCCGGCGTTGGCCGACGTGTATTCCGTGAACCCCGCGTAGTCGCCATTGTAACCATTGCCCGCGCCAGACTCGACGGTGCCGATGTTGATGTTCCGAACGATGAAATCCTTGATCGCCTTGTGGAAGAATCCGACGGAAAAATTACCCACGGGCTCGAAGTAGTAGTCGAGCGAAGCATCCCAGTTTTTCGCGTTTTGCGGCAGCAGGCCCGCGTTGTTGATCGTCAGCGACTGGGCGTTCTCGTTGACCGACTCGTTGGGGAAGAGCTCGCCAAATCCCGGGCGACCGAAGCTCGTCGACCACGACAGGCGGGCCTTCAAGTTCGGCGTGACGTCGTGCGTGAGATGGAGGCTCGGAAACGATTTGGTGTAGCTGCCTTGGATGACGCGGCGGGTGTTCGCGTAGTCGCTCGTGACGGCCGCCAGGGGATTGGCGACCTGTTGCGCCGCCGTGCTGCCCACGCGGGTGCGCACCCAGCCGAAGCTGTTGTCCTCGGTCTTCTCCGTCCGGACCCCGCCCAGAAAGCCGGTGCGCCCAAGGATGCCCTCCCGGCCGAATTTTCCCTGGGCCTGAACGTAACCGGCGGTGACGGCCTCGGTCACACTCCGATGTCCGGTGTAGCGTTGCTGCAGGGCGTAATACAGGTCCTCCGACCACAGGGCCGGATTCTTGGGCGTACGATTGTCGATGAACATCGACGTGGTCCATTGCGGCATCCGTCGACCGGTCTTCACCTGGTCGTACATGATGGTGGTGGGATCGGCGGGCAGGGCGGTGGTGCCGAGATAATTCCAGCGCCGGCTAAAGCTGTCGGTCTGCGCCAACGTCTCGCGCCATTGCGCTCCCGTCTTCAACGCCAGCGGGAGCGTGGTGGGCAGCTTGTACATCGCGTTGAAGCGGGCCTCACGCACGCGTTGGTCGTTATGGCCGTTGCCATTCACCAACTGTCCGGTGGGGCGATAATTCGCCGGGTCCGTGAAATCCGGTCCACCGTTCTGGGTGAAGCGCGGATGCAGCTCCGATCCCGTGCGATCGAGAATCCAACCGGCCCCGACGAGGCGGTGCGTCAGTTCGCCTCCCAGGCCGTTGCCATTGTTCAGATTCGTCCGCGCATAGTACGCCGCATAGTCGAGCTGCAGCGGGCCAAAGTCCTGCTCCGCCGCGAGATCGAGCCGGCGCATGCGCACCGCGTAATTGTTCGGGCCGCGGTTCTGCATGTCGATTAGCGAGGTGGCCACCGGTCGGATCACCGTGATCTTGTCGGAGAAGCCGGGGACCACGCTCGTGGTCGCGCCCGGCACGGTGTTTTGGTTTTGGGTGCTGTAGGCGCGGGTGATGTAACGGCGCCGGAAGTCCTCGTGGTTGTCGTTCGCCGTGAGGTTGACCGACAGCTTGGTCGTGGCGGAAAGCCGGTAGTCGGTCTTGATCCCGATGCTCTCCTGCTTGCGGTTGTTGTAGTTGTCGAAGGTCTGGTAGCTCCACACGTAAGCCGGCTGGGTCGTGGTGTTTTGATAGTCACGTTCCGTCTGGTGGAAGCCGACGGCGTTTTCGCTGTAAAACAAGCTGACGTTGATCCCGAGATTCTTGTGCCCGCCCAGGACGTCGAACACTTCCTGATAGCCAAGATTCAAAAGCGGATGCGACCGGTGTTTCTCGCGTTGCGGAATCTGGTCGGTGAACGACGGGGCCACGCGCGCCGAGAACGAATACGTCATGCGGCGTTTTTCCTTCATGCTGAGCGTGGAGCGCGACTTCAGATTGACGGTGCCGCCGAGCGAGTCGGCGTTCTTGTCGGGCCGGTGTCCCTTCACCAGCTCGAGCTGGTCAAACAGGGCGCCGGAGATGCTCTGCATCTCGAACGCGCGGCTGCTGCCGAGCGAGGTCACGAGGCCGCCGTCGATCGTGACGGTGTTGAGCCCGGCCGGCATGCCGCGGATGTTGAAGTTGTAGGCGAGGCCCTCGTCGGTGGGGCTGCCGGCCACGCCGGGCAGGCGCATCAGCACCTCGCCGGCGCTCATGTTGGGCAGATGGCCGTAGGAATCCATCGCGACCACATTCATCAGATTCGCCGCGTTGCGCTGGGCGGTGATGGCGGCGGCGCCACCTTCGCGCTCGCCGGTGACCTTGAACGCATCGAGTTTGTAGATACCGGTCGTCAGATCGAAATCGCGCACGGCGCGCTGCCCGGCCGCGACGGTCACCTGGCTGCGCACGGTATCGAGGCCGATGTAGGAGACGACGACGTTGTGGGTACCGGCCGGCACGCCGGCGAGCACGTAACGGCCGCTGAGATCGGCGAAAGTCGTCAGGCTGAGCGCGGGCAGCTCGACCTTGGCGCCCTCGAGGAGATTGCCGGTGGCGGTGTTGCTGATCGAGCCGGTGAGGGTCCCGCCCGCCGCCTCGGCGGCGATCGCCGGCGAAATACTCGCGATGAGAGGGAGGGAGAGGAGCAGGGCCAACAGGCGGCCGGGCGCCTGGAGTGAAACGCACAGGGAATGACGGTAAGCTGCAGCTTTCATTTTCCGCGGGGAGGGTTTGGGTTGCGAAACCAACACAACAAGGAATCACGCGGGAAAACACTCAAGTGTTAATTCCAGACTGCCGCCCTCGGGAATATCCGCACGTCGACGAAGTCGGCCCGACCGGGCGAAGATTTCACACCTCCAGGTGTGCGCTGCTCTCGATTCGTTTCGATCACTTTTGCGACGATTCCGAGCGTTCCCCGTGGGAGCGGCGGTTGCCCAACCGCCGTCGAACCGTCGGCCGATCTTACCCGGGCGGTTGGGCAACCGCCCCTCCTTTGGTTGCGGCCGCAGGCCGCGTTGCGAAATTTTTTCGATCCATCGCTCCAACCTTCGGCCGGTCCACCAGACCGGGAGGTGACACCTTTTCCCCACATCTTGAATGTTCTGGCTTCCCAACCGGTTGGGCCCGGTTACCGTTTCCGTCGTCGTGTCCCTTCCGTTGCAGCCATCCACCCGCCGCTAAGCGCCCGTACCGCCCGGGCCCCACCTCCCCTTGAAAATCGCCATCATCGAGGACTCCAATTTCATGCGCAGCGTCACCGTGATGACGATCAAGCGGCTGTACCCCGAAGCCGAGCTGTTCGAATTCGCCGACGCCAATGAGGCGTTGAAAATCCTCCCAAAGGTCGCCCCGGATCTCATCACGCTGGACTTGCTCATGCCCGGCATTGGCGGCCTGGAATTTCTCAAGCGTTTCAAGAAACGGAAGCTCGGCTCGCGCATCGTTGTCGTCACCGCGGATGTGCAACCCGTCGTCCGGGAGCGTTGCATCGCCGCCGGGGCGCACGCGTTTGTCGAGAAGCCGATCAGCCTGGCCAAGCTGAAGGCGGTCCTCGAGGAAACGCTCCCTCCGACATGAACCAACCACCCGTCTTCACCCACGGGATGCTCGACGTTCTGCGCGAGCTGATGAACATCGGCGTGGGCCGGGCCGCCCGCGCGATCGCCGAGATGAGCGGGCGCGAAGTGGTCCTGCGGGTCCTCGATATCGAGCTGCTCGATCTCGCCGGCACCCGCCAGCTCCGCGATCTCCGCGGACAGATCAATCTGCGCGTGAGCCAGACGTTTCGCGGCGGGCTCGAGGGTTGTGCGCTGTTTGCCCTCAACCGCACCGGCGCCGTACGCCTCGCCCAGCTTCTGCTCGGCAAGGCGGACGAAGACGTGGCGTTCGACGAGCTCGATCAGGGAGCCCTGCTCGAATTGGGCAACATCGTGATCGGCTCCGCCGTCGGCATGCTCGCCTCGGAGCTGGCGGTGGAGGTGCGGTACGAGCTGCCCCAACTGCAGCTGCGCGGCATCAAGGAGGCCGCCGATCTTTTCGCCGACGTCGCACAGGGGGACCAGACTCACGCCCTCGTCATGCGGGCCTCGCTCACGCTGCGGGAGGATGTCGTCAACGGCTACCTCTTTCTCTTTTTCCCCGGGCCCGGGCTGAGAGCCCTCATCAACCGCCTTAGCCGCCTCGCCCCGTGATGGTCACGGCTCCGACCACGTCCTCCCTGGATGCCCTGCCCTGCGGCTTTATCCAGCTCGACGCCTCCGACCGCGTGGTGGAGTGGAACCAGCGACTTGAACGCTGGACCGGCCGCAGCCGTGCCGAGACCACCGGCCACAGCCTGATCGAGATTTTCCCCGAGAATCCCGCCCTGGCCAACCTGCTGGCCGAGGTGCGGGCCAACCGCCGGCCCCGGGTGCTGGCCCAGATGTTTCACCGCCGGCTCATCCCGGTGCCGTTGCCGCCGGGCCACCTCAGCGGGCTCGCGGAGATGCAACAGGAATGTCATCTCGTCCCGCTGGAATCGCCGGCCGGGCACCTCGCAATTTCCATCGTCGACGTCACCCCGCACGTGGTTGGCCAGCAGCGGACCCAGGCGATGGTGGTGGAGCGCAACCTCGCGGAAGAGGCCGTGCGGCGGCGCGCGGAGTTCCTCGCGGCCCTCAACCACACCACCCTTGAGATGATGGGTCGCCGCAACGTGACCGAACTCCTCCAAGCCCTCGCCGAACGCGCCGGCACTCTGCTGAACTCTCCGCATGTCGAGGTCGCCCTGCTCGAAGGTGAGGAGCTGGTCGTCCGCGCTTTTTCCCGCAGCTGCGACTACCTCGTGGGTGATTGTGTGCGGCGTGGCGAGGCGCCGCTCGACTGGCAGGCGGTGGACAGCCGCGTCCCGGTGGTCGTGGCCTGTTACTCGGAACACCCGGCCTGCCGGCCAATCTACCGCCCGCATCAGCTTCAGGCGGCGGCGAACATCCCGATCATCCGTGGCGCGGAATGCGTCGGCGTGCTGGGCATTGCCCGGACGCAGCCCGGCCTGCCGTACACGGACGAGGAGATTCAACAGGGCGTGTTGCTCGCCCGCATGGCCGCACTGGTGGTGCACAATGCCAGCACCTACGAAGAGGCGGTGCGGGAGAACGAGGAAAAATTCCGCGGCGTCTTCGACCAGAGCCCGATAATCATCGCGCTGGTGTCGGTTCCGGATTCCCGCATCGTCGAACTCAACTCCGCCGCCCTTGCCGCCTTCGGCTACACCCGCGACGAGGTGCTCGGGAAAACCCCGGCCGAGCTCGGCCTGTGGGTCGACCTCCCGCTCCGCGAGGTCTACCTGGAGAAACTCCGCGCCGCCGGCTCCGTCACCGGGTTCGAATCGCAGATGCGTCGGAAAAACGGGGAGACCTTCACGGTGCTCAACAGCGGCTGCATCGTCTCCCTCGGCGGTCAGCCGTTCAACATCGTCTCGTTGCAGGATATCACCCTGCGCAAACAGTCCGAGGCCGCCCGCGACCGCTCGCTCGCCCTGATCCGCGCGACGCTCGAGTCCGCCGCCGATGGCATTCTGGTCGTCAACGCCGACGGCCACATCGCCACCTACAACCAGGTCTTCGCCGAGCTGTGGCAGATCGAGTATCACGAGACCGTCGATCGCGGTCAGGAGGAGCGCCTGCTCCAGAGGATTTTGCAACAGCTCGTGGTGCCGGAGGATTTCCTGGTCAGCGTGCGCGACGTCTACGCGCGTTCGGCCGACGAGGTGTTCGACGTGCTGCGGTGCAAGGACGGCCGCGTGTTCGAGCGCTATTCGCGCCCGCAATTGGTGGCGGATCAGCCGGCCGGCCGGGTGTGGAGTTTCCGCGACACCACCGAGCAGCGGCAGGCGGAGGCGGCCTTGCGCGAGAGCGAGGAACGCTTTCGGGTGCTGGCGGATGTTTCCCCGGTGGGAATTTTCAGCTCCGACCCCCAGGGCCGGACGACCTTTGTCAACCGGCGCTGGTGTGAAATCGCCGGGATGTCCGCCGCCCAGGCCATGGGGGACGGCTGGCGCACCGCCCTCCATCCCGACGACGTCGACCGCGTGCTGGCAGCTTGGAATGCCGCGGTGCAGACTGGGGAATCGGTGGCGACAGAGTTTCGCTTCGTGCGCCCGGATGGCTCGGTGACCTGGCTGGTCGGCCAGTCGCGCGTGCAGACCCGGCCCGACGGATCGCGGGCCGGCTACGTCGGCACCATCACTGATGTCACGAGTCTCAAGCACGCCGAGGAGGAGCAGAGAAAGGCCGAGGCCCATCTCCGCCACGCGCAGAAAATGGAGACACTCGGCACCCTCGCCGGCGGCATCGCGCACGATTTC
>SXSC01000317.1 GCA_005792355.1 Opitutaceae bacterium
GCGCGGCGATCGGAGTTGCCCTCGCGGAGAACGGGATTGACGGCGGAGCCCAGGACCTTCGCATAACGGGCGCGGGTGTCCTTCTCGGCGTCGGTCGTGGGAGTGGCGGGAAAATCGGGGAGCTTGTAGCCGTGCGCCTGCAGTTCGGTGATGGCCTCGATCAATTGCGGGACGGAGGCGCTGATGTTGGGCAGCTTGATGATGTTGGCTTCCGGCTTGAGCGTGAGCGCGCCGAGCTCGGCGAGGTTGTCGGCGACGCGCTGCTCGGGGGGCAGGAGATCCGAAAAGGCGGAGAGGATGCGGGCGGCGACGGAGATGTCGCGCGTCTCGACCGCGATGCCCGCGTGCTTCGTGAACGCCTGGACGATCGGCAGGAGCGAGTAGGTGGCGAGTGCGGGGGCCTCGTCGGTTTTGGTGTAGATGATGGTCGGCGTGGCGGGCATGGGAGAGAAGGCTGAATAACTGAAGGGCTGAAAAGTCGAACGAGACGGAGACGTTACGTGCTGGGGCGATTGACGGTCAAAGGGAATTCCGTTGCACGAAGGGCGAATAACGTGGGGCTACTTTCTTGCGCGGCGAATGCATTGCCGGCGCTAATGGAAGGTGACGGGTGGGCGTCTGGCAGCCACCGTTCGTTCGCGGCGTCCGCAACGCCGACGCCCCGCAGGAAATCTCACGCGGGTTTATTTTTCGGCGGTTTCGAGTCGAGATTTCGCCGCGCGATTTCAAGCAGGGGTCGCATCGCGCCAGCCTTCGCGGATGCGAGGCGGACACTCGTCGCTCCGCGCTGACCCCAGACACCGGCGCAGGGAGCAAACGTCGCGGGTGAATCCTTGAGCAGAGGCTGTTGCTGCTCCGGCGTGAGCTTCAACACCCCGTAGCCCTCGTTCGGATAGCCGAGCGTGGCGAAAATCTTCCCCTGACAGCGAAAATCCACGTGTCCCATGTGCGACGACTCGATGGCTTCAGGCAAACTAAGCGCGAGGTCGCGAAAATTTTCAGCGGTCACCGGCATCCTCCGTTTTCCCACCCGGATTCACTCACCAAGCGACTTCCGCCTTCTTGAAATCGCCCGCTCGGAAATAACTCATTTGCGACAGATCAATGCGCCGCCGGAGGGCGCTCTGCACTTGTTCGGGAGTGAGCGCCTGGACTTTTTGCTCCAATTCCGCGTCCCACGCCATCGTGCGGCCCCAGAAGCGATGATCCGACAACTGGCCGACCACCTCGCTGTCTTCGGCGCGCTCGACTTGCCGCGATTGCAGCCAGTCCTTCTTCGCCGCCGCGACTTCCTCGGGTTTGAAGCCGTTCTGCATGATCTGATTCAGCTCGTCTTTGAACGAAGCTTCCACCTTGGGTGCGTTCTGCGGAGCGCTGATGGCGCTGAAACGAAGGGTCGCATTTTCGTCCCGCGTTGGGGCCCAGAAACCGCCGCCGATGCCATAACTCAAGCCCTCGCGACCGCGGACGCGCGCGAAGAGCCTTGAGTTGCTCATTCCGCCGATGATGTAGGCGCCGAGCATCAGCGCCGGGAAATCGGGATCGGTGTTGGACATCTGGACCGCCACAGCGGCAAACCAGCTGGCGTTGGCCTTGTCCGCGGTTTCGAACGCGGCGAGCTTCGGTGCAATCTTTTGAAAGCGGCCCTCGATCCGGGCGTATTTCTTCGGACTTTCCCAGCCGCTGAAGAGTCCGCTGAGCTGCTGTTGCACCGCGGCAGGATCAAAGTCGCCGACCAGGGTGATTTCGCCGTGCGACGCGCCGTAGAATCCCCGGTGGAAGGCCCGCACCTGTTCGAGCGTCAGCGTCTTCAACTGCTCGATGCTTTCGTCGATTGTCTGGACATAGCGCACGTCCTCCTTCGGCCACGAGTTGAGGTGGCGGTAAATGGCCCGCGACGCGATTGCCCCCGGATCGCTTTTTTGGTTCTCCATCCACGCCAGTGACGATTGCCGCAGCTCCTCGAATTCCTTTTCAGAAAACGACGGCTCGCGGAGAATTTCCGCGACAAGATCGAGCACCGGCTTGAGGTTCTCGCGCGTCGTTTTGAGTTCGACGTATGCCCCGGAGGAACCGCCGGAGAGGTTCACCTCCGCTTTCAGGCGGTCGAACTCGTCCTTAATTTGCTCGCGCGTGTGGCGCTGCGTGCCGCGCATCAACAATTGGGCGGCGACGCCGGCCCCCAGCCGGGCCGAGCCCCACAGCGAACGCTCGTCGCCAAAGTGGAGCCCGATCTGGCCGTGCACCTGCGCGCCACGAGTTTTCTTGTTCAGGAATGACAGCTTGAGTCCGCCCGGCAGATCGAGGAGCTGCGTCTGCCGGTCGATATTCTCAGGCGACGCGTCGAATGCCTCGCCTTTCGCCACCAGCGCCTCGCCCTTGTAACCCTGCAGGAGCGCGGCCACGTCGGGGGGCTCGGGAATCTCCGCGCGCGCGGGCGACCGGTCGGGAATGAAGCGACCGATCGTGCGGTTCGAGGCGATGAAGTATTTGACGGCCGCCGCCGTCGCCTGGGCGGCCGTGAGCTGTCGGATGCGGTCGCGGTGGAGAAAGAAAAGACGCCAGTCGCCCTGCGCCTGCCACTCGGTGAGTTCCAGCGCGACGCGTTCTGAATTGTTGAGCGTCAGTTCGAAGTTTTTTTGCCACCGGGTTTTCGCCCGATTAATCTCTTCGTCGGTGAACGGCTTGGTTTTGATTTCGTCGATCGTGGCCACCATCACGTTCACCGCGTCGTCCAGCGACTTCTCGATTCGCACCGAAGCTCGGGCCAACATCGCCCCTGGATCCATCTGCCGGTAGGCATCACTGCTCACAGTCGCAGCCGTACCCGTTGCGACCAGGGCTTTGTAGAGGCGGCCGGATGGATTGTCCCCGAGGGCGCTGGCGGCCATCTCCACCGCGGCGAATTCCGCGTCGGGGCCCGCGGGGATGTGATGCAGGAGACAGATCGCCTGCACGTCGCCGACGCGACGCAGCGTCACGGCGCGCTCGCCGTCCTGCGTGGGCTCGGTGGTGTAGGTCCTCCGGAGCAGCCGGGTCGGCTTGGGAATTGGCGAAAAGACCTGATGCACGAGCGCGAGCGTCTTGGCTTCGTCGAATTTTCCGGCGACGACGAGCACGGCATTATCGGGCTGGTAAAAGTGGCGGTAAAACGCCTGCAAGCGCTCGATCGGCACGCGTTCAATGTCGGAGCGCGCCCCGATGACAGTCTTCCCGTAGTTGTGCCAGAGAAACGCGGTCGAAAACGTGCGTTCCTCGAGAATGCCCGCGGGGCGGTTTTCGCCGGCTTCAAATTCGTTGCGCACGACGGTCATCTCGCTGTCGAGGTCTTTCTTTGCGATGAAGGAATTGACCATCCGGTCTGCCTCCAAGGCGAGGGCCCATTGCAGATTTTCGTCAGACGCCTGCACGGTCTCGAAGTAATTTGTGCGGTCGAAATCGGTGGTGCCGTTCCAGGAGGCCCCGTGCTCGCCAAACGACTGCAGGATATTCGGAAACTTGGTCGAGCCCTTGAACAAGAGGTGCTCCAGCAAGTGCGCCATGCCGGTCTCGCCGTAATCCTCGTGGCGCGAGCCGACCATGTAGGTGATGTTGACGGTGACATTCGCCTTGGTGGGCTCGGCGAAGAGCAGCACGCGAAGACCGTTTTCGAGGCGGTATTCGCTGATGCCCTCGACGCTGGTGACGTATTGCACGCCCGTCGGCAGCGGCACCGGCGCCGGAGATTGCGCGAGAACCGGCACAGGGAAAAGCAGGGCGAGGCACGAAGCAACGAGCGAGGGACGAATCCGCAGTGCTCGGGCTGAAGCAATAAGTGCAGTCATCGGGAAGGGAACTGACGTAGGTTTCGCCCGGTGCGGCGTGTCACGCGAGTATATTCCCCCGCAGGATTGGCTCGCCCGGGCGCCGGTGCGGTGTCTGGCTCCCGCCACCCACACTCTTCCCTTCCGGCGCAAAGGTGGTGATGCCGAAGGTCAGGGAGACGTCGGACAAGCCGGTGCGCTTTGCGTTTATCACCCATCATCACGGAGATCATGCCTACGGCAACCAGGTGTGGGCTGAGGTGGGGGCGACGATTGTGGCCACCGAGGCGGCGCTCGGTGAGATGAAGACGGTCGAAACGGGATACTATGGCGGTGGGCCGGGGCGTTGGGAGAATGCGGCGAAGAAGCGGCCCGATGTCGCGGCGAGCAGACTGAAGCCGCCGACGCTGCTCTTTCCGCGCGAATTGTTTTTTGACGATGGCAAGCGTCGCGTGGAGCTGCGTTGGTTTGGCGTCGCGCACACGAAGGGCGACGCCTTCGTGTGGCTGCCCAAGGAAAAGATTCTCTACACCGGCGACGCGTGTGTAAACGGGCCGCACAACAATTTGAACGACGGCAACGTTGCGGAGTGGATCAAGACCCTCGAGAAGGTGAAGCAACTGGGTGCGGAGAAAGTCGTGCCGGGCCATGGACCGATCGGCGGACCGGAGATCCTGGTCGATCAGCAGGCGTACTTTGTCGATCTGCACCGGCGCGTGAAGGCGCACTTTGAGGCCGGTCGTTCGCCGGCGGAAATGAAAGCGGCGGTGCCGGAGTTGGCGGCAGAATTGAAAAAAGTGGCGAACATCGCGCGGTACGTGCCGGAGAACCTCACCACCCAAGCGGAGAAAGTGTATCGCGAGCTGGGTGGAGCGGCGTTTCCCAAGTGAGTTTTGTGATTTGCCCCGTGGATCGGGCGGTGTGAGATGGCGGGCATGTTGCTTCCGCTGCTCCTTGCGGCCGCCGTTGGCGGTACCACCTCGATCGACATTTCCGGCTTCAGCGATTCGCGGCATCATTGGCGCAACATCATCCAGCCGGAGCGCTTCATGCAGGCGCTGCCGGGGCAGCCCGCATACCAACCGGAGCAGGTGCGCGAAATCGCGGCAAACCTCCTGCTCTTCCAGCGCGCCAACGGCGGCTGGCCGAAAGACTACGACATGCTGGCGGTGCTGACCGAGGAGCAGAAAAAATTGGTCCGCGACACGCGGGCCAACGCCGACACCTCGTTCGACAACCACAACACGCACCCGCAGGTCGATTATCTGGCGCGGGCGTATGCACTGCTCGGCGACGCCGCGTACCGCGACGCGTGCGTGCGGGGCCTCGATTTCATGCTGGCGGCGCAGTATGCGAATGGCGGATTCCCGCAGCGCTGGCCGAAACCGAGCGGGCTGGGGGCGCGCATCACATTTAACGATGGCGTGATGATGGGTATCCTGAACGTGCTGCGCGACGCCGCGGCCGGCGCGCCGCACTTCGCCTGTCTCGACCAGACTCGCCGTGAGCGGGCGCGGGTGGCGGTGGGGAAGGGGATTGATTGCATCTTGCAGATGCAGATCGCGGTGGACCGCCGGCGCACCGGCTGGGGACAGCAACACGATGAGAAGACACTTGCCAGCGCGCCGGCGCGGACGTTTGAACCGGCGTGTATCTCGCCCACCGAGACCATCGGCATCGTGGCGTTTCTGATCCGGGAGGAGCGACCCTCGGCCGCGATCGTGGAGGCGGTCGAGGCGGCGGTGGCATGGCTGAAAAAGGTGCAGCTCAGGGGAATTCGGATTGAACGAATCCCGGCGCCGGCCGCGGAGTATATCCGCCACAAGACGGACTTCGATGTCGTCGTGGTGCAGGACGAGAAGGCGCCACCGCTCCTGCCGCGGATGGTCGAAATCGGGACGGATCGCGCCCTGTTTGCGAGCCGGAGCGGAGTGATTGCGTATTCGCTGGCTGAGATCGATCGCGAGCGGCGCACGGGTTCGGGGTGGTTTACGCCGTGGCCGGGGCGGTTGATCGAAACGGATTATCCGAAGTGGCGGGCCGGGGTTCGGTAGAATTTCGTAGCGAAATCGGCGGGACGCCGTACGGTCTGGACGGTCTATTCCAGATGCGATTCATGAAAAAACTCTGCACGCTCTTTCTTCTCACGCTTTCGGGCGCACTTGGGCAGGTGGAAACGCTCGACTTCGGGCCGCGCGGGAAATTGACGATTTATCTGCCGGGCGAATGGAATGTAATCACCACCCGCAACACCGAACAGATCACCATGACGATTGCGCCGAAGAAGGAGTCGGTGAACGCTGCGGGCTCGGTGATCGTGACGTTTCCGGACGTCGATCGACTCGACACCAAAGCGCGGCTTAAGTTGCGGGTCGAGGCCGACTGTCAGGTGTACATCGAGGAATCGGTCGAGCGTAAGGCGCTTGCCCGCGAGTTTTCACTCCGGACGGGCTTTGGGTACTATTGCAGTTTCACCGATCCGAAACTGCGGGGGAAACCAATGGAGAAGGGCAACTACAAGGTGCTGAGCGCTGGAAAAATCCGGCTGACGCCCGAGGTGATCGTGGATGTGTCGTTCATGGCCGAGGGATTTTCCGACGAGGCGTACCAGCAGTTGCTGGGCGCGCTGGAAGGGATGGAGTTTTCGCCGGGCCGCGGGCGATGAGGCTGCGATCGATTCGTTTGGATCAGCTCTGCGACGATTTTCCGCAAGGACGTTCCAACTTCGCCGGGCTGTAGGAGCGGGTTTATCCCGCGAAAGGCGGATCGGAAAATCGACCGGATTTTCGCGGCATGAAGCCGCTCCTAGAAAAACTCTTTTCCACCTTCGGCTTGCCCGCCGGAGGCGGCTTGCGGTTGCCGCGTTGCGGTCGAGGCAGCCTTCGGTCAATCCAAGCCCGATGAGGACATCGGGCTCCACCTTCGATCACTTTGCGGCGGACGGGACCACCTTCGGCGTCGCGGAAGTGATCATGCGGATGACATAGTACGAGGCCGGCGTGTCTCCGCCGTTGCGCATGCCGTGGAGATCGTTTGACGCGAAGAAGACGACGGAGCCGGCGCCGGCTCGTTGGGTTTCGCCGTTGATGGTGATCTCCAGGGTGCCCTCCTTCACGATGACGATCTCGTCGTCGGGATGGCGGTGGGCGCCGTGGGCCGCTTCGCCGACCTTCACGGTGGTGACGTGGCACGTGAGGTTTGCCATCGTGGCGGTGGAGCCTTTCAGGACGTCGCGGCGCTCGCCGACCTTGGTGGGCACCGCGGTGAGTTTCGCCCAATCGAAGACCCCGGAAGGGCGCGTCGGATTGCGCAGGTGCGCGGCGGGATTGTGCGTCGTCGGGGTGGCGAGGTTGATCACCCAGTACGTGGCGCGAGTCGTCCCGATGTTGCGCACGGCATGGGCGTCGTTGGACGCGTAGAAAAAGACCGAGCCGGGGCCGGCTTCCTGCGTCTGGTCGTTGAGGTGCACTTCGAGCTGGCCCTCCTTCACGATGATAAATTCCTCCTGGGGGTGTCGGTGCGGGGCGTGCGACGCCCTCCCGGGGTTCAAGGTCGTGATGTGGCACTCGAAGACGGCGAGGGTGGGGGTGGGGTGGTTGGCAACATCGCGGCGCTCGCCGTTGGGCGTGGTTCGCGCGACGAGTTTTTCCCAGGAAAAAACCCTCGATCCCAGCGGTGACGTGGAAACCGCGGGGGCGGCGGGGCTGGTGGGCATGATGGTGAGGAACGCCGCGAGAGCGAGAAAGGCGGAGACTGGAGTGATAGGACGGGGCATGATGAGACGTTAAATATCAGGAGGTGTTGGACGCGGAATCGAGCACCAGCGAGCTCGGAATGGATTCGGCGGTTTCGTGGTGACATCGGGCATCGCACCCCGCACTTTGCCCGCCCACTGTGACGCTCTTCGCTTTCTACGTCGTCGTAATCACCCTTGGTATTCTGAGCATGGGCTTTCAGCTGCTCGCCTCGCGGCTGCTGAATCCGCACTTCGGCTCGTCGATTATTGTCTGGGCCTGGTTGATCTCGACGTTCCTCGCCGCTTTCAGCGCCGGTTCGATGATCGGCGGCTGGATCAGCAACCTGGCGCCGGAACCGCGACGGCGCGGGCAGCTGGCCGGGGCTGCGGTCGCGGTGGTCACGCTGGGGCTCACGGCGATCGCCGGGCGCGCCATGTTGAACGGGATTGAGGCGAACTTTGCCGACGTGAGCGTGGCGCTGCTGATGTCGTGTGTGGGAATTTTCTTTTTGCCGGTGGCGGCGCTGTCGACGTTTGGGCCGCAGTGCGTGCAGTATCTCGCGTCGCGCGGCACCCCGCCCGGCAAGGCGTCCGGGGTGATCTATGGCGTCAGCACCCTCGGCAACATCGCCGGGGTGATGCTCACGGCGTTTGCGCTGATTCCCAATTTCCGGGTCTCGACGCTGCTCTACCTCTGGCTCACCGTTGCGCTCGTGAGCCTGTCGGCCCTGGTGCGTCTCCTCCGTACTTCCTCCTCAGCATGAAACTTCTTCCCCTGTTTGCCGGTGCGGCGGCGCTTTCCGCTCTGGCCGGATTCGCGCGCGCTCAGGACTTTGTCGAGTATTTCGACACGATCTACAACAGCCTGACGGTCGAGCGGCGCGGGCAGATCGTGGAGCTGCGGGCGCGGGCGCGCGGGAGCGAAGCGCTGGAGTCGGCGGTGAATCTCGCCGATCCGCTGCGGCTCGAGGTGGCGTACACGCGTTCGCTGTACGGGGCGCTCTTCCTGCAGCCACAACCGAAACGCGTGTTGATGATCGGGCTCGGCGGCGCGGGCTTTCACCGGCTGTTCTCGGCCGCCTATCCCGACTCCCTGTTGCAGACCGTGGAACTCGACCCGATGGTGTTTGAGCTCTGCCGCGCGCGCATGCAGTTCAAGCCGACCCCGCAGACGCCGGTGACCATCATGGATGGCCGCATGTTTGTGAAGCGCGACAAGCAGCAATGGGACTGGCTGATTCTCGACGCCTTTCGCGGCGGCTTTGTGCCGCCGCACCTCAAGACCGAGGAGTTCTATCGGGAATGCGCGGCGCGGCTCAGTGAGCGGGGGGTGTTCATCAGCAACCTGCACGCGACGACCGAGCTTTATTACTCGGACCTGAAGACAATCCAGGCGGTGTTTCCCCAGGTGGTTTTGCTCAACACCGATGGTCGCGGCAACGTCATCGCCCTGGCCGTCAAATACCGCGAGCCGGTCATCACGGACCCCACCAAGTGGCCGACGACGGCGGCGCTGCAGAACGCGGCCTTCGCCGGCCGGCTGGATCTGGATGCGATCCGCGCGGAACACATTCCGATCCCGACGAAGAAGCTGGGCAAGGCGCGCGTGCTCAGCGACGATTTTTCCCCGGTGGAGTTTCTCGACACCCTGAAGACCAATAACACGGACAATCGGAAGTAACGTGCGACGGCGCACCGCCCCATGAAATTCCCCCGCCCCGCCGATCGGCTTCCCGTTGATCGTGCCCGCCGCAAAGCTTACTGGCGGCTGCTGCCGTTGCTTTTTATCGCGTACGTGATCGCGTTTGTGGATCGCGCCAACGTGGCCTTCGCCAAGCTCACCATGGTGAAGGATTTTCCCACCTTCGACAACGCCGTCTTCGGCTTTGGTGCGGGCGTGTTTTTCCTCGGCTATTTTATCCTCGAGATTCCCGGATCACTCATCGTCGAGAAATGGGGTGCGCGGGCCTGGATTTGCCGGATAATGATCTCCTGGGGCATCGTGGCGGCGCTGACGGCGTTTATCGGAGTGCCGCTGCGCGTGTCGGTTTGGGCGGTGGAAATCTGGAACAACGCGTTTGGGGCGACCATGGGTGTGCCGGAGTTCCAATTCTATACGCTGCGCTTTTTGCTGGGACTGGCCGAGGCTGGTTTTTTCCCGGGAGTGGTGGTCTATCTTTCCCATTGGTTTCCGTCCCGCGATCGCGGGAGGGCCCTGGCGCTCTTTTTCATCGCGACGCCGGTGGCGCAGATCGTCGGCCCGCTCCTTTCGGCGATGATGCTCAAGATCGGCACGACGGAAATCGTGAACGGCGTGACGGTGCACCATCCGCTGGTGCTCGGATTGAAGGGCTGGCAATGGGTGTATGTGGCCTGGGGCCTTCCGGCGGTGGTGTTGGGGGCCGCCGTGCTATTCCTGCTCCCGGACAAGCCGAGGAATGCGCGCTGGTTGACGGCGGAGGAAAGCGAGGCCCTCTCCGCCGAGCTGGCCCGCGAGCAGCAAAAAAACAAGGGTCACATGTCGCTGTGGCAGGGACTGCGGCACCCCAAGGTGCTGTTGTTGTCGTTTTCGTACTTTTGCACCGTGACGGGGAGCTATGGCGTCGTCTTCTTCCTGCCGAGCATTCTCGATCGCTGGTACAGTCTGAAGTATACGCAGCTCGCGTGGCTGACGACGTTGCCCGCCCTGATGGCCCTGGCGGGTCAGTTGTTCATTGGCTGGAATTCCGATCGCACCCGCGAGCGCCGCTGGCACACGGTGCTGCCCATCGTAATCGGCGCTTCCGCCATCGCCCTGGCTCCGGCCACGCAGGGCAATCTCACGCTGACCATCGTCTGCTTCATGCTGGCACTGGGCGGATTGAAGGCCTACCTGCCGGCTTTCTGGACGATGCCCTATCTTTTCCTCTCGAGTTCCGCGGCGGCGGCGAGCATCGGGATGATCAACTCGATCGGCAACCTCGGAGGCCAGCTCGGGCCTTATGTGATCGGCAAGGTCGAGGCGGTCACGGGATCGTTTGTGGGCGGGCTCTATTTTCTCGCCTGCTCGATGATGGTTTGCGCGACAATCGTTTTCTGTCTCGGCCTTGGCGCGAAAGAGGAACAGAACCCGGCCCCGGTCACTCCGGGCGCGGCGAAGTCCTGAGCCGACGGGGGCGGGTGGATCTTGCGTCCCTCGCCGGCTGGTCCCCGGGACCGAGGTAGTGCATGCAAAACGCGTGAACTTTCGGCGTGAACTTTGGTTTCCGCCGCCCAGACTTTCCTGCCAGCTCCCATGTCCCTCTACCTCGGCATCGATTCCGGTACGCAAAGTGTGAAGGCGGTCGTTCTCGACCTCGAAACGCGCAAAGTGATCGCCGAGGCGCGGGCGCCGCACAAATTGATCGACGGGCTGCCCGTGGGCCACCTGGAGCAGCATCCCCGGGACTGGGTGGCCGCGCTGGATGCCGTGATTGCGGAGGTGCTCGCCAAGATCGATCGCACCCGGGTGCGCGGGATCGGCGTGTCGGGCCAGCAGCACGGATTCGTGCCGCTGGACGCGGCGGGCGCGGTGATTCGCCCCGCCAAGCTCTGGTGCGACACGAGCACGACCGCCGAGTGTGCGCTCATCACGAAGAAACTGGGCGGTCCGAAGGCCGCAATCCGCCAGACGGGCAATCTGGTGCTCCCGGGTTTTACGGCACCGAAGATTCTCTGGTTGAAACGGCACGAACCGGCCAATTTCAAACGGCTGCGTCACGTGCTGCTCCCGCACGACTACCTGAATTTTCACCTCACCGGAAATTACTTCATGGAGTACGGCGATGCCTCGGGCACGGCCTTGATGGACGTGCGTCAGCGCCGGTGGTCGAAGGCCGCAGTGGCGGCGATCGATCGGAATCTCGCCGACTGGCTGCCGCCCCTCAGCGAGTCGCATGAGGCGGCGGGCACGCTGCGCGTGGATCTGGCCAGGCAGTACGGCCTGTCGCCCGACGTGGTGGTGAGCGCCGGCGGCGGCGACAACATGATGGGTGCGATCGGCACGGGCAACGTGTTGCCCGGCGTCATTTCGGCGAGCTTCGGCACGAGCGGGACGATTTACGCCCAGGCGGCAAAGCCGGTGGTGGATCCGCAGGGCGAAATCGCCGCGTTCTGCTCGTCGACGGGAGGCTGGCTGCCGTTGCTCTGTACGATGAACGTGACCACGGTGACGGAGCAGATGCGGGCGCTGTTTGGCTACGATCACGCGGCGCTCGAGACGGCAGTGGCGGGAGCCCCGGCGGGGGCGCACGGGCTGGTGTTGCTGCCCTATTTTGCCGGCGAGCGCACGCCCAACGTGCCGGACGGCTCAGGCGTCATGCTGGGCCTGAACAGCACGACCCTGCACCGCGGCCCGCTGGCCCGGGCGGCGATGGAAGGGGTGACGATGGGGATGAACTACGGCCTGCGGCGGCTCGCGCAACTGGGAGTGAAGGCGAAGGAAATTCGCCTCACTGGTGGCGGCGCGAAATCGGCGGGATGGCGCCAGATCATGGCGGATATTTTTGGTGTGCCAGTCGTTGGCATGGTGGAGGACGAGGGGGCGGCGCTGGGCGGGGCCCTGCAGGCCGCGTGGTGCGTCGCCCGGCGCGAGGGCCGGCGGAGCGCGAAGATCAGCGATTTCACCGAAAGTGTAGTCGCACTGAATGAGGAGACCCGGTGCGTGCCGAACCGGGCCAACGTCGCCCGCTATCGCGACCTCCAGGGGTTGCAGGATGAATTGAGCACGGCGGTGCGCGGAGTGTTTGCGCGGCACCGGGCGCGGTTGCGCCGGACCTGAAAATCTCACCGGCGGGTGCGCTCGCGTTGGGGTGCCGCCGGGCGAGTCGGGAGAATCCCGGGGCGTCAATCCAGGACCAATCCGAGTCGGGCGATGAAGGCGGCGCGTTTTTCCGCATTGAGATATCGCGGCGGGATGGTGTCGCCGATGGAAGATCCGGAGAAGCCGACGAGGTACACGAGGATCAGGTCGCGTTCTTGTCGGGCCTGCTCCAGGCATTCGATCGCCCGGTCCTCCTCGCCGAGGTAGGCGTGCAGCATCGCGAAGAGAAACGCCCGGACGTACTCCGTCGCGGATCGCCGGGTGAGGTCTGCCAGCATCGCGCGCGCCTCGTCTTTTCTGCCCAAATGCGCCAACGCGCAACCCTGCGTCGCCACCATCCAGGGAAGATTACCCGACAACGTCACGGCCGACTGGAGTTTCGCCAGGCCCTCCTCGATTCGGCCGAGGGCGAGATAGGTTTCGCCCAGGAGCCGGTGGGCGAGGACGAAGCGCGGTTCGAGGTCGAGGGCGTGTTCGAGATGCGGCACGGCTTCCGCGGCGCGCTCGGCGAGCAGCATCATCCAGCCCACATGGGTGTGGGCGAACACGGAGAGCGGCTCGATCCGGACCGCTTCCAAATCGGAAGCGACGAGGTCGTCCGGTCGATTGAGGACGATGGAAATGCCGGTGTTCCAATTGCGCGCGGGCACGTAGGTCGGCTTGAGTTCGATCGCGCGCGCGAACCCGCGTTTCGCCGCCGCGACGTTCCAATCGTAGTGGAGCCAGATGAACGCCAGTGCGCCGTGCGCTTCGGCCAGGTTCGGATCGAGGGCCAGCGCCCGCTCGGCCGCGGCGCGCGCCTTCGGCATTACCTCGTTGGGCCGCTGGACCCCGTAGAACGCCAGCAGATTGTACACGTCGGCGACGCCGGCATGGGCCAGGGCGTACTGGGGGTCGCGGGCGATGGCCGCCAGGAAGCACTTGAGACCCTTGACCAGGCCGGCTCCGCGCAGCGACCAGAAGTATCTTCCCTCCAAATAGAGCTGGTAGGCCTCGAGGTTGGCAGTTGGCGGGATAACCAGCGGACCTCGTCCGCCACCCGGCAGCTTCACCTTGAGTTTGTCGGTGATCATCCGGGCGATTTCTTCCTGCACGGCAAAGACGTCGTGCAAGTCGCGATCGAAACGCTCCGACCAGTGGTGGAAACCGTCCTCGGCGTTGACCAACTGCGCCGTGATGCGAATCCTGTTTCCGGCTTTGCGCACGCTGCCCTCGAGCACGGAGCGGACGTTGAGCTTCCGGGCGACCGTCCGCATGTCCTCCGGTTTGCCTTTGAAGGCAAAGACCGAGGTGCGTGCGGCCACCCGCAGTCCGGGAATCTGCACCAGAGCGTTGATGATTTCCTCGGTCATGCCGTCGCTGAAATATTCGTTCTCCGCGTCGGCGCTCATGTTCATGAACGGCAGGACAGCGATCGATTTCTCGTCGAACTCGGTCGGTGGCGGGAGGGGCGCGGCGAAAGATAAACCGGGAGCGGAATCGAAATTCGCGGCCCGGGCGATTTGCGCCTCCTGCCCGCCCAGGCGGTCCGCCCAAAGCCGGAGAAACCGCGCCTGCACCTCGGGCGTCACGCCACCGCCGGGCACGCGCGTCCATTGCAGTTTGCGGAAACGCTCCGGCACGAGCGCCTCGGTCTCGCCGGTGCCGTCGATCACGATGGGCAGGATGAAGGGCACGTTGTGGGCAAAGCCCATCGCGCGTTCGGCGGCGAGTTCCCACTCGATCCGGAAGTAGCCTTCGAGCCGGGCCTGCGTCCGCGCCGAAATGACCGGCAGAAAAAACACGCACTCCTTGATCTGACGGCGAATCTTCGCGTCCCATGCGTCGCCGTGTTCGAGGCCGCCCGCCTGATCGAACCAAACCTCTATCCCCGCCGTCCGCAGCGTATCGCAAATGCGACGCGCCTCCTCGGCGTCGTCCGAGGAATAGCTGAGAAACACGGCTTTGGTCGGTTCGTTCATGGCAGCAAGCGCGCGCAAGCAACGCAGGGAACTCCCGCAAAAGTCGAGCGTGGTGTTGCCGGACGGCCGGACGGCGACCGATTTCGCATCGATCGCGGCGGGTGGTCGGGCCGGCGCGGCGAAGGACCGGGCTTGCGCGGGGCGATAAAAGCTCAGCGGCGCAGGAAACTCTCGAGCCCGGCGCGCGCGGCGGTGCCCGCGAGAATTTTCCAGAGGCCGTTGCTGACCTTCGAGGCCGTGCCGCTCACCGGGAACGAAGTCGCCATCGGGTAGTAGCCCTTGTCGTCCTGCGCACCGGAGAGCACCCGGGCCTCGTTGAGCAGTTGCGCCATAAAATCCTTGCCGGCCAGTTTGAAGTCGAACTGGAAGGGCCAGTTTTCAAACGAAGAGCCCTCGACGTACTGCATCGCGCCCGTGCCGCTGAGGCGTTTGGTGGGCGAAAGAAATTCGATCGCGGTGAACTTCAGGTTCAGTGCGGCATCCCGCTCCACCCGCAGGGCGAAGGAATCGAACTGCATCTCCTCCAGTTCATGGCCGAGCCTTCCGAGTGATGCCGTGTTGGCGGAACCCGAGATCGCGCCGGCCAGGCCGAGCAGGGTGGAGGCGGCGCTCACCGTTTCGCCCTTTTGGCCGAGAGCTCGCAGCACGCCTTTGCCACCGGAGATATCAAACGTGCCGTACGTGCGCTCCAGCAAATCCGGCAGCGTGCGGCCATTGCCGCTGAGCTGGGCCGCGACCTTCACGGTGCTTTCGAGCATGGGCTTCTCCTTGGGGCTCGCCGCTCGCAGGAGTTCGCCGACCGCGATGCCCGTGACATCGATCAGGCCGGTGAGGGCATAGGGTTGCGGCTGCACGGGAGCAAAGGTCACTGCCGCGGCAAGTTTGAAGGCGTTGTCGCGGAAACTCCCGGAGAGGTTTTCGAGTGCCAGCCGGGAATTGGTAAGGGTCGCGGCCCCAAGGATCGAGCGGACCGTATAGTCTTTGCCATAGAGCACGCGTTTGAGGTCGACGTCGGCGCGGCCGTTGACGCCTTGCCAAAACGGCGCGGCGTCGCGGGTGGGCTTCGCGGTCCCGGCGGTCGTCGTTGGGTTTGGGCGACGGACGACCGTGGTCGGCGGCGTCGGCTTCGCCCGTTCCCCGGCGGGGGCCAGACCGGCGAGCGCCTGCAAATCATCGACGACGAGGTTGGTGCTGCTGATCCTGCCGTTGAACAACAGTGTCTCCTTGTCCGGAGCATGGCCAAATGAACCCACGAGCAAGAGGTCGGATTTTCGTCCGCCATTCATGACCGCAAGGGGCAGGTTGACGCTGCCGCTGCCGTCGCCCTTGAGCGTGGCGGTCAAGGTCAGGTCGAGATCGCCGAGCGCACGGTTGTCCTGCTGAGCGACGAGATTCTTGGCTGAGATGACGGCCTTGGCATCGGTGGCGTCGCCGACCGTGGCTTCGAATGTCGTGGAGATGCTGCCGCGAGTGAGGGCCGCATATTGCGCCAGGGCCGGCTGTTTCAGCAGGGCCGGTGCGTCGATCACCAGCGTGCCTTTGACCGTAGCGTGAGTGGTCTTGGTGTTGAGTTTGGCCTCGCCGGCGACACGGAGTGACGCGAGCACGGTCGCGTCCTGCTTCACCTCGACGCTGCGAACGTCAAAGGCGATCGTGTCTTTTCGTTTTGTCGCGGTCAGGCTGGTGGTCAGATCAACGGCCTGGAGCATCGGCTGGGCGTCGAGTGCCAGCGTGAGGCCGCGCAGGGAAACCGGCTCCAGCGTGCTGACCGTGAGATCGTCGGTCGAACGCATCGCGATCTCGACAGTCGCACCGGCGAGCGTGCCGGCGAACTTTGCTTTGGCGACATACGGTTCAGCCCACGCGAGGGGGATTTCGCCCAGGCGAAGCCGCGCAGCCGTGGCGGCGGGATTGGTGGCGGCAAAACTCGACGCTTTCAGATCCATCCGTACGGGCTGTTGCAGATCGACGGCGGCGAGCAGAGCCCCGTTGTCGCGATTCACGATCGCCCCGGCTTGGGCCAGTTGCACGCTGTCTCCCTCGTGCCGGCCTTCGGCGTCCAGCTTCACCGTCAGCGCGCCGGGATCGAAGGCCACGAATGGCTTGAGGAGCGTGACGACCTTCGCTTGCAGCTGAACGCGAAACGAGGTCGCCGGCTTGGTCGCGAGATTCGTGAGATCGGCGGAGATGGTTCCGGCAAGCTCGTCGCCCGTGGTCATCGCGAGCTTTAGGTCCGCGAGCTGGGCGCTCAGCTTGGTCACGGTGTAATCGATGCTCGGCCGGGTCGTGAGCGTGAGGTTTTCCACGAGAGCTTTCTTTTGCGCATCGCGCACCGTCACGTGGCGGAGCGCCAGCGGGGTGAGCGCCCGGGCGCGCACCCGGCTGCCATCGGGCTCCGCCTCGATGGCCAGGGAGAGCGACAGATCACCACTCTCAATCGCCAGGGGCTTCACGACGGGCTGGGCCCAGGCCAGCGGCAGCGCATCGAGGGTGACGCGGGCGGCCTCGGCCTTCGCGTTGGCGAGCGTGACATGTCGGTCGACGAGTCGATAACTCAATTGCTGCAGCAAGTTGACCTGGGCAAAGCGCCGGTCGCTGCCGTCGGTGATCTCGATTTCGAACGAATTCAGATTGACGGCGCTGTCCGCGAACGAGCCGTCAAAGGCGGATTTCAACTGGACGGAGCCGACGGCGGCGAGGGCGGGGGAGAGTTTTTGCAGCTGGCTCGCGGAGGCGCGCAGGGCGCCGCTGGCGGAAGCGGAGCCGACGGTGGGTTTGAAGTTGAACTTGCCGGCGCCGGAGGCGGCGATCTCCGGCAGACCAAAGCCGGCGAGGAGGGCGGCCAGTTGTTCGCTGCGCAGGGCGATTTCCCACGTGCCGGAAATTTCCTTTTGCGCGGCGGCGAAGCGGGCGTGGGTGGTCAGGATCGCTTCGGACTTGCCGCCGCGGACGAGGCTGAACCCGGTCGAGTAATCTTCGTCGCCGTTGGCGGCGGGTTGCACCGCCTTGGCCACGAGCTTGACCTGGTCGGTCGGAATATTAGGGCCGAGGGCGGACGAGATTACCTCGATTTCGACCGAATCAATGCGCCGGTCGCGGGTGACGCTGAGTTGCACCGTGCCGGTGGAACGGACCGCGCGAATGGGCGCGCCGGTCGTGGCATCGGAGTAGTCGCTGGTCCATTCGAGACGACCGCGTTGTCCGGTTTCGATATTGGTTCCCTGGAGATCAAAGACGACCTGCTGTTGATCGGGAAGCAGGGCCCGGCCCGCAGCCGCGATCCGGCCCACCCGCACTGCGAACGGCAGGCGGGCTTGCTTGAGCAGTCCTTCGAACACGGCCGGGGGGGAGTCGGCTTTGGTGACTGCGGCGGATCGGGCGGCGGGTTTGCCTGGGTTGGCGGCGGGCTGACTGACGACAGGCACGGCCCCCGTGGTCTTGGATGGGGTCGGTGGCGAGGCTGGCCGCAGATCGACGACGAGATCTTTGACGACAAGTTCGTCAACGTCGATCCGCCGACCGGTGAGGTAGGCCCACACCGAGTGGCGGGTGGAAACGGAAGTGGCGGTGACCACCCGGCCGTCCTGAACGACGCGCAGGCCGGTGATCTGGGCGGCGGAAACCCCGGCGTCGACCTTGGCGACCTCAATGGTCATTCCCGGCTGGCCGGCGACGGCCTTGCGCACGGCCCAGGTTTGGACGCCCGAAGTCAGCGCCAGGGCGACCGCGAGGGCGGAAACTGCCGCCATTGTTCCAAGGACAACACCTGCAAGCTTGAGATTCTTCATGTGCAACCTGACACGAGTCCTTCAAGAAGGTCTCTCCGACAAGTGAAAAAGGGGACAACGGAAGCAAACTGCGCTTGATTGGGATTCCCAAATAGACATGATCGGAAGCATGAAAACGACAGTTGCCCTTCCCGAGGACGAATTGGCGGAAGCCATGAAGCACGCCAAGGTCAAGACGAAGACCGAGGCCGTGGCCCTCGCGGTGGCCGCTTTCAACCGCCGCCATCGGATGGCGGCGCTGACCCGGCATTTCGGAACGTTCAAGGACTTCATGACCATCGAAGACCTGAAGCGGATGCGCGAGTCGGGGCGGCACACGTCATGATGCTCGTCGATACCAGTTGCTGGATCGAAGCGCTTCGAGAACGTGGTGATCCCGAGGTTCGCCGCAGGGTGCACGACCACGTGCAGGGTGGTCGTGCCTGTTGGACGCCGGTCGTCCGGCTTGAGCTGTGGAATGGGGCCCGAGGCGACCGGGAGAAGAAGGCGCTGCGTGAATTTGAGCAGGTCTTGCCGGAATTGGACATGCCAGCCGAGGTGTGGAAGATCGCCGGCGATCTGGCACGCAGCGCCCGAACGTCCGGCCTGACGATTCCGGTCACCGACCTGTTGATCGCCGCCTGCGCGCGGCACCACGGTGTCGAGGTCGACTCAACGGATGCGCATTTTGTCGAGCTGGGCAGACTGTAGGCGGCGCGATTCCCAATCACCCCGGGTGCCGCTCACCGCGCAATTGATGGCCGCCTCGAAGGCGGCGAGGCGTTGCGCGAGCGGCAGCACCGAAGGGGTTTCGATGGTGTAGCCGAAGCGGCAGTGAGTTGCCTGCAGGAAGATCGACTCCGGCCAAAGTTCGCGTAACGCGGGATCGGCAATCGGCCGGATGATGCCGGGCTCGGCGATCGTGCGACCGTCGATCACCGTGGCCGTCTCGAGAGGGCAGACGGCGGCCACCGCCTCGAGCATCGGTCGCGCGAGACTGGGCCGGTCGGAGGGATTGAGCTCGTAAATATAAAAGCCCTTCGCCTCCCAGTCTTCATGCAGGCAGATCGCGAGATCGAACGGCGGCTGACTCTCCAGCCAGCGGGTATGCGCCTGAATCTCGGCGGAGCGAAGAGATTTGTAATCGCGGTTCAGATCGATGCCGTCGGAGTTTTCGCGGGTGCGACGGAGAAATCCGAGCGGATTGAGCAGCGGGCAGAGAAACCAGACTGCCCGTTGGTCGAACACCCCGCGCTCGATGAGATCGAGCAGGGCGAGAGGTGGCGCGGGCTCGTCGCCATGAATGCCCGCCGAAAAATAGATGCGTGGCCGGGGACCCGGGGTGCGCTTCGTCAGCGCGAGCAGAGGCAGGCCGGAGGCCTCGCCGAATTGCTCCACCCGGAAGCCGGCCGGGCGGGCGGCGGTCGCCAACCGCGTGACATATTCGCGGGGATCGAGGACCGGGTCTTTGGCTGGAACGAAGGAAGTCACGGGGGGATCTGAAGCGCACGTCCCGGCTATTCCGAGTACTTTTCTCCGAACACCCGGCTTGCTGGTGCGTCTCTCAAAGTTGGCGGTGCGATTTTACGCCGGGTCGAAGGAGGGGCGGTGGCCGAAGCGCCGGTCATCGCCGTTCGGCGGTTGGGCAACCGCCGCTCCGCGGGCGCGGCGGCGCGGCAGCGCAATTCGCCCGGAACATTCGCGAATTCCTTGCCAGCGTCGGGTGCAAATCCGACAAACTTCCTTCATGTCCCAAGTTCGCGTCCGCTTTGCGCCCAGTCCCACCGGGTTCTTCCACATCGGCAGTGCCCGCACCGCCCTGTTCAACTGGCTTTACGCCCGCCACACCGGCGGCGTGTTTATTCTGCGCATCGAGGACACTGACAGGGAGCGCAACAGCGAGGAGTTCCTCAAGCTAATCTATGACAGCCTGGCTTGGCTGGGGCTGAATTGGGACGAGGGTCCGAAGGTGGGCGCGAACGGTGGCGGCGATTTCGGACCGTACCGGCAGAGCGAGCGGGGTCATCTTTACAAGGAGTATGTGCGGCGTCTGCTCGACAGTGGGCGGGCCTATGAGAAGGACGGCGCCATTTGGTTCAAACTGCTCGGCGAACGATACGAGGCCTTCGACGAGCATCGGAAGAAGACGGTCATCAAGGTGAAGGGGCCGGCGGTGGTGATCGAAGATCAGATTCGGGGCCGGGTGGAGCGGATGGAGGACGAGGATTTTGTCATCGTGCGTTCGGACGGAAATCCGGTGTTTCACCTCGTGAACGTGGTCGATGACATCGCGATGAACGTCACGCACATCATCCGCGGCGAGGATCACCTTTCAAACACGAGCAAGCACGTGCGTCTGTATGAGGGCTTCGGGGTGAAGCCGCCGGCGTTTGCGCACATTCCGCTCATCCTCAAACAGAATGGTCCCGGCAAGATGTCGAAACGCGACCAGGGGGCGCTGATCGAGGAGTATCAACGGCGCGGTTACCGGCCGGAAGCCCTGGTGAATTTTCTCTGCCTGCTGGGCTGGAATCCGGGTGACGATCGCGAAAAGATGCTGATCGACGACATCATCCGGCTCTTCGATCTGCCGGGGGTGAACCAGAGCAACGCGCGGTTCGACGACAAGAAACTCGCGCACATGAACATGGTTTACCTGCTCGAACTGCCGGTGGAGCGATTTGTTGCGGAGGCGACCGAGTTTTTCGCGCGGCGCGAAAAACTAATTGCCGCCGAGCTGGCGCGAACCGAGTCGCCGCTGGACCAGCCAACGCAGGAGAGCCGGCGACGCGAGGCCGCGATGTGTTTGGCGGCGGCGAGGGCCGCGGCCGAAGCCCCGGAGTATTTTCGCGCAGTGCTGCTGCTCAGCCAGCCGAAGATCAAGGGCTTGGAGGAACTGCCGGCCTACACGGCGTATTTCTTCACCGACGACTTTCCGGTTGATCCCAAGGTGAGGGACAAGGTGATGGCGAAAGGCGACCCGAAAGCGCGGCTGCGCGAACTGGTGGAAGCGCTCGCGACGATGGACTGGGCGAGCGACACGGCGATCGAGGAAGGGATCAAGGCGCTGGCGTTGCGCGGCGGATTTGGTTTTGGCGATTATCAGGCTGTGGCGCGTCTGGCGGTCTCGGGCACCAATGTCGGGCCGAGCATCACGGGGATGTTTCGCGTGATGGGGCGCGAGCGGGTGATTGCGCGCCTGGGACGATGGCTCGCGGGTTCGTAGCGATTCAGGCCGCGGCGGGGAACCTCCCGGCCAGTCTTTTGCCACGGCATCGCGGTCGCGCACATCGGAACTGACACCGCCAGCGAGCGAACCGTAGGAGTGGTCGAAACCAAAGTGATTTGGCCCTTGGGCGGGCAGCGAGCCGAGGTGCCATTTGCCCGTGAGGCACGTGTCGTAACCCGCGGCCTTCAACACGCGCGGCAGCGTGACGGTGTCCCACGGCAGCGCCCGGTCGTTCTGCGGATTCGTGACGTTGAACCGGCTTCAGCAGCGGCCCGTCATCAGGCCGGTGCGCGTGGGGCTGCACACTGGCGCCACGTAGTGCTGAGTGATCTCAAGCCCCTCGCGGGCGAGACGATCCAGGTGTGGAGTCGGCGGCGCCGAGCGTGGTGGCGAGAGCGAAGAGGAGCGGAGGGAGGCGCATGATAATGGCGGGTTGAAGGATCCTCTGCAGCGGCGGCAGACGGTCAGGCAGACTGCGACACTCCGCCGATGAAGACCTTTTTCACTATCAGTCGTCGGCTGAGCACCAGAACGTCGGCGCGTTTGCCGACCGCGAGGCTTCCAACTTCGTGGGAGATGCCGGCGCGTTCGGCCGGGGTCAGGCTGGCCATCCGGATGACTTCCCACAGCGGCGCGGCGGTGGCGGCCCGCATGGTCCGAACCATGTGATCCATGCCCATGGATGAACTTGCGAGGCCGCCGTCCGGGGCGCGGCCAACCCGGCCGTCGTGGGCGAAGGTCGTGCCGGTCTCGCAATTGCCAAACATGTAGTGCGCCGGAGGCAGGTCGACGGCGCGACTCGCGTCGGTGACAAGCAGCAGCCGTTTGGGCCCAATCAGCTTGTAAGCAAATGTCAGCAGCTCCGGCGAGAGGTGCTGCCCGTCAGCGATGACTTCGGTGGTCATGCCATCGTTCATCAACACATATTGCTCCATGCTGCCTTGCATGGGCGTGCCCAGGCGGGCGCGCACGGAAGGCACGCTGCTCATCGCGCACCAGAAATGATCGACGTGCCGCATGCCGGCCCGGAACGCACGATCCATCTCGGTCCACGTGGCATTGGAATGTCCGCAGGTAACGAGACAGCGCTGGCGCCGGGCCATGCGGTAGAAGCCGAGCGCTCCCGGCAGCTCCGCGGCGCAGGTGGCGATGCGCACCAGGCCGGTGGCAAAGTAGCCGGAATACTCCGCGGACGTGGGATCGCGGCGACCCGCGCTGGAATGACAGCCAACTTTGTCCGGGGCAAAGAACGGTCCGTAGAGATGGACACCCGCGATGCGAGCACCAACGACGAGTTTCGAGTCGTCACGGACTTCCCGGCAGGCCGCGATCATCGCGTGAATTTCATCGGGTGAGCCGGTCGTGGTCGTCGGAAAGATCGTCGTCGTGCCGTGCCGGGTATGCGCACAACAGGCGGTGCGTACCGCGGACGCGGTGCCGTCCATAAAGTCAGCTCCGCCACCGCCGTGCACGTGAATGTCCACGAATCCGGGCGAAACGAAACCGCCCTGCGCGTTGACGATGGTGGCACCCATTGGCACGCGTTTGCCCGTGCGACCGATCTCCGCGATCCGTCCCGCGCGAAGCACAATGCGTGCGTCCGGGAGCAGGCGATCCGGCAGAATGGCGGTGGCGTTCTGGATGATGGTGCAGTCGGAATTCATTTTCCGAAAAGCGTGTCGGCGTGATCGAGGTGCAGTTTCCAGTCGTAGGTCGTGAGCGCGTGGGTGCCAGCCCGCAGGTGGTAGGCGAGGGGACCGGCGACGAGCAGGTCGTTGACCAGGGGCATGGGGTCACTCAGGGCTCGCGCCCGACCTTGCAGCGCCCAGACCTTGGAGGCCTCGACCAGAGCGAGCCAGGAGCCGCGCGGGTCGGCGTGGAGATCCTGCGTCGCATCGGCCCCGTGATATCCCCGCGGCGCGACGAGCGCCACGAGTTGATGCTGATCGATCGGCAGCGCGGCGATCTTGTCGGCATAACCGGCATAGGTTGGCGTGAACCAATAGGGAAAGTTGCGGGTGATCATCCCGAGGGTTTCGCCGAAATTGCGGCGGCTGAGCGCGGGACCGCCTTCCCCGGCGCAGTTGACACAGGCCAGGGCGAAACGCGTGTCCTGCGCGGCCGCCCACAACGCCGTCTTGCCGGTGCGGGAATGGCCAATCACCGCGATCTTCGCCAAATCGATGTCCGGATCGGTTTCGAAATAGTCCACCGCCCGCGAGCCGGACCAGGCCCAGGCGGCCAGCGTGGCCCAGGTGAATTCCGCCTGGTTCGGATGCAGGCGCCGGTAAAAGGCGCGCACGCCGGTGGTCGCGCCGGGCTTGTCGGGATCGACCTCGTCGGCGACGTCGATCGCCGCCATCGCGTACCCGCGGGCGATCGCATACTCGACCGGCCAGAACTCGGATCGCGTCCGGCGGGTCGGGTCGGTGTTGGCGGGGCTGCGATGGTTGAGCAGCAGGAAGACGGGGGCTTTGCCGGACCGCCGGTTGGGAACGAAAAGGGTGAGATGATACGTGAACGTCTCGGCCCCGAGTTGGAAAGCGATCGCGATGCGCCGGAGCGTGGCCTGGCCGCCGAGTGCCTGCGGGTCGGAGACGATGGGGCGAAACGTGAGCGTCGTGGGCCTGGGCGGCGACACCCCGTAGACTTCGCGTCGGAAAGTCGCGAGCAGCTCCACTCGCCGGCGTTGCTCCCAGTCCGCCGCAGTGACGACCTTGCGGCCGTCGGCGAAAGTGAAGAGCTCGGGCAGCGTGTAAGGCGCGACCTTTGCTTCATCGAGATTCGACGATGTCTGGCGGACCGACTGGGCCTGTAGGAATTCCTCGGAGAGGCTCCACGAGAATTTCTTTTCGAAAGCGGAGAAATCCGTGTTGGGCGGATTGGGGACTCGGGACTGCTCGGCGGCCGGGGCGCGCTTCGCCTTGGTCTCGGCGGCGGCGAGGGTTGACGCTGGAACCAGCAGCAGGAGGGCGAGGAGGCCGAATTTCATGCGAGGGGTTGCGATGGCGGGATAAGACCAGTCGGGGAAAAATGCGTCCGAGCGCGGGCCAAACTGCGCAGCGGAAACTCGGGGGAAGTCGGCGGGCGGTCAGCGTTTGTCGGCGGCCTTCTTGCCGCCACCCTTCGCCTTGGCCGGCGGTGGATTTCCGCCGAACTTGGCCGCGCGATCGCGTTCGTGCAACACGGTGGTGCTGAAGGTGCCCTCGATGACGGGGGTGTGCGCGGCCTTGGCGTAGGCCTGCAGCTTCGCGAGGATTTCGGGGCGGGCTTTCGCGAGGTCCTGGCGCTCGCTGACATCGGTGCGCAGATCGTAGAGTTCCCACGCGGCGGCGGGCTTGGCTTGATACGCCTTCCAGTCGCCCATGCGCACGGCGGTCTGGCCGGAGATTTCCCAATAGAGATATTCGTGTTGCGCCTGTTTCCGGCCGGCGGCGGCTTCGCCAATCAACTCGGGCACGAGGCTGAGTCCATCGATGTCGGCGGGAGCCTTGGCACCCGTGACCTCGGCAATCGTCGGCAAGACGTCCGGAAAATACCAGAGGTGATTGCTCACGCGGCCCGGTGCGATTTTTCCCGGCCAACGCGCGGCGGCCGGGAGTCGCAGGCCGCCTTCGTAGAGCTGGCCCTTTTTCCCGCGGAATTCCACGCCGGTCTTTGGATCCTTGTTGGCGCTGTGCACCCCTCGCGGAAAATCGGGGGTGACGAAGTAGTCGGCGCCGCCGTTGTCCCCGCTGAACATGACGAGCGTCTTCTCGTCGAGGCCGAGTTGCTTGAGCAGCGCCATGATTTCGCCGATCTGGCGATCGAGGAGGGTCACCATCGCGGCGTAGCGTCGCGCCGGTTCGGGCCAGGGTTTGTCCTGGTACAGCGCCCACGCCGCGTCGGTGTCGGGAATATCGAAATTACCATGTGGCGGGGTGAACGGCAGGTAGGCGAGGAAGGGGCGATCCTGGTTGGCGCGGATAAACTTCACCGCTTCATCGAAGATCACGTACTGCGCATAGGTCTGGCCCGCGCTGCCACCGCGGTTTCCGGCGAGGGGCATCTCCTCGCTGTTGCGGATGAGGTACGGGGGATAATAGGTGTGCGCGTGCACCTGATCGTAGTAGCCGACGAAGAGGTCGAAGCCGTGTTGCTCCGGCACGCCGGTGGAGCCGCGACCGCCGTTGCCCCACTTGCCAAAACCACCCGTGGCGTACCCGAGTGGTTTCAAGATCGACGCGATGGTCTGCTCCCCGGCCCGGAGCGGGGTGCCACCGCCGTTCAAGCGCACCGAGGTGTGGCCGCTGTGCTTGCCGGTGAGAAAACAGCAACGCGTCGGGGCGCACACCGCCGAACCGGCGAGGCATTGCGTGAACTTGACGCCCTCGGCCGCGAACCGATCGAGGTTGGGCGTGCGGATGTTCGGATTGCCCATGAAGCCCGGCTCAAAGTACCCGAGCTCATCCGCCATGATGTAGACGATGTTGGGCTTCGCCGAGGTGGGCGCGGCGGCGTGGCTTGCGGCTGACGCCGCCAGGAAGAGGCCGACGCGGGCGACGCGAAGGAGGGCGGGGATTTGGTTAGGATTCATGTGCATTCATTCTCGTTGGGTCCGACTTTTCGCAGCTGGTCGAAGATCGTGACCTGGGTCGAACAGCTACGACCGGGTTGGTGGAGCTGTTCGGCTTGGCCGCAGAATGAGCGAGTGGACGAGGGACCACTCGCTTACGCTCGCAGCCACCAGGTTAGGAAGCGGTGTGGCGGGCTTGATGGTTGGTTTGGTCAACCGCCCCGGGAAGGTTTACGGGGGCGATACGAATTATGCTTTCAGTCATTTAGGGAACGACGGCCGCCGCCGTTCCCGCGCCGCTTCCTCAGAGTTCCTTCAGCCGGATGTTGCGCCAGCGGATTTCCTCGCCGGGCTTTTTCTTGGTGCCGTCGCCAATGCCGTGGACCTGGAGCGCAATGATGCCGCGCAGGGTCACGTCATCCTTCAAATCAGCCGCCTTCACGTCGTTGATCCAAGTCTGGATGTGGTCGCCCTTGCACTCGATCCGGGCCTTATTCCATCCGCCTTGCTTGAAAGCCCTTTGCGCAGTCTCTTTGCCCTTGAGGTCGGCCAGCCAGCCGCGGCGGGCCTCGTCGTAAACGCCGCCCGTCCAGGCGCGCGCCGCGGGATCGATTTCGTATTGGTAGCCGAACACGCGATCCGCGGGAAATTTCTTTTTCTTACCCCTGATGTCCGCCTCGGTCTCTTTTGTGTAGAACTCGCTGCGAAATTGCACCCCGGAGTTCATGTCCTTCGCGACGAGAAACTCGAATTCCAGAATGAAATCTCCGTAGGTCTTCTTGGTGCAAAGAAAACTGTTGCCCGTGTTGGCGACGGTCGTGCCGACGACACAGCCGTCCTCCACGCGATAGAGCGCCTTGCCACTGTGCTGCTCCCAGCCGTCGAGATTCTTGCCATTGAAGAGATTCACCCAGCCGTCGGCGGCACGGACGGTGCCGACGAGGAAAAGAGCGCTCGTGAGCGCGAGGAACATGAGAGAGCGGCGGGAGCCGCGGGTCGGCGTATTCATGAGGATTGGACGGATGGTTCGGGCAGACGGTTGCCGGGAGAAAGCGAAAGAGAAACGGGCGCGGATTTCGAGGCTTACGGGCGGAATTCGCGCTGGAAGAGCGCCGTGCCGTCCATGGCAAAGAACTGGCACCTGAGCGTGCGGTCGGTCCGGTAGCTGACCGTGAGGAATCCACCGCGGCTCGCCGAGTAGGGGCGTTCGACGCCTTCGAACATCGGCGGAACCGGCTGCGTGTGTTCATCGGAAGTCGGCCCGCAGCTGAATTCCGGGATGTTGCGGCCGTTGCGCTTGTCGATCGAGTGATACTGCCAGTGGCGGTCGCCGCACATCAAAATGACGTTGCTGACGCGGTTGTCCTTCAGCCAGTCGAGGAACGCCTGCCCCTCCTGCCAGAATCCGTTCAGGTTGGCGTGATTGTCGCCCTTCATCAGGCGGTCCGGGCCGATAATCGGATTCGGCGAGATGATGATGCGGTGGTCGGCATCGCTGGCGAGGAGGGTCTGCTTGAGCCAGGCCTTCTGCTCCGCACCCCAAATCGATTTGTTCGGACCGTCCTCCATCTGATTCGGCGAGCGGTAATCGCGATTTTCCAGCATCCAGATTTGGACGCCCCGGCCCCAGCGGACGGTGCGGTAAGTTTTTTCGCCCATGGGAAACACCTGCTTGAAGGTGCGGATGCCCTCCTCGTGCGTGAGCCAGGCGACGTCGAGCTTCTGCTCGCCTTTGGTCTCGGTGTAGCGCGCGCCGGGGTCGGCTCGCTTCGCCTTCACCCATTTGCCCTTCATGTAGGGGTCGCCGTCGTTGAAGCGATAGTCGTGATCGTCCTTCATGAAGTAACCGCCGACGTCGCGGTAATACTCCTTCATCGTCGGAAGGCCGAACATTTTTTGGTACGCCTGCCACGCTTGCGGGACGTTGCGCGCGAGGCCCTCGCCGTCGTAGTAAACCGTGTCGCCGGCCGAGACACAGAAGTCGGGTTTTTGTGCGATCATGGGCCGGTAGGTCTTTTCACCGCGGGTGTCCTGGCACGTGGTCACGTGGAACGTCACCGGCGCGCGCTGATCGGGGGAGGGTGCGGTGAGAAACGAATGCCGCTCCGCGGTGGCGGCGGCCGCGCTGGCGGTCGCGCGATATTCGACCCGGTAGTAGTGGCGCGTGGCCGGCTGGAGGTTTTTCAGCGGAAACTGGATCGACCAGTCGGCGTCGGGGCGGACGTCAGCCCAGGGTGTCGTCGCGGGATTGGCGAACGACTCGCTGGTGCTGGTGTGCACGCGGGCCTGGCCGGTGCGACCGGGAATCAGGCCCGACGCCTCCTGGCCGGGGGTGGCGGTCAGGCGCACGAGAACAATGGCCGTGCGGTCCGTGATCTCGCCGGCCTTGGCGCCGCTGCCGACAAAGAGATCGGCGGCGGCGAGCGGCGTGACGCTGAACACGAGGGCGGATAACAGGGTAGCCGGAACGTGGCGGTGGATGAGTTTCATGGATGCGATTTCAAAAGGCGGCGGAACGCCGATCGGGTCGGTGCGCGGCCGGAGCGTTGACGGTGCGGCGGGTGGCGTCAACTTTAGGTCGACCGTGACCGTCCGAGGGAGTGCGGGTGCCCTGATACCCGCCGATCGCGCTCTACCGTACGGTAGAGCGGGGTGAGGGCGCCCCGCCTCCATCGGATTCAGCGTCGACCGGAAACTGCGCCGGCCGCCCGTAGATCGACGCAAATGATCTCCTGGTCGTTGCGCACATAAACGCTGCGGTGGGCGAAGGCCGGATGCGACCAGTGCACCGCGCGTGCGCCGGCTTTGTTGGTGGGTTTCAGCAGGTGGGTGCGGCTGACCTCCTCATAGCCGGCCGGGCTCAGGCGGGCGATGATGAGATCGCCCTTTTCGTTGTAGATGAAGAAACGGTCCTCGTGTTTGACCAGAAACGCCGTCACCCAGCGTGCCGGTTTGCCGTCGGCGGTCGTGGGGGCCAGGGTTTCCCACACGCGCTCGCCCGTCGCCATTTTCAGACAGCGGAGCTGGCCGAAGCTGCAGACGCCGTAGATGTATCCGTTCTCCAAGAACGGTGTGCCCATCAGGCTGTGCAGGCCCTCGGCCCGGCTTTCGTTGGGGCCCTTCAGGCTCCAGACCTCGGTCGCCGCGGGTTGGGCCGGGTCCAGCCGCAGGAGCTTTGAGCCGTCGAAAAACGCCGAGACGAAAAGAAAGTCGCCGGATTTCCGCGGCGTGCCGATGGCGTGGCCCAACTTTGTCTTGAATGGGACGGACCAAAAAACCTTGCCGGTGGCGGGGTCGAGTCCGTTGAGCGTTTCGGCGTCCCAGACGATCAACTGCCGTGCGCCGCCGGCCTCGATGATCACCGGGCTGGAGTAACCCGGCTCATGGGGCGGCAGGGCGCTCCACAGCTCGCGCCCGGTCTCCTTGTCGAAAGCCACCACGGTCTGGTGCTCGCCGCCGACGACGCAAATCAGCCGGTGGCCGTCGATGAGCGGCGCTCCGGCGAAGCCCCACAGCTGTGTCCTGGCTCCATGGTCCTTTTTGAAATCGCGCGCCCAGATCACCTTGCCGGTGGCCACCTCGAGGCAATGCAGGTTGCCCTCGGCGCCGACGGTGTACACGCGCGGGCCGTCGAAGGTCGGACACGCCCGCGGCCCCGAGGGGTAGCTGATGTTGTAGGGACAGTCGTACTCGTATTCCCAAAGTACACGGCCATCCGCTTCGTTCAGGCAGAGGATGCGTTCGCGGCCGGTTTCGGCGGTCCGGCTCAGGGCGTTGCCGGTGTTTCCGCGCGTCGACGAATCCGGCCGGTCGGTGAGAACGACGCGGCCGTTCGCCACGACCGGACTGCTATAACCCGCGCCGATGGGAGTGCGCCAGCGGACCGGCGGGCCTCCGGCCGGAAACGTGTCCACAATCCCATTCTCCCGCCACACGCCGTCCCGCTGCGGTCCCTGCCACTGCGGCCAGTCGGCGGCCGACAGCCCCGCGGAGCCTGCGAGGCTCAACGCCAGCCGGAAAAATGAGCGCGGATGAAGGTGCATGCGAAAGCGGCGTTGTCGGCGAAGCGTGCCGGCCCCGTCAATCTTCGTTCGCTGATTAGCGCCGTGCGTCCGCCTCCAGCGCGCCGAGGGTCACGCGACCGCCGGGCGCATTCGCCGGTCGCCCGGCGAAATCGAATGTGCCGTGATTCGGCAGTGCGATCCCGGCGCGGATCGCAGGTGAATCATCGCCCAAGCGATACGCCAGCGCCGCCGCCTCGCGTCCCGCGCCCGCCTGGCCCGGCTGCGCGAGCCGGGGATCGCTGGTCAGCTTGTGGGCGTCGGCCGGCTCGCTGGGCGGATGCAGGCCAAAAAAGAGATTGTGATCATAACGGTTATTTTTGCTTTCGCCCATCTCGTAAACGGCCCGCGGGCACGCGTTGACGATGATGTTGTTGAAAAACGAAACTCCGTTTGACCAGCCTCCCCACGTCTTGTGGTAGATGATGCGCGGTGGATCGCCCGCCGCGCGCGGATTGGCCATGTCGGGTTTCGCGTAGAGCGTGTTGTTGTGGACGAGCGCGTTCGTGACCGTGCCCGAAATGCGGATGAGATTTCCGCCGTCGTTCTCGCTGATGTTGTAGCGCACGATCGTGCCGTCGTTGAAGCCGTTGGCTCGGCCGCCCTGGCTGCAGATCAGAATGAAGCCATAGTCGTTGTCGTGGCTGTAATTGAACTGAAAGATGCTGCGCCGGCAGTTGTAGTCGCTGTCGAATCCGGCGGCGTCGCTGTCACCGGGATTGTACTTTGTGAAACAGGATTCGTTGAACTGCACGAGCGCGTCGTCGCAGTGGAAGACAAACATGGCATTGCCGCTGCCGAGCCAGCCGCACTCGCGGAAATAATTTCGTTCGATGAGCGGGGCCGCGGCGCCCCGCACGAGGAGGCCGTTGCGAGCGATCCGCTCGAACCGGTTGCCGCGGATCACCACCCGGCGGCTCGGAAACCACGTTCGGGAATCGTTTTCACGGTGGCCGGCCATCCACGACGAGAGCATGACCATCCCCATCGGGCCGGAGTCGCGAATTTGGCAGCCTTCGATGAGCAAGTCGTCCCACGCAGTCGGGCGCTCGTTGCCCTCGATGATGGTCACGAGGCCGCCGAAGGATTTGGCGACGGTGTCGCCATCGTTGGTGTAGTCGGCCACGGCGTTCACGTCGTGAATCACGAGGTTCTTCAGGTGGATGTGCCGCACCCAACCGAGGTCTTTGGCGCGAATCTCAACCGCCCGGTGTCGCTGCGGCGCGCCGTCGGTAAAATTGGTGATTTCGAGGTTGGAGATTTCCCAGCCCTCCTGATTTTGCAGCCCGAGCACCCACGGCACGCGGCCGCGGCCGTGCAGCGCGGGAGCCGCGCCCGCGCCGTAGCGGTCGAGTACAATCGGGGCCTCCGGCGTGCCGGACCCAAGCGGGTGCAGTTGCACTCCCTCCCACATGCTGCCGGCGCGCAGGAGCAGGCGATCCCCGGGCGCGAACGCCGTGGCGTTCACTTTGGCCGTCGAACGCCACGCACGCTCGGGCGCACGACCGTCGCGCGCATCGTCGCCGTCGCGGCTGTCCAGGTGGTAGGTCGCGGCCGGCACATGTGTTCCGGCGGCAATCGCCAGGAGGAAAAAAATATTCAGCCTCATTGCACCGGGTCGGAAAAAGCCGGCAACCCGAGTTCGCGCCGCGCGCCGCCGATCAACCGATCCCAGTCGAAAGCGGGACCGGGGTCGGTCTTGTTGGTCTGGATGTGGTAGTGGCCGAGCACGCCGCCGTAGGCCCTCAGGGCCTCGTCTGGCAGTTTCTGCGTGACGAGTTTTCGGTCCGCCCCGCGCGGGTAGTCACACACGATTTTGGGAAACACCCTGCACAGGGCGGCGGTGAGCTTGGTGAGCGCGGCATATTGCTCGGGGGTGAGGTCGTATTGCACGAGGTCGGTGTGCTGGATGGTGCCCCGCACGGGCTCGGCGCGGGCGGGGCGGCCGGTGAAGTTCTTGGTGTAAATCATCGGGTCGCCGAGGCGCTCGGGAATCTTGATGTAGGGGCGGCCGGCGGGGTCGCGGTGGTACCACTCGTCGAGCACCTTGGTGTCGCCGGGCGGGTAGGCGCCCATGTTGGCGATCTCGATGCCGACTGAGCGATCGTTGGAAGTGGTCGCGTGGCGCGCGCGCTCCTTGAGATCGAGCGTCTGGTAAATGGTGCCGTCAAGATCCAGCATGAAGTGCACGCTCAGCCCGCGGTGGTCGTGCAGCACGTTGAAGCACACCTTGCTGATCCCGCAGACGTCATAGTGGACCACGAATTGATCGACGACGCGCTGCAACTTGGGCAGGTCCCAGCCGCCGCCGCGCACGCGTTCGATTTCTTCGGGCGTGAGCGAGTTCTGGCGCACGCTGTAGCGGTTGGGCGTGCCGAGTTTCTTCACGGCCTCCGGCGTTTTCTCCCAGCTGCTCTCAGCGTAGGGGCTGAAACGGCGCTCGACCCGGTAGGCGTCGTAGCCGCCCGGTTCCATCCACGTGACAACGCGCGTGCCAGTGTGGATGAACTGACCGGCGACGACGATTTCATCGCCGGTGCGCGGGGCCGGAGTGCCGGGTCGGATGGTGCGGCAGCTCGTGAGGACGAGCGAGCCGAGGGTGAGCGCGAATAGGCAGAGCGGGCGGGTGGCTGGGCGCATGGGGGAGTGGAGGCGACTTCAGCGCAACCGGTGCGCGGGCACAATCGCGAATGCTGACGATGGCTGGACGAGGGCGCATCGACGGGCTGCCGGCTGCGGGATCCGCGCTGGCTAGCAATTCGAGCGTGGAGACCAACATGTTGGTTCTGGTGCTTAACGGCATAACCAGACCATTTTACCACGGAGAACACAGAGGAGAAGACCAAGAAATTGAAGGGAAAGTGCTTCACCCCGTCAGTGCGTCGCCTTGGCCGGGCTTTTCGGCAGGCGGTAGTCTCTGTGTCCTCTGCGTCTCTGTGGTGCAAATCCGGCTGCGTGCGAAGCACGCCACTTTTTTCGAACGCAGTCTCGAAAAAAGGCCGCGCTGCTATCCGTCCGAATCGCGCGCTGCGGCGACGATTTTGATCGTTGCTCAGGGAGCGGCGGTTGCCCAACCGCCCCTCCTTCGGTTGCGGCTGTCGCGGTGGGCTACTATTGATCAATTTCGATCCTGGTTGAGACGATCTTTTGCCACAGAGATCACGGAGGGAAAAGAGAGGCCACAGAGCGGAGGAGCGGGCGTTCTTTTCCGGTGGTATTCTCTGTGACCTCCTGCCGGGCCTCAGTGACCTCTGTGACCAGCGGTTTGATTCCTTCGGTTGCGGCTGTCGCGGTGCGAAATATCCGGGGGAGGAGGGCTGCGCCAGGTCGCAGCCGAACATGGTTCCTAACGCAACGGCGCCGACAAAGCGGCGCCCTCAGAATATTCATGTGGTTGAGTACTCCGGCCGCTCCGTCAACCGACAGAGGTGTCAGACGAAACGGCTGGCGTCGGAGTCCGGCCCGTTTAGTGGTGCGGGATGGGATTGATGCGACAGCTGTGTTCCGCGGGAGTAATCGTCTGCTGCCTGTTGACCCTTGTTGCCAAGGCCGCCTCCGGCGAGCCGCGTGTGCTGCTGGGCAACGAGGTGCTCGCCGCGGACGGCTTTGCGCTGCTCGCGGGCAAACACGTCGGACTCATCACTAATCCGTCCGGCGTGAATCGGAATCTGCAAACCACGATCGACGTGCTGCGCGCCGCGCCGGGCGTGAAGCTCGTGGCGCTGTTCGGGCCGGAGCATGGCATCTACGGCGACGTGCCAGCGGGCGACAAGGTCGAAAGCCGCACGGACTCCCGCACGGGACTGCCCGTGCACTCGCTCTACGGCGCGACGCGCAAACCAACGCCCGCGATGTTGCAGGGACTTGATGCACTCGTCTACGATCTGCAGGACACCGGGTGCCGCTCCTACACGTTTATCAGCACGATGGGGCTGGCAATGGAGGCGTGCGGCGAGGCGGGGGTTGAGTTCATCGTGCTCGACCGGCCGAATCCGCTGGGCGGGGTGCGGGTGGAGGGCACGCTGGTGGAGCAGGAGAAACAGCGTTCCTTCGTCAGCCAGTGGGATGTGCCCTATGTTTACGGCCTGACCTGTGGCGAGCTCGCGCTGATGATCAACGACCGCGGCTGGATCAAGCAACCGTGCCGGCTCACCGTCGTGCCGATGCGCGGTTGGCAGCGGACGATGGTGTGGCGCGAAACGGGGCTGCCGTGGGTGCCGGCCTCGCCGCACATTCCGCACGGGGAGTCGCCGCTGTTCCAGGTGGCGACGGGCATGCTCGGGGAGATCGGCGGGGTGAGTATCGGCGTGGGGTATACGCTGCCGTTTCAGACCGTAACGGCGCCAAAGGTGGACCCGCATGCGCTGGCGGCGAAGCTGAACGGCTACGGACTGACGGGGTTGTACTTCCGTCCGCTCACGTACAAGCCGTACTACGGCGCGTTCAAAGATGCGATCATCGGCGGCGTACAGTTGCATTTTACGGATCCGGCGGGAGCACCGCTCACCGCGATCAACTATTACGCGCTGGAGGCGCTGAAACAGGTGGCGGGCATCGACGTGTTCGCGGAGGCGGTGAAAGCGAACAAGAAGTTCGACATGTTCGACAAGGTGAACGGCACCGAGGCGACGCGACTGGCGCTGCAAGCCGGCAAATCGGCGGCGGAGATTGTCGCGGGCTGGAAGGTGGGCGAGGAGCAGTTCCGGCGGGAGCGGGTGAAATATCTGCGGTACTGACGAAGCTGGGGGAGGGCGGGGAAGCGGGATATTTCGCGGCAGGATTCGAGCCCGCAACTGAGGGAATTCGGGCATCTCGAAATCGGGAATCGGGCCGTTGAAATCCGGGGATTTCCGGGCCGCTCGGTCGAGTTCGTGCCGATCCGGTCCGCCCACCTCCGGCGGGCAGATTCTCCTCCGGAGAATTTGCGCAAACCTGGTAGACCCGGAGGGACTCGAACCCCCGACCCCTTGGTTCGAAGCTAAAGTGTTCCATCCAAATCGGCTTTGTGTGAGAAGTACTTAGCTCGTAGCTGATCAAAAATAAGGGAAGAAAAAGGGAGAAAGTGCATTGACTGTGGCGCAGTGCAGTCCGACGTTGTCCGCCATAGAACGGGCAGGGGAATGCGTTCAAATCATGGCTCTCGACTGGAAACAAACAAGTCAGTGGTGGTACGGCCGCTTCACCGAAAACGCGCGGAGCAAGCTCGTGAATCTGGGTATCAAGATAATAGGTACACGACCCGAGAGCATCAACGCGATTGGCCCTGGGGTTGACGCCCGATTCATCCTTTCGCGGGGCAAGGCGTTGCAGGAGCATGACCGACTCCGTGACGAGATCAGGTCACGGTCCAACCTTCAGGAGGTTCAACAGAAGATCATCGAGTTGAAGACCGGCGGGCGCATGGAGTCCGTGAAGTTGGTGGACTTGCCGGAAGCATGGGCGCGAATTCCACGTCGACGGGATCCGGGTGCGGATTACGCAACCTACTGCAAAACCACACTTGGGCGCTTTGCTGCCTTCATGGCGGAAAAGTGGAGGGGCGTCGACGATCTCGCCAGCGTGTCCCGCGATCACGTTGCCGAGTTCATGGAAGCAGAGACGGGACGGGGCGTGGCGCCCAAAACGTGGAACGAAACACTGAAGTTGCTGCGGCGGATTTTCCGCCATTACCAGCCTGAGGCGGACGCCTATCGGCGCTACCTCACGTCGACACCATCGCGTCAGGTCGAGACGGTTTTCCGCAAGCCGTTTTCGCCTGAAGAACTCAGGGCGATTCTGGCCGCAGCGCAGAGGGATGAGTTCATCCGCCCCATCATCGTGACCGGAATCTGCACGGCTATGCGGCGAGGGGACGTGTGCCTCTTGAAGTGGGCTGATGTGGATTTGGCGCGTGGCTTCATCTCGGTGAAGACGGCCAAGACTGGTGCGCCGGTGTCGATCCCGATCTTCCCGCTTTTGAACAACGAGCTGAAGAAGCGGACCGTGAATGGCAGCGGGTACGTGTTCCGCGAGGCGGCCGAAATGTATCAGAAGAATCCCTATGGCATTGGTTGGCGGATCAAGAAGGTCCTTACCGTGGCCATGCAAGGTGATGACACAGGGACAGTACGACCACCGGAACCGTCGCCGGCGGAAACACGGGCGAAGGGCATCGCTTACATCGAGGGTCTGAATGGCACGCCTAAGGCGCAGCGTATGAATGCCGTCTTCAATGCGTACTTGGATGGCAAGTCTGGTCCCGAAATCGCGGCAGAGCAGGGGACCAGCAAGGCGTCGGTGTCCGCCTATTTAAATGAGATCGAGGCGAACATCGGGTGCCGTTTCCTTCGGGGGCGCCCCATGGGGGAAAGCTGGGCGGCGCTGGAGAAGTCGAACAAAGCCCAATTGTTGGCGACCCGCGAGACAGGGCGCCGGCGCGCGAGCGTTCGGAACTTCCACGCGTTTAGGACGACTTGGATAACATTGGCCTTGAACGCAGGCGTGCCCCTGGAAGTGGTGCGGCGGGTTACAGGACATACTGCGGCGGAGGTCGTGCTGAAACACTACTATCGACCCGACGAGGAAGCCTTCCGGCAGGCTCTGCAATCCGTGATGCCCGCGTTGATGACGGATGGGGCGAAGTCGCGGGATGAGCGGTTGCGTGAGGCTATCGCTCGCATGACTCCGAGGACCCTAAAGCGGGACATCGCGAAGGCGCTGGCAATTTTGGATGGCACTTGAACGAGATCGAGTCCGCGACAGGAGGTCGCGTCAATCGAAGGGCGGCACGGCGTCAGGGCCGCGCAGGTGGGACGGGGACGCCAACGTGTCTGCGCCGATCTCTGGACATGCTCGACGAGCGGGCGTCGCTGATTCATGATTTCTGTTATGCGCCCAGTGATACAACCGATTTGCTTCAACGGACGGGATTTTGCAGTGCTGACGTATCGCGTGGTGCATGGGACCAGCAACGGCACCGTCTGGCGTTTTATTACGAATGCCGAAACCTTTGTCGTGGTTCCATGCCAGACAGCCGTGGTCCCGGCTGGCGCCCCACCCAGTGTGCCCAACTTCATCATATCAGTTCTGCGTGGTCCGAGAAACAGACGCCTCGCTGAACTCGTGGAACGTATCGTGACCTTGGATGCAACGAGCGTCAAGAATGCCCAAGGTCTTGCCGAGATCGGGGCGGACATCAGACAGTGCATGGCCGCCTTCGGAGTGAATGGTCTATCAGATGTCGCAGTTCGCTCAATCTTCGAAGCCGCCTGGCGCCTCTTTCCTTCTCTTGGTCGGGTGCCCGCGTTCATGGGGATTCGTGATCGCGAAATACGCGATGTTCTTTCAGCGATTAAAGCGGCGACGGGGAATGATATCACCGTTCGGGTGATCACCTCCTGTACTAGCAGCTTCGCGCGCAACGCAATGGATTGGACGACTCTGGTGGCCAAGAAGCATAAAATCTCCCACACCGCGGCGCTCGAACTGCTTCTCGAAGAGGTGAGATTCGTCGGACTCTGCTCTGGTCGCATTGACATCCCGATTCAATCAGTCTGGGAGGATGTGCATGATGCGGACGACATCAAACTTCTGCGAGCGGCCTCGCGTGAAGCAAGATTGACCGGCGTGAAGCCCACTCATCCTCGTCGAAAACGGAATTGCACCACAAAAACTGATTGCAAGAAACCAGGATCGCAAAAGTCCGTAATTCACCCGATTTACGGCAAAGACGGAGCACTGCTTTTTCGAGCCCTCTCGCCTGAATTCGCAAGAGTGGAGTTCAAGGGAGTGGCCTATGATGCTCCTCCGAAAGGTAGGTCAGTAATTGGCTTCTTTCTCAGCGAATATGAAACGAAAGGATGTACGACATTTTCGGCTGACTCTGTACTCCAAAAAATCGGGAACACAGGGGAGTCCCTTGCTGATGCTTTCAAGGGTTACCGAGATACGTGGAAGAGTCTCTTTCGCAAGGTGCCGCGGCGTAAGGGGGTTTACGAGTTCGTCCCTGCCGTGATTGCGGAGGGCGGAGAAATCTCCGGCAATCCTCCGGGCTAGCTCCGATACTCTGGGGACTATTTATCGCTATTGTGTGCTGCATGATGCAGCACATCGACCTAGAAAAGTTTCTCGCGCGCTATGCTACGGCGCCAGCGGAAAGGAAGGAAGCTGCCCTCGTCGTGGCATTCAGCGCGCTCGATGGAGGGCCTACCCAGACAACGGAGCCTCTTTACGCCCTGAACGAACTGCCGCCATTCTTCGGACTCAGACACTACACTTCGCTCTCCCGCCTCCGAGTTCAGCGGGTAGGCGTATCATTTGGAGGCCGACTCCGTTATCGAATCTCTGATGTGCGCCGTTGGCTTCAGTCACCGGAGTGCGAAGCTATTCGGGGTGAACTAAGGGAGAAGCGATACCAACGGGAGAGTCGAGGATGAGCGCGAATAATTCCCTCACTCCGCCCTGCTTCGTGTGCGGCAATCCGACGCATGGGGGATACTTCAACAGCAGAACGCAGCATTTCTGCAATCGATGCGGCCAGATGGCTGAGGCTGGACGCTTCTCGAAACGGGCAGGAATCTGGTGGCGTATTCTCAGGCGGTTGCTCGCCCTTCGCCGGGCCCTCTGGTCCAGGCCATGACAAAGTCCGCAACCCACTTCTGCGGAATCGAGTATCTGGCGCTCGCGTCGCCGGCACGGTTTGACATGGGCAAGTGCCGCGTCGCGGCGGCGCTTGCGATCAACTGGCGATTGGCGGTCGAGGGGCGTGCACATCCGGCAGGGGAGGTGGTAGTTTTTTTTGGAAGCGAGTTTGAGGTTGAAGCGGCGATGGCACGGACACGCGCGGAGGCATTGAATGAGGGCGGACCGCACGCCGTCGAGTATTCGCCGGCCCTCGACGAGGTGCGTGTCGAGCCGATGATTGCTGTGGCCGAGCGCGGTCGGGAACACTTTGTGGCGGGTGTGGCGGATCGGGATGGTTGGTTTCCCGTTTTCATCGGCACGAGGGCCGACTGCTCAGGAGAGGCGACTCGGCTCCGGCGCGTGCGTGCCGGCCGTCGCTCGCTGGAAAGGCGGCCGCCATGAGCAGCGCGACGAGCAACACAATTCAGCGTCCGCCGAGCATCGAAGAGATCAAGGCGCGCTACACCGTTTTCGACGCATGGCGGGACGAGGGCTGCCGGGGCGAGCCGGGCCGATCGTGCAAATCACCATTTCGTGACGACCAGCACCCGTCGTTTTCAGTCTTTGACGAGGGGCGTCGGTTCAAAGACCACGCCGACGACTCCGGCGGCGATGTTCTCGACTTCATCACAAAGGCGCGGGGGTGCTCTCCGGCGGAGGCGCTGGCGGTGGCGCGCGAACGCGTGGGATGGCAGCCGAGCGCACACGGGCCGGCGTTGAGCAGAAGGCGTGACGCGCCAGCCGTGGTGATCCGAGCCGACACTGCGCCGACCTTCCGGCCAGAGCCAATGAGCGGCGACGTTCGAATCGCATGGGAGGCAGGGCTTCACTGGTTGAAGATCGACTCGGACTTGCAGGGCGAAATTGACCGGTGGCGGGGCTGGCCGATTGGCACCGTCCGCTTTTTGGCGGACGAGGGTTTGCTTGCTGCGCCGGAAGGAAAGGGGGCGCGTGGGCTGGCGTTCGTGGTGCAGTATCCCGGACGCTCAGCGTGGATCGAAACCGGCTACCACCTGCGTCACAAACCACGTCGCCCGGGTGACCGCGTCGTGTGGACCTACCAGCCGGCTGGCGTCGGCATGCCAGGCGTGCCATTCGTGATGGGGAACTTCTACGGAGCCAGGCTCGTGATCGTATGCGAGGGGGAATGGGATGCGTGCACGTTTGCAGCGGCAGCGGGTTGGCTGGCGGACGAATCTGCGTGGCCGGAAGGGGTCGCGGCCCTTGGCATCCGCGGCGCGTCGGGTTGGCGAGCATTCATCGAACACTGGCGGCCCCGTTGGCCACGTCGGCCGCGCTTTCTGCTGGTACCAGACAACGACGAAGCCGGCAGGAGATGGCATACTGAATTTGGGGGTGCGCTCGCGCCGCTCGCCTTAAGCGTGACGATACTGCCGCCCAAGGCGGGCGGACCGAAGGATTTCAATGACCTTCATCGGCAAAAGCCTTTCTCACCGGCAAGCATTCACGAACTGCTGCTCTCGCTGGACTTGGTGGACCGGAGGGGTTTTCCCGTATGAGCGACGGCGGAAAAATCGTGCGCTTCGAGGCGCCGTTGCACGTCACCGCGAAGGGCGAGACGGCGGCGAGCACCTACCACGGGCTGCCGATGGTCGAGTTGCCTGACGACGACCGCACGGGTGGCGACTTCGCGGCGGAGCTGGGGAAGCACCTGGCAAACGCCGCGATCTTTCGTCGGGGAAAGATCCTGATGGCGCTCACCGACAAGCGGGACCGCCTGGAGCCGATCGGCGATCATGAGATACGTACCCTCGTCGAACGCTACGTTTGCCTCTTCCGGGCACGGGTGCCGAAGAAAACCGGCGAACAGCTGCTGAAGGTCCGCCTGACGCTGGGGATCGACGCGGCGCGCATGGCGATGAATTCCCCCCAGTTGCTTGCAGAGATCCGCGAGGTTGAGCACTTGCACGACATTCCTCTGCCGGTGCTGCGTACGAATGGGCACATAGAGATCTTACCAGAGGGATACGACCGGCCCATGTAGAACGCCAGTTCATCTTCGACAGCGGCGCCAACTAGAACCCGACACGTAAGTATCTGGTTTTACGTGGGCGCCGGCCTGCGTGAGCGGTAGTGCTTGGGGCCTTTACGCAGACCCCATGATCACCCCGGCTCAACA
>SXSC01000318.1 GCA_005792355.1 Opitutaceae bacterium
CCTGCCCAATGGGAGGGCCTCCCACCAAGGAGCCTCCACCTCTCCGTCGAGAGCGCCCTCAGTTCCTCCGCATTCCTACCAAATCAACAAGACGGATTCTAGTTGGCGCTGATGACGGATTCTAGTTGGCGCTGGACAAGGGGCTCGTCGCGCAGGCCTTGCACGCGGTGTCTGCGCGCGCCGGAAAGCCCTTCATCTCGGTCAACATGGGCGGGCTGCCCGAGGGGGTGTTCGAGAGCGAGCTCTTCGGCCATGTGCGCGGCGCCTTCACCGATGCCAAGGCCGATCGCGCCGGCCGCTTCGAACTCGCGGACGGCGGCACGCTTTTCCTCGACGAAATCGGCAACATTCCGCTCAGCCAGCAGGCGAAAATCCTCCGCACGATTGAGACCGGCGAGTACGAGCGTGTCGGTTCCTCGCGCACGTATCGCGCCAGCGTCCGGCTCGTTTCCGCCACCAACTCTGATCTCGCGGCGGAGGTCGCGGCGGGAAAATTCCGCCAGGATCTGCTGTTTCGTCTCAACACGATCCAGCTGCACCTCCCGCCGCTGCGCGAGCGCCGGGACGACATCGAGCTGCTCGCGCAGCATTTTCTCAAGCAGCACGTCACGCGCTACCGCAAGGCGATCACCGGTCTCGACGAGTCGGCGGCGCAAGCCCTGCGCGTGTATGCGTGGCCCGGCAATGTCCGCGAGCTCGATCACGCCGTGGAGCGCGGCGTGCTCATGGCCCCGGGCAAGGTGATCCGCGCGGCTGATCTCGGTCTCAATGCCGCCGCCGCCGTGCCCCGGCTCGAGGAGATGAGCATCGAGGAAGTGGAGGCGTTTCTGATCAAGAAGACGCTCGCCCGCTGCGACGGGAACGCCCGCCAGGCCGCCGAGGAACTCGGCCTGAGCCGCAGCGCATTCTACCGCCGGCTGGAGAAATACGGATTGTGAGTGGCCGGGGGTTTCTTTCGGCCATATTTCAGCTTGGTTTTTAGCCGCCAAAAGGCGCAGAAGGCGCAAAAAGGACCGATCTTCGCAACTCCAACAGAATTACTGAATGAAAGACCCCATATTCCAACTCTGTGATCGAATCCGCGAAACGAGTTTCGCGTTGCATCGCCATCTGCGCCACGGTCACGTCGAAAAAGTCTACGAGAACGGCCTCGCCCACCGTCTGCGCAAGCAAGACCTTTCGGCAATTCAACAGCATCCACTTAGCGTCTTCGACGGGGATGGCACATTGTCAGGCGATTTCTCAGCCGACATGTTCGTTGAACACCAACTCATCGTTGAACTGAAAGCTGTCCGGTCCCTTGCCGATGAGCACATCGCACAGCTTCTCGGCTATTTGCGAGCGTCACGCGTCGAGCATGGTTTGCTCATCAACTTTGGATCCCCCGTCCTCGAAATTCGCAAGTACATCCTCTCCGACGCTCTCTGATTTATTGCGCCTTTTGCGCTTTTTTGCGGCCACCTCCTTCTCAGGTTTTGGATCCGGTAATTTCAAATGCCTAAGCCCAAGCGCCGCCTCTCCCACGACCAGACGGTCTTCGTCTACGCCCTGCTCGGCGGATTGCCGGCGGTCGTCACGGCGCTGTGCTACCTCTGGCTCGGCGACCGCAGCCCGAAGGAACAGTGGACCCTCACCTTGCTGATCGGCGGCTGCTGGTTCGGCTTCGCCCTCGCGACGCAAAACCTCGTCGTCCGTCCGCTGCAGACGATGGCGAATCTTCTCTCCGCCCTGCGCGAGGGTGACTTCGCGATTCGGGCCCGCGGCGCCCGCCGCGACGAGCCGCTCGGCGACGCCATGGCCGAGATCAACCTCCTCAGCCGCACCCTGCAGGATCAGCGCCTGAACGCGCTGGAGGCGACCGCCCTGCTCCGCACGGTGATGGAGGAAATCAACATCGCGATTTTTGCCTTCGACGACGAGCGCAGGCTCCGCCTCGCCAATCACGCCGGGCAACTGCTCCTCGCCAAACCCGCCGAACGCATCCTGGGGCGCGACGCCACCGAAATCGGGCTGGCCGAGTGTTTGGACGGCGAGCCGGCCCGGCTGCTCAGCCTCGCCTTCCCCGGCGGCAGCGGACGCTGGGGGATGCGGCGCAGCCAGTTTCGCGAGGGCGGACGCCCCCACCACCTCGTCGTCATCGCCGATCTCAATCGCACCCTGCGCGAGGAGGAATTGCAGGCCTGGCAACGCATCGTGCGCGTGCTCGGGCACGAGTTGAACAACTCGCTGGCCCCGATCAAATCCATCGCCGGCAGCCTGAGCGCGCTGCTGAAGAGCCCGCGCCGCGCGCCCGACTGGGAGGACGACATGCGCGGCGGCCTCGATATCATCAGCTCCCGCGCCGAGAGTCTGGGCCGTTTCATGCAGGCCTACGCACGGCTCGCCCGCCTGCCCCAGCCCGTCCTCGCGCCCACCGAGCTCCGGCCCCTGGCGCAACGCGTCGTGGCCCTCGAAAAGCGGCTCAGCGTGGAGGTGCTCGGCGGTCCCGACCTCACGCCGGCCTGCGACGCCGCCCAAATCGAACAGGTGTTGATCAACCTCGTGAAGAACGCGGTTGAAGCCGCCCTGGAGCAGCGCGCCAACGGCCGCCCCGACGCCGGCGTGCGCCTGAGCTGGCGCAAACTTTCGGCCGCGGTGGAGATTCTCGTTGAGGACGACGGCCCCGGCATCGCACAGGCCACGAATCTGTTTGTGCCCTTTTTCACCACCAAGGCCGAGGGCAGCGGCATCGGGTTGGTCCTTTGCCGCCAGATCGCGGAAAACCACGGTGGCGCGCTCAGCCTCTCCAACCGCGAAAACACCAGCGGCTGTCTCGCGACGCTGCGACTGCCGGGGTGAGAACTTCGCCAAGCCTCATCGGAGGACTTCGAATCGGCGTGGGAGGAAATCCGGATAATTCGCACCGCGGTCCGAGACCGCAACCGAAGGGGAAACGGGATTCGGCCTGGGCGGAGCCCGGCCCTCCAGAAATGCACACTTGGAGGGCCGACTCGCCTCAGGCGATTTGCCCAACATCGAAGGTCAGCCACGCGGGGACTGCGCACAAGCCGTTTTCTCGAATGACAAGGCGCGGTGGGGCGCAGAAGCCTCGTCCGAAATCGCAGGCCCAGCCCCCGCGTTGCGCTGTGGCGACTGGTTGGGCCTTCTTTGCCCTGGCTAGTGCCCCGCCGGAATTGCGCCGATTTGCTGCATCAGCCCCAGGCTGTCGAAGATCTCCCACTCCTCGGCGATCTTGCCGTTCTTGAATTTCGAGATCAGCACAAATGCGACGGCCACGGCCCTGCCGCTCGCCGGCACATTGCCGAGTGGCGCCTTATGCGTGCCGCGCGTCGTTCCGCGCGTCACCACGGTGTCGCCAGCGACGATCTGCTCGGCGATCACGTTGCTGAGATCCGGGAATACCGTGCGATAAAACGTCACGAGGTCCTTCAGTGCCTTGGCGCCCTGCACGTCATCTTGGCCGGGCGCGCGATACACGTAATCTGCCGAGGTGAATTGGTCGACCAGACTCAAGTCCCCCCCACCCCACATTTCGGTAATCCATCGCGTCATTGTCTGTTGGTTGGTATTTGTTGGCATGGTTGTAACTCCGGTGATTGGTGAGACCTTCGGGCAATGTTTGGCGCGTTTCATGGACTTGCCCAACAGTGTTATTCGCCTGCACTGAGTGCCGGTTTCACCCCTTGGAAGCGAGCGATGAACGGCTTCGCGCTGGGGCGATGTGATCCTGCGCAATTTATTGAGCCGGAAGGCACCGTGGAACCTATACCCAAATTCGGGTAGACGGAACCGTTTACTTTCGGCTCCGGCGAAAGACTCACTGGAGCATGAACCCTTCCCAAGCGATTCCCGTCGTTGAAAATCAGCCAGTTTCTTTCCCGTGCTGGAAGGACGCGCTGCAGCGGGCTCCTGTTTCGGTGGCACAGCGCAGCGGTTATCATCGGGAAATTCTGGCTTTCCTGCGTCATTGCAAAATCAAGCGTGCGCCGGCGACGATCATGCTGGTGAAGCAGTATTTGGCGGAGCAAGAGAGACAAGGGCCAAGTGAGTCGCGAGAGGCGCTGCGCTGGTTTTTCCGGGCAGCACGACAAGTGCGGGGCGGGGAACGGATGGCGGACGTCAGCGGAAGATGCGAGGAGGGCGGACGGCAGCCGGTTTCCGCTGTCCAGCCTCGTGAAGACGCCCGGCGCAGCGATATCGTGAGGCGCTACCGCAATAGGTGAGGGCTGATCGAATTGCAGCTGTTTCCCTCGATTATCTTGAAACAAGCATAATCGATTATCGAGTTCACGCTCATCAACGCCGGCTTCGCCCCGTCCCATTCGTGGGACGACATTATCCCGCCTTCGACGCGCCATCGGTACGCCGCCGATCTCGGGAAAATTTCTTTGCTTTGTCGGCCAGCGCTTTAGCCGCCTCTGGCCCACCCGGGCACGCGCGTTGCAAAGGGAGAGACCTCGCAATGGACATCGCCCGCCCAGACCAATCGAAAATCAAGCGGAAGAAACGCATCCTCTCCGGTGCGATCGCCGCCTTGGTGCTGCTCGCCATCACCATCGGTCTCGCCCGTCTCAAACCCGCCGCACCCACCGTCGATCGCAATCTCGTGTGGATCGACACCGTGAAGCGCGGGCAGATGCTCCGCCAAGTCCGCGGGCTCGGCACCCTCGTGCCAGAGGAAATCCGCTGGATCGCGGCACGCACCCAGGGTCGTGTCGACAAGATCCTCCTCCGCCCCGGCGCCCGCGTCACGACCGACAGCCTCATCCTCATGCTGGCGAATCCCGACGTCGAACAGCGCGCCTCTGATGCCGATTCCCAGCTCAAGGCCGCCGAAGCCGAGCTGGCCAACCTCCGCGTCACCGTCCAAAGCGGCGTCCTCCAGGCCGAATCGGTCGCGGCGTCCGCTCGCGCCGACTTCGAGCAGACCAAACTCAGTTCCGCGGTCAATGAGGCGCTTTACCAGGACGGTCTCGTCTCCAAGCTGGACCTCGAACTCTCCAAGGTCCGCGCCGAGCAGGCCACCACGCGCCACTCGATCGAACAACGGCGTTTTCAATTCGCCAAAGACACCATCGAACCGCAACTCGCCATCAAACAGGCCGAGGTCGACCGCTGGCGCGCGCAGGCCAGGCTCCGGCGCGACGAACTCGAAGCCCTTGCGGTCCGCTCCAGCATGGAGGGCGTCCTGCAACTGCTCCCGGTCGAAGTCGGCGCGCAGGTTCAGCCCGGCACCAACCTCGCCCGCGTCGCCGACCCCACCCGCCTCAAGGCGGAAATCCGCGTGGCCGAGACCCAGGCGAAAGATATTCAGATTGGACAATCCGCCTCCGTCGACACCCGCAACGGCGTCGTCGAAGGTAAGGTCTCCCGCATCGATCCCTCGGTCCAGAACGGCACCGTCACCGTCGATGTGATCCTCGCTGGCGATCTCCCCCGCGGCGCCCGCCCCGATCTTTCGGTCGACGGCACCATCGAACTCGAACGGCTCAACGAGGTCGTCTACGTCGGCCGCCCCGCCTTTGGCCAGGAGCGCAGCACCGTCGGCATCTTCAAGCTCGACGTCGAGGGCGTCCACGCCGCGCGCACGCAGGTCAAACTCGGCCGCAGTTCCGTCAACACGATTGAAATCGTCGACGGTCTCAAACCCGGCGACCGCGTCATCCTTTCCGACATGGCCCAGTGGGATGCCAACGACCGGATAAAACTAAACTGAATTCCTGAAACTTTCCCGACCCTCCGGTGGTTCTACCGCCATGCTCTCAGCCATTCTCATCCTCACCCTCATGATCGTGTTCGTCAGCACCGACTCAGCCGATCACCGCTGAACCCGTTTCCTCAATCGAAAATCCCAGATCGCCAATCGGAAATCCCATGGAATCCCTCATCAAACTCGACAGCGTCACCAAGGTCTTTCTCACCGACGAGGTGGAAACCCACGCCCTCTCCGGCATTCACCTGGAGATCAAGCAGGGCGAATACGTCGCCATCGCCGGCCCCTCCGGCTGCGGCAAATCCACCCTGCTATCCATCCTCGGCCTCCTCGATTCGCCGACCGACGGTTCCTACACCCTGAACGGCCGCCCCGTGCAGCACCTCTCGCTCCCCGAGCGCGCCCGCATCCGCAATCGCGAAATCGGCTTCATTTTTCAATCGTTCAACCTGATCGGGGACCTGACCGTGTACGAAAACGTCGAACTCCCGCTCACCTACCGCGGCATGCCCGCGGCCGAGCGCAAGGCCGCCGTCACCGAGGCGCTCGAAAAGGTCGGCATGGCCCACCGCGCGAAACACCTGCCGTCGCAGCTCTCCGGCGGCCAGCAGCGACGCGTCGCCGTCGCCCGCGCCCTGGCCGGCAAACCCGCGGTGCTGCTCGCCGACGAACCCACCGGCAATCTCGATTCGAAGAACGGCGACTCCGTCATGCAGCTCCTCGCCGAACTGCACCGGGGCGGCGCCACCATCGTGATGGTCACCCACGACGCCCGCTTCGCCCGGCACGCCGACCGCACCATCCACATCTTCGACGGCCGCGTGGTGCAGGAGCAGGTCGAGAGCGACCCGACGCGGTGATGCGGCGCACCGCCGCTGCGGAAAACCTACGCCGATCGCCGCTTCAAGATGTTCTCCTTTACCGAAACAACCAGTCGAAGATCGATGAATTCACCACCGCCGTCTTTGTACCATACCGCAGCGGTGATCCCCGGTGGTGAAACCGAAATGAACTCGGGATGCGGGATCGGAATCTCTCGGTCGTTCGGCAACACGAGACGGAACGGTCTAAATGGCCGCGCCTCCACGAGGCGTTTAACGAGTGCTAATTCCATACCCCGACCATGAGCACCACCTTGTGGCCGTCAAGTCTACCGCTAATTCTTGGCAGGTGCATCCCCGGATTGGCGATTGCGTCAGAACGGAGTGGCGCTTGCCCAAGCGTCCATGGCTTGCACCGCTTGTCGGCGGTTCGGCAACCGCCACTCCTTGGGTTCTGCGGTGCCCTCCGTCAACCCGGAGATGCGCCGAATCCCGGCTGATTCGCGGCCACCCATCCCCGCATGTTCGCCGACCTCCGCTTCGCCTTCCGCCAGCTCGCGAAGGCCCCCGCGTTCACCGCCATCGCGCTGGTCACGCTCGCGGTCGGCATCGGCTCCGCCACCGTCGTCTTCTCCGCGATCAACGCGCTGATCTTCAAGCCGCTCCCGCTCCTCAGCGATCCCGAGGATCGCTTCCTCCACACCACGCAAACCAATCCCGCCCGCGGCCATCTCGATCTCGGGTGGAGTTATCCCGACTTCACGGAATTCCAGCGGCGCGCCACCTCGCTCGCCGGCCTTTGGATTCACACCGACCGCACCGTTATCATCGGCGGGACCGACATCCCCGAGCGCCAGATCGGAACCGAGATCACCTGGGACGCCTTCGCTCTCATGGGACTCCAGCCCGGGCTCGGCCGCGGCTTCACCGCGGTCGATGCCAAACCAGATGCTCCGCCCGTCGCGCTCATCAGTGCCGCTCTCTGGAAACGTCGCTTCGCCGGCGCCCCCGAGGTCCTCGGCACCACCGTCTTGCTCAACGACCAGCCCACCACCATCGTGGGCGTCATGCCACCCGCGTGGCGCTATCCGGACTTCACCGACGTCTGGACTCCCCTTCGCGCCGGCGAGGAGAGAATGACGGTCCGCGGCTCCTATATTTTCTCCGGCCGCGCTCGCCTCAAGCCCGGCGTCACCCTCGCCCAGGCCCAGGCCGAGGCCGACACCATCATGGCCGCGCTTGCCCAGGAATTCCCGGCCACCTGTGCCGGCATTGGCGTGAAATTCCGCCCCATCCGCGAGGAGGCCATCGAGAACACGCGCCAGCAAACCGTCCTCCTCTTCGGCGCGGTCATGTTCGTCTTTCTCATCGCCTGCGTCAATGTCGCCAACCTCCTGCTCGCCCGCGCCTCCACCCGCGCAAAGGAGCTCGCCATCCGCCTCGCCCTCGGCGCCCCGCGCTCGCGACTGGTGCGCCAACTGGGCACGGAGAGCCTCGTGCTCGCTCTCCTGGGTGGCGCCGGCGGCCTGCTCCTCGCGCTCTGGGGCAACGATGCGATGCTGGCCGCCATTCCCGTCGAACTTCCGTTCTGGCTGCGCTTCGATTTCGACGGCCGCGTCTTCGCGTTCGTGTTCGCGCTCTCCCTCGTCGCCGCCCTGGTGTTCGGCCTCGTGCCCGCCCTCCGCGCCTCGCGCCCCGACGTGGTCCAAGAGCTCAAGGAAGGCGGCCGCAGTGACGAGGCTTCCGGCCCGCACGCGCGTCAGATTCGCAGCCTCCTCGTCGTTTTCGAGGTCGCCCTCGCCCTCGTGCTGCTCGTCGGCGCCGGCCTCATGATGCGCAGTTTTCTCCGCCTGCGCGCCCTCGATCCCGGCTTCGACGCACGCCAGGTGCTCACGTTCCGCACTGGATTTCCCCTCGCGATGTTTGGCGAAAAAAAAGAAATCCCCGCCCGCTTCTTCGAAACGCTCCTCCCGCGACTCGCCGCGCTCCCCGGCGTCGAAGCCGTCTCGGCCGTCAGCACCCTTCCCGGCAAGGACGGCATGGTCGGCGCCTTCCGCATCGACGGCCAGCCCAAGCCCGCCGGAGTCAGCGATGCGCCCACCGCCCGCTTCCGTGTCGTCACGGCCGGCTATTTCTCCACCCTGCGCATCCCGCTCCTCGTTGGCCGCGATTTCGACGACACCCTCGACCGGGCCGACTCTCCACGCGTCGCCGTGATCGACGAAGCATTTGCGCGCCGGCATTTCGGCAGCCCCCGGGCCGCGCTGGGGCGACGCATCGGCGGGATGGGCTCCGAGCCCGCCACTCCGCCGCAGGCCGAAAAATATCCTCCGGCCGAGATTATCGGCGTGGTGGGCACCATTCGCCACCAGCTCGATCGCGACGAACGCCAACCGACGATGTATGGCTCGCAAAAACAGGATCCCAGCAATTTTCTCTCCGTCGTCGTGCGCACGTCCGGTGATCCCACCCGGCTCATCCGCGACAACTCCGCCCGCGACACGGTGCTCGCCGTCAACCGCGCCCTTCCCATCTACGACGTCTTTCCGCTCGAGGATGTCCTGTTGCGCAGCGACACCGTGTGGCCGCGCCGCTTCTTCGGCTGGCTCTTCACGGTGTTCGGCCTGGTCGCGCTCTTTCTCGCCTGCATCGGCATCTACGGCGTGATGTCCTACAACGTCACCCGGCGCACCCAGGAGCTCGGCGTGCGCCTCGCCCTCGGCGCGTCCCCGCGCGATGTCATCGGGCTCGTCGTCCGCCACGGCCTGCAACTCGTCGGCTGGGGCCTCGGGGCCGGCCTCATCGCCGCCTACCTGCTGACCAATCTGCTGACCGGCGTCCTGTACGGCGTCTCCCCGCACGACCCGCCGACGTTTGCCCTCGTCCCGCTCGTTCTCGCCGCCGTCGCACTCTTCGCCTGCTGGCTGCCCAGCCGCCGCGCGACGCTGATCGAACCCAACGCCGCCCTCCGCGCCGAGTGAAAGACGAGACAGAGAGAAACGGAGAATGAGAGACCCGGAGAATAAACCCCGCCTCCTCGCCCACCATCCATCCGCAATTTCCGAAATCCCAGATTTCCGATTCTAGATTTTAGATTCAAGATTTCCGCTCCCCGCGTCTCCCTTTCTCCGCGTCTCTCCGGTCCCCTGTCCTCCGCCCCCCATGCTCCTCGCCTCCTTCCGCCAAGACCCGCGTATCGGCCTGCGCGTCCTGATCAAGGAACGCGGCTTCTGCGCCCTCGCCGTCATCGTGCTTGCCCTCGGTATCTGCGGAGTCACGACCATGTTCAGCGTCGTCAACGGCGTCATCCTCCGCGGCTTCTCGTTTCCCCACGCCGACCGGCTCACCAGCATCCGCTTCATCGATCCGGCGCAGACGAATTTCTTCGGCGTCGCCAACCAGATTTTCGCCCTCGACTACGAGGCAATCGCGGCGGGGCAGAAATCCTTCGACTACACCGCGGCCTACATCAGCGGCTCAACCGTCAACGTCACCCACCAGGGTAATCCGCAGCGTTACACCGGCGCCTACACGACCGAGAACTTTTTCCGCATTTTGGGCGTCGCCCCCGTCCTGGGCCGCGATTTTTCCGCCGCCGACAACCAGCCGGGCGCGGAGAAGGTGGCCTTGATCAGCCACCGGCTGTGGACGCGCGATTTCGGCGGCGACCCAAACCTCATGGGCAGGGCGATCCGGATCAACGGCCGGCCGGCCACCATCATCGGCGTCATGCCGCCGGGCTTTGCGTTTCCGCAGAATGAGGAGATTTGGCTGCCGCTCTTCAACGAATTCGCCCCCCGGCCCCGCAACGAACGCGGCGCCCAGGCCAGCACCCCGGCGGTCATCGGCCTCATCAAACGCGATGTTTCACTCGCGCAGGCCAACCTGGAGATGACCGCTTTCGCCCAGCGCCTCGCCCGCGAATTCCCCGCCACGAACAAGCAATTCGCCGTCGCGGACGTGAAGCCGTTGATCGAGGCGTTCACGCCCCGCCAGATCCGCGACCTGCTCTACGCGATGCTCGCCGTCTGCATCGGGGTCCTGTTCCTCGCCTGCGCCAACGTGATGAACATGCAGTTTGCGCGCGCCACCCTCCGCGCCAAGGAACTCGCGATCCGTTCCTCCCTCGGGGCCACCCGCAGCCGGCTCATCCGCCAGATGCTCACCGAGAGCCTGCTCGTCGCCACCATCGGCGCCGTCATCGGCGTGCTCGGCGCCTATTACTGCACCGACCTGCTGCTCGCCACGGTCAAGGCCATGCCCAACCCGATTCCCGCCTACATCACCTTCGACATCGATGTGACCGTCCTCGCCGCCATCGTCGCGACCACGATGCTCTCCGCCATCGTCTCCGGCGTGCTGCCGGCGTGGATGGCGTCGCGCACCAACCCCGTCGACGTGCTCAAGGAATCCGGCCGCGGGCACACGTCCCGCGCGATCAACCTCGTCACCCGCAGCCTCGTCGTTTTCCAAATTCTCGTCACCTGCGTCATCCTCATCGCCTCGCTGCTGCAGGTGCAGGTGATCGTTCGTCAGCAAAAAATCAACTACGGCTACGACACCACCGCGCTCCTCTCGGCCCGCCTCGGCCTCATGGAGGGCGACTACCCCGACTCCGCCGCCCGGAAACTTTTCTACGACCGCTTGCTTCGCTCGCTGCGCGGATCCGCCGAGATTGCGGACGTCGCCCTGACCAGCCGCATGCGCATGGCCTTTTCCGGCAACGGTCGGATTGAGATCGAAGGCCGCGAATACAAGGAGGATCGCGACCGGCCCAACGTAAACATTGAAAATGTCTCCGACGGCTATTTCGCCACGCTCGGCGTCAAGCTGCGCGAGGGTCGCGATTTCAACGCCGACGATCTCGACGCGAAACAACCCGTGGCGATCGTTACCGCGGGTTTCGCGCAAAAATACCATTCGGATCAGAGCGCGATCGGCCGGCGGTTCCGCACCGTGGGCAACAACGGCCAACTCGTCGGTCCCTGGCGCACCATCGTGGGGGTGGTCGCCGATGTCCGGATGCTGGGGCCGTTCAACCTCCCCAACGTCGAGGAGGTCGGCTTCTATGTGCCCTTCTTCTCCGCCGCCTTCGGGCCCGCCGCACCCGCGCCCGTGGCACTCCAATTCGCCACCGTCGTGGTCCGGCCGCGCAACGCCCAACCCACCACGTTCGGCAACACGCTTCGCCGCGAGGCCGGCAAGGTCGATCCGAACCTCCCCCTCTATTTCGTCGGCACGCCCAAGGAAAACATCGAGGGCTTCCTCGGTCAGAACCGGGTGATCGCGATCATGTTCAGCATCTTCGGCGCGGTCGCCGTGCTGCTCGCCGCCGTCGGTCTCTACGGCGTGATGAGCTTCTCCGTCAATCAGCGCACGCAGGAGTTTGGCATCCGCCTGGCGCTCGGCGCCGAGAACGGCCGCATCCTCGGCATGGTCATCCAGCAGGGTGCCGGGCAACTGGCCATCGGCCTCGTGCTCGGACTTGGCACCTCCGCCGGCCTCGCCGTGGTCGGCGGCCAGGGCGTCCGCGACCTGCTCGCCAATATCATCAGCCCCACCGATCTGCTGACCTACAGCGCGGTGGCCCTGCTCCTCACCGTGGTCTCCCTCGGCGCCACCTTCATCCCTGCGCTCCGCGCGACGAGAGTGGATCCAATGGTGGCGCTGCGGATCGAGTGAGGGCTCAGGCCCGGCTCCACTCGATTTCCACCATCCGCAACTCCCGCGCCGCATGATCCCGCCAAAACAATATCTCGCAGCCCTCGTCCCGCCAGGTCAGCAACGCGCGCCTGGCCTCGTCGGTGATTGTCGGTGGGACCGGGCGTTGCCAACGTCCTTCGACTTCGGAGGGCTGCGCTTTGTCGCAGCCGTGTCTTCGAACTGCCGCACCGGCGCCGACAATGCCCATTCGACAGGCTCAGGGTCCCGGACGGCGCCCTCCGATTCTCAATCCGGAACCGACAACTCAAAAATGCACCCCTCCCGACCGCCCCGCAAACCGCTCGGCCGCCGGACACCCCGCGCCATCGGCTTGGCGCCGGCCGGCGTCTGACGGGTATTTGCCTCCCACTCCATGCACGATCTACGATTCGCGTTTAGACTTTTCACCAAGACGCCCGGCTTCACCGCCGCGGCCATCACCGTCCTCGCCCTCGGCATCGGCCTGAACACCGCCATGTTCAGCTTCGTTCACGCCCTCGTCTTCAGCCCGCGCGCCTTCCCCGACTCACATCGCGTCCTGCAACTTTACACCTACGACCGGAAGGAGCCGACCGATTTCCGCGCCTTTTCCTATCCGGCGTTTCGCGAGATTCAGACGCGCGGCGACGTTTTCTCCGGCGTGTTTGCCCACCTCCCCACCATGGTGGGCCTGGACAAAGACGCGGTCACCCGGCGCACCTTCTCCTCGCTGATCAGCGCCAATTTTTTCGAAGTGCTCGGCGTTTCCCTCGCCCGCGGGCGTCCGTTCACGGCGGAGGAAGAGCGCCCCGGGAGCAACCTCGCCGTCGCCATCGCAAGCCACACTTACTGGAAAGAGCAGGGCTTTGCCCAGGATCTCGTCGGTCGCACCGTCCGCGTGAACGACCGCCCGTTCACCCTGGTTGGCATCGCGCCGGAAGGCTTCAGCGGCACGATGGCGCTCTTCGGGCCGACCCTGTATTTTCCCCTCGGCGTCCACGGCATGCTGATGAACGACTTCATCGGCGAATCCAAACGCACGCTCGAACGGGCTGACAGCTACAACCTTTTTCTGGCCGGCCGGCTGCGCGACGGAGTCAGCCCGGAGGCCGCCAGCGCCGCACTCGATGTCCTCGGCCGGGTGGTCGAACAATCCCTGCCGGTGGAATACAAGGACAAGACCTTTTCCGCCGGGCTGCTGCCCCGCCTCGGCACCAGCACTTCGCCGCGGCAGGAAAGTGTTCTCACCGTGCTGGGCCTGACCCTTCTCGGTTTGTCCGGCGCGGTGCTCCTGGTCGTGTGTCTGAATCTGGCCGGCCTGATTTTGGCCCGCGGTCATGCCCGGCGCCGCGAGTTCGCGATCCGGCTCGCGCTCGGCGGCGGACGCGCCCGCCTCGTGCGCCAGCTGCTCACCGAGGGGTTCCTGCTGGCCCTCGCGGGCGGAGCGCTCGGCATTCTCCTCGCCATTTGGGCCAGCGACCTGCTCGTCGCCTCACTCTCCGCCCGCCTGCCGATCACAATCGTGCTCAACTCGACGGCCGCGCCGATGATTCTCGCTGCGACCGTTGGCTTCTGCCTGCTGGCGACGCTTTTTTTCAGCCTCGGGCCCGCGCTCCAACTCTCCGGCGGAGACGTGATCACGGATTTGAAACTGTCCGGTGGCGATGACGCCCGGACGGTTCGCCGTCGCTGGTTGCCGCGCCACCCGTTGGTCGTGGCTCAAATCGCCTTGTCGCTTGCACTGCTGATCGCCGCCGGCTTGTTCCTGCGCATGGCGGGCAAGGCCGTCACGGGCGACAACGGCTTCCGCGCCGACCACACCATCGTGGCCGAAGTGGATTCGGGCCTGGGCGGTTACAACGAGTCGCAGAGCCTCGACCTCTATCGCGCCGTCAACGAACGCCTCGCCGCGCTCCCGGGCGTGAAGCATGCCAGCATCGGTTCCCTTGTTCCCTATGGGATGATCAACATCAGCCGCGAAGTCCGGCGGGCGGGCGTGACGCCCGCCGCCGGGGACAAACCGGCGACCGCCGCCGAGGGCCTGAGTTTTAGTGCACGCTGGAACGCCGTGGGCCCGGAGTACTTCGCCGCGATGGGACTCCGCCAGTTGCGCGGCCGGGCCTTCACCGCCGCCGAGTCCGGGCACAAAGGCGCGCCGGAGGTCGTCGTCGTCGACGAAGCCCTGGCCCGAAAACTCTGGCCCGACGGCGATGCGCTCGGACAACGGATTCAATGGGTCGAGCGCAACCCGGCGCGGGCCCGGCCGGAACGCACAGCCGACAAACCCGGCGCGCCGGCTACCGCCGCGGCCAACGAACCAAAAACCGCCGAAATCGTCGGTATCGTCACGGCGACGAAGTCGGATTTCTTCGAGAAGGAATTCCGCGGGGCGATCTACGTGCCCTTCGCCCAAGGCTTCTCCAGCAACGCCCACTTTCATGTGCGACCCGCCGTGGAAAACTCCGCGGCCGCCATCGCGCTGGTCGAACCGATCCGCCGTACTTTGCGCGAGGCCGCTCCCGGCCTGCCGGTGTTCAATGTGCGCCCGTTTAAAGTGCACCTGACCGAGTCCACGGAATTTTGGATGCTGCGGATCGGCTCCACTCTTTTCGTCGTCTTCGCTCTCCTCGCCATGGTGGTCGCCGTGGTCGGCATCTACGGCGTCAAGTCCTACTCCGTCTCCCGGCGCACGCGGGAAATCGGCATCCGCATGGCGCTCGGCGCGATTCCCGGCCAGGTGCACGGCATGATACTGCGCGAGGGAATCTCCATGACCCTGAGCGGCGTCGGCCTTGGTCTGTTGCTGGGGCTGGGCGTCGGTCGATTGCTCAGCACCATTCTGGTGGATGCCGACGCCTTCGACCCGCTCGCCTTCGGCGTCTCGGCCCTGGCCTTTGCTGCGGCCGCAGCCATCGCCTGCTGGCTCCCCGCCCGCCGCGCCACAAAAGTGAACCCCATGATCGCGCTCCGCGCCGAGTGAGCGGAGAGGGAGAGACCCGGAGAATGTGCGAGAGGGAGAACAACCTCACCCAGCTCGCACCCGTTTCCAACGTTCCCTTTCTCCTGGTCCCCCGTCTCCCCGTCCTCACCCACCATGCCCGCCCTCCCCCGCCGTCACTTCCTCCAGACCTCCGCCGCGCTGCTCGCCGCCGGAGGCTTCGCCCGCCTCTCCGTCGCGCAAGAACCGAAAACGCCGCCCGCCGGCACGCCGAAGGCACCTGCGAGACCTCCCGCGCTCCAGCCGGAAATGGTTCAGGCCCTCGTCGGCGCCGCGCATCGAGATCTCGCCAAGGTGCGCGAGCTCGTCGAGCAGACGCCCCTCCTCGTCAATGCCTGCTGGGATTGGGGCGGCGGCGATTTCGAAACGCCCCTTCAGGCGGCCGCGCACATCGGCCGCCGCGACATCGCCGAATTCCTCCTCGCCCACAACGCCCGCCCAGACCTCTTCGCCGCCGCGATGCTCGGCCAGCTTGCGGCGGTGCGAGCCGCGCTCGCCACCGACCCGCGCGGCCCCATCGCCGCCGCCGCCATCCCCGGCCCGCACGGTTTCACACTGCTCCATTGCGCGAAGCAGGGCGGCGAAAAGGCCAGGCCGGTTTACGACTGGCTCCTCGCCGCCGGCGTCCCCGAAGTCACGTTCAAACCGCTTCCGTTCATCTGGCCCGCCGGCACAAAACCGCCCGGCACGACCTGATCTCCAGGTCGCGCGCCTGCGGGAAAGCGGGCCCGACGTTATTCGAACCCGACGTCCCTCACTCGAATTTCTTTCTCCCCTTCTTCGATGAACGACCTCCGCCTCGCCCTTCGATCCCTCGCCAAGTCCCCCGGCTTCACGGCCGTCGCCGTCCTCACGCTCGCCCTCTGCATCGGCGCCAACAGCGCGATTTTTTCCATCGTCAGCGCGGTGCTCCTCAAGCCCTACCCGTGGCCCGACTCGTCGCGGCTCGTCTACGTTCACAACACCTACCCGCTGATGGGCCTGCCCCGCGCCGGCTGTTCCATCCCCGATTATCTCGACCGTCGCCACGGCGTTTCCGCGCTCGCCGAAAGCGCCCTCTTCACCGGCGCAAGCCTGAACCTCTCCGCCGACGGCGCCCCGGAACGCGTCGCCGGCATGACCGTGACGCCGTCGCTTTTCCCACTGCTCCAAGCTCAACCCGCCCTCGGCCGGGTGTTCACCGACGCCGAGGCTCAGGTCGGCGCAACGAAGACTGTCGTCCTCGGTGACGCGCTTTGGCGGAACCGTTTTGGCGGCGATCCGAAGATTGTCGGTCGCGACATCCGCCTTAACGGGGAGCCCTACACGGTCGTCGGCGTGATGCCGGCGGGATTTTATTTTCCGACGCCGCGCGCGCAGCTCTGGGTTCCCTTCAGCTTCACCGACGCGCAGAAATCCGACACCGGTCGCGGCAACGAATTTTCCACGATGGTCGCCCGACTGAAGCCGGGCGCCACTCTCGCGCAGGCCCAGCGCGAGGTCGACACCATCCACGCCGCCCTCCGCGAACGCCTGCCCCAATCGAAAACGTTTTGGGTTTCCAGCGGCTTCGGCGGCCTCGTCGTCGGTTTCCTCGAGGACAACGTCGCCGATGTTCGCGCCATGCTCTGGCTGCTCCAGGCCGCCGTCGCCGCCGCGCTCCTCATCGGCTGCGCCAATGTCGCCAACCTCCTCCTCGCCCGCGCCTCCGCCCGCGAACGTGAACTCGCCATCCGCGCCGCGCTGGGCGCCGGTCGTTTCCGCCTCATCCGCCAGCTCCTCACCGAGAGCCTCCTCCTTTTCCTCCTGGGCGGCGCCCTCGGACTCGTCGTCGCCCTCTGGGGCATCGGTGCGATGAATTCGCTGGGCGTCGGCGACATGCCGCGCGGATTCGGCGTCACGCTCGACGCGCGCGTCTTCGCCTTCACCATGGTCTGCGCCCTGGGTACCGGTCTCGGTTTCGGCGCGCTCCCCGCCTTCACCGCCACGCGCGGCGACCCGGCCGGCGCGCTGAAGGAAGCCGGCACCCGCGCCACCACCAACCGCCGCCACCTCAATCTCCGTGGCGCCCTCGTCATCACCGAAATCGCGCTCTCGCTCATGCTGCTCGCGACGGCCGGTTTGCTCACGAAGAGTTTCCGCCGGCTCCAGGAGGTCAGTCCTGGCTTCCGCGCCACCAACGTCCTCACCGCCTCGCTCTCACTGCCCGCCGCGAAATACGACACGCCGGAAAAACAGAACGCCTTTCACGACGCCGTGCTCACCCGCGTCATCGCGCTCCCCGGCGTGACCGCCGCCGGTTTCACGAGCAATCTTCCGTTCACCCCCAACAACAGCTCGGGCACGTATGGCATCGACGGTTACACCCCGCCGGCCGGCCAGCCGGCGCCGCACGGCCAGATGCGGCAGGTGAGCCCGGGCTACTTCTCCGCCCTCGGCATCCCCGTCCTCCGCGGGCGCCTCTTCACCACCCAGGATAACCGCGTCGGCGAACGGGTCGTCGTCATCGACCGTGTCCTCGCCGACCGGTACTGGCCTGCCTTGAACGCGTCGAACGGGCCTGGCGCCGATCCCATCGGCCAACGCATTTCCCGTGGCCGCGACGCGCAGGGCAACGTCCTTCTCTGGACCATCGTCGGGGTCGTCGCGCCCGTGAAAAGCAAGAACCTCGAGGATCCCGTCACCAAGGAAACGCTCTATTTCCCCTACGCGCAGTCGCCGAACCGATTTGTCACCCTCGTCGCTAAAACCGAGGTCGCCGCCTCCGGTATCACCGCGGCCGTCCGCGCCGCCGTGCTCGCCCTCGATCCCGACCAGCCGCTCTTCGACGTCAAGACGATGGAGCTCCGCCTCGATGAATCCCTCCGCAGTCGCCGCGCGCCCATGCTCCTCCTCGGTCTCTTCAGCGGCGTCGCCGTCCTCCTTGCCGCCCTCGGCGTGTACGGTGTCCTCGCCTTCTCCGTCGGACAACGCACCAACGAATTCGGTCTCCGCATGGCGCTTGGTGCCACGCGCGCAAACATCCTCGGCCTCGTGCTCCGCCAGAGCGCGCCACTCATCGTTTACGGAGTCGCCCTCGGCCTCGCCGGCTACTTCGCGCTGAGCACCGTGATTGCCAAGCTGCTCTTCGGCGTCGCCGCAACGGATCCCGCCACGCTGATCATCGCGCCCGTCTTGCTCGCTCTGGTCGCCGTCGCCGCGTCGTACCTCCCCGCCCGCCGCGCCACCAGGGTCGATCCAATTGTCGCCCTCCGCACCGAGTAAACGGCATCCTCGGCCTCGTGGCCCAATCGGTCGCTGCTCCCGTAATCCCAGGTGTCAGATGACAGATTCCCGATTTCACGATTCCCCGTTTCCGTCGCGCCGGCCTCCGGGTCTTCCCGTGCCCATGATCTTCCGGCCTCGCCAGTTCGCGACCCTCCCGAGCGTGACCGCCGTCGCCATCCTCTCCCTCGCGTTTGCCCTCGGCACCGCGCCACCCGCCGTCGCCCAGGTCGTCTCGACCGAGCAGATCCCGACGGCGCTGGTCGAAAGCGGTATGCCGGTGCAACTCGAACTGGTCAGCTACCGGCCGACCGGCGCCGGACCTTTCCCCACCGTGATGTTCAATCATGGCTCGACGGGGAGCGGCACCGATCCGGCGCTCTTCACCCAGACCTGGTCCAGTCCAGCCATCGCCGGCTACTTCAATCAACGGGGCTGGATGGTCGTCTTCCCGCAACGCCGCGGCCGAGGAAGATCCGGCGGACTCTACGACGAGGGCTTCGGCCCCAACCGCGCCGCTGGTTACACCTGCGATCCCGCGCGTTCGCTGGCCGGCGTGGAACGCGCACTCACGGACCTCGACGAGGTCGTGCGCCACTTGCGCACCCGCTCCGACGTCGATGCCCGCCGCCTGCTCATCGGCGGTCAATCGCGCGGGGGCATCCTCGCCATCGCGTATGCCGGCACGCGCCCCGGCGTCTTCCACGGTGCGCTCAATTTTGTCGGCGGCTGGATGAGCGACACCTGCGCCAACCCCGCCGCGATCAACACGGTGACCTTCGTCCGCGGCGGCGCGTTTGCGGGACCCACGGTGTGGCTCTACGGCGAAAATGATCCGTTCTACTCGCTCGCGCACAGCCGCTCGAACCACGCCGCGTTTGCCGCGGCCGGAGGCCGGGGCCAGCTCAACGTCTTCAACCTCGGACCCGGGCAGAGCGGCCACAACGTGTTCCTCTTTCCCGATCGCTGGGGGCCGTCCGTGGAGACGTTGCTTCGCGAACTGCCGGCGCCCGCGGCAAACGACCCCGCGGCTCAGGCCCTGGCCAATCTGTCCATCCGCGCCCGCGTCGGCCCCCAGCCGCTCATCGTCGGCTTTGTGATCGGCGGCTCCACCACCCGGCAGTTGATCCTGCGCGGCGTCGGCCCGGCGCTGCGCCAGTTCGGAATCGCCAACGCCGCCGAACGGCCGCAGTTCGCGCTCTTCGACGCCGCGGGCCGTTCGCTCATGACGGTTGCGGCGTGGGCCGGCGACGCCGTCCTCGCCGCAGCGTTCGCCACCGCCGGCGCCTTTCCCCTGGGTGCCGGGAGTGCCGATGCCGCCGCCCTCGTCGAGCTGCCGTCCGGGTCCTACACCATTCACCTCACCGACACCGGTGGCGCTGAGCGAATCGTGCTGGGGGAGATTTTCTCCAGCGGTGCGACCGGACTCGCCAATCTGTCCGCCCGGGTGGCGGTCGGAGAGGGCGATGCGACGGCGATCACCGGTTTCATCGTCGGCGGGAACTTCCCCGCCCACCTCCTCGTCCGCGTGGCGGGTCCCGCGCTGGCTTCCTTCGGCGTCGGCGATGCGCTGGCCGACCCGCGACTGACCGTATTCGCCGCGGACGGACGCCCGATTGCCAGCAACGACAACTGGGGCGCTCCGGAATCAGCCGCGGCCACCGCCGCCGAAGTCGCCGCCGCCGCCGCCCAGACCGGCGCCTTTGCCTTTCCCGCGGACAGCCGCGATGCGGCCACCCTCCTCCGCCTGAACCCCGGCGCCTACACCATCCACGCCACCGGCCCCTCTGGCGGAACCGGCCTCGTCGAAATCTACAGTCTGCCGGACAATCTGCGGAATTGACCCGCCCTGCACCCCGTTTCCCTTCCGCGGCAACTCCACCTCCCACATGAAACGCTTCCCCATTCTCGCACTCCTCTCAACGCTCGCCGCCACCGGCATCGCCCTCGCGCAACCGCCGCCGGCTCCGCCCCGGCTCTACTCCGTCCGCTTCACAGCCGGCCCGGCCTGGGACGCTGCGAAATCGCCCAACGACCAAACCGGCATGCGCGAACACAGCGCCAATATCGCCCGCCTCCGCCGCGAAGGCACGCTCGTCCACGGCGCTCGTTTCGGTGAACTCGGCCTGCTCGTGCTGCGCCTGCCCGACGAACCCACGGTGCGCAAGCAACTCGCGCCCGACCCCACCACCGCCAACGGCGTCTTCAAGCTTCAGATCGACGTTTTCTCCCCGTTCGCGCACGGCACCACCGCCTACCTCGTCACGCCCGAGGCCATCACGCTCCGCGCCTACCTCGACGCCGGAAACCGCCACGAACCCGACGCCGTCGCTGCGCTCCTCGCGCCAAACGTGAAATGGTTCTCGTTGGATGCCGACAAACTCTCCGTCGACGGCGACGGGCGCGAAGCCCTCCGCAAGTGGCTGACCGGTTACTACAAATCCCTGCCCGACGTGCGCTCGGAGTTTCTCTCCGTCGAACAGACGGGTGCGTTTCTTGCCGTGCGCGAGCGCGCCTCGTGGACCGCGAAAGACGGCACGCCGCGCAGCCAGCAAGCCCACGGCATCTACGAAGTCCGCGACGGCCTGATCGCGCGCGCCTGGTACTTCCCCTCGGCGCGCGACCCCGCGCCGAACCCTCCGAAAAACTGAAGACGAAGCCGGAACGAGATTGGACAACGAAAAGGCAGGAAGATTTTGTTGGTAGGAATATTTTTCGGAGAACAACCAATGCTATCTCCGCTGCGCTGGTCGTGCAGCTTCATCCGGGGCGCGGTGCGCTGGGGCAAATGGAACGTGCCACCATGGGAGAAGTTTGAAATCTTTTTTCGTGGTTTGGAAAATCTTCCTACCAAAAGAATCTTCCTACCGTTAATCTGGCGATTCTTGGTCGTGCGACAAGTGGACGGTTCAACGAGGTGCATGAACCTAGGCAAGGATTGATAGCTGCCAAACTTGTCCGCCGGCGGCGGGTTTCAAGATTCCCGCTCTCCCTGGTTTCATTTTGGCAAAAACAGTCCGATACCCCGAAGCTTGCTTCGGCTTGCTTGTAACCGGCCTCGCTGAGGCCGGACCGGGGTCAGCCTACTTCGCCAAGCCTTCCACCTTCGCCAAGCCTTCGGCGGACAGGTCGAAGGCCAGGCCGACCCCCGGCTACACGGTACGGCTTTCCGAAATGCCCCGGAGCTTGCTCCGGGGATTCTTACGGGCCGAAAAAAAAACCGGAGGGCAGAAAAAGGGTTGGCAAAAAAAGAGCGGAGTCGGGGGCCCTGATTCTGCACGGGCGGGAGCCGTGCGGACGTGGTTCAGGCGTTTTCCTTTTTCTGCCCATCCTGTTTCTGCCGTCATCCGTGAACGTCGCGATCCCCTCGTAGTCCAAGCCGGCTGTCCAGAGCACACAACTCGTGAAAACGGGCGGTATTGTGGGCTAAATTCTCCAGCCGCATCCAACGATGGCGCTGCGCACAAACACTCAAACCGGCTTCACCCCGTCCCACTCGCGGGACGCCGCAGTTTCGATTCTGCGGCACCTCGCACCATCCCGACCGCACGCGAAAATTTCATCCCGTTTTCGGTCAACGCCTAATGCCCTCCGCGACGCATTGGCATCCGTCCTGCAATCTGACCCGCGCGTGCCGTCCCGCGCGCGGATCGGATAAGGAGAGGTTGAGCGGGGACGAAAACGAGAGAATACCGCCCGCTCACCACTCCTTCTCCTTTTTATCCGTCTCCCATCTCTGCCTTCTCCCTCTCTCGCTCTCCTCTCCGCGTCTCCCCAATGCTCACCGCCCTCCGCCCCCTCGTCCGCTCTCCGCGTTTCACGCTCCTCGCCATCGGCATCATCGCCCTCGGCATCGGCGCGTGCGCCACCGTGTTCAGTCTTTACGACTCTCTCCTGCTCAGCCCTCGCGTCGGCATCGTGGACGAATCCCGCGTCGTCGACATCGGCCGCACGCAGGACGGCGCGGGCTTCGACAATTTTTCCTACCTCGATTTCCAGGACTATCGCACCCAGAACTCCACGTTCTCCGATGTCGCCGGAGTCGACTTTTCGCCCAACCCCGCCGGCCTCACGGTCGGCACCGAGGCGCAGAATGCCAACCTCCAGTGGGTCTCGCCCAATCTCCTCCCCCTCCTGGGCACGCGCCTCGCCGCCGGCCGCCATTTCACCACCGGCGAATCCCCGCACGCCGAAATCATCATCAGCCATCGGCTCTGGCAGCGCCGCTTCCACGCGGCCCCCGACACCGTCGGCCGCAGCGTGCTCCTCAACCGCACCCCGGTCACCATCGTCGGCATCGCCGAGCCGGGTTTCACCGGACCGACCATTCTCGCCGCCGATGTGTGGGTGCCGCTGCCCTTCCTCCCAGTGCTCGAGCCTGGCAGCACCGCACTCACCGCCCGGGCCGGCTCGTTCATCGTGGCCCTCGGCCGTCTCCGACCCGCGGTGACCCTCGCCCAAGCCCGCGCCGATCTCACCATCATCGCACAGCGACTCTCGGCCGCCTACCCGGCGTCGCACCGCGCGCGCGGCGTCGCGGTGATGCCGTCGAGCCGGCTGCCCGGTGAAATGAGCCAGATCGCCGGCGCGTTCCTCGGTATCCTCGGTCTCCTCGCGGTGCTCACACTCCTCGTCGCCGGTGCCAACCTGGCCGGCCTGATGCTTGCGCGCGGCGCCGTCCGCCAGCGCGAATTCGCCGTCCGCTCCGCCCTCGGCGCGGACCGCGCCCGCCTCGTGCGTGCGCTCCTCGCCGAGCATCTCGCGCTCTTCGTCGCGGGCGGCGCCGCCGGCGGGTTGCTGTGCCTTTGGCTCGTGGACGCCGTCCGCGCCCTCGTGCCGTCGCTGCCGGTCGACGTAGAGCTCGCGATCCGGGTGAACCCGGCCGCCTTCGCCTTCGTCGTGGCGCTGTCATTGATCGTGGGCTTCGCGTTCAGTCTCGGCCCCGCGCTGAGCAACTCGCGCTTCGATCTCCTCGCCGTGCTGCGCCGCGGTGAACAACCCGCCGGCGGCGCGCGCGTCTTCAGCCTGCGCGGGCTCTTCCTCGTCATCCAACTCACGCTCTCCCTCGCGCTGCTCACCACCGCCGCCACTCTGACGCGCTCGCTTTGGCAGCTCGCCCGCCAGAGCCCCGGTTTCGACTCGCGCCGGGTGGAATTCATCCAGGTCGATCTCTCGACCGCCGGACTCACCACTCGCACGGGACCGCTGTTCCTCGACCAACTCCTCGCCTCCGCCCGCGAGCTCCCCGGTGTCACGCACGCCGCGCTGACCGTCGCCATTCCCCTCGATGGTGCCGGCCACGGTTTTGGTCGCCTCCGCCTGCCGTCCACCCCTGAGTCCGAGCCCGGAATCCGCACCGACTGGAATCTGACCAGCCCTGGCTATTTCGCGACCCTCGGCATTCCACTCGTGCACGGCCGTGACTTTACGTCCACCGACACCGCCACCACTCCCCTCGTCGGGATCGTCAACGAAACCCTCGCCCGCCGGCTCTGGCCCGACCAGTCCCCGCTCGGCCAAACCCTCCTGAATCAGGACCGCCAGCCGATCACGATCATCGCCGTCGCCCGCGACGCGAAATATCGCGCGGCCGGTGAAACCCCGCGCCCCCACTTTTACGCCCCGATCGCCCAGCTCTACCACCGCCGCCCGAGCCTGCTCGTAAAATCCCGCGACGATCACTCGCTCCTCCCCGCGCTGCGCGCACTCGTGCACAGCCTCCAACCCGCCCTCCCAATCTACCACGCTCAGTCGCTCACCGCCGCCACCGCAGTCGGGTTGATGCCGCAGCGCATCGCCGCGGGCGCCGCGCTGGGCGCCGGTTTGCTCGCGCTCCTGCTCGCGGCGACCGGCGTCTATGGCGTCACACTCTATTGGGCGACCACGCGCACGCGCGAGTTTGGCCTCCGCGTGGCCCTCGGTGCCACGCGACGGAATCTCCTCGCCCTTGCGCTCCACGGCAGCCTGCGCCTCGCGGCCGTCGCCATCGTCTTCGGCCTCGCGGCCGCCTTTGCGCTGACCCTCCTGCTCAACTCCCTCTTCGGCGGCATCACCGCCGACTCGCGGATCTACACCGCCACCGCGCTCGTCTTCGCCGTCCTGGTCACGCTCGCCGCCTGGCTCCCCGCCCGCCACGCCGCCAGGGTCGACCCGATGGTCGCTCTGCGCGCGGAGTGAGATCCGAGACTGATGTTGACGCCGAGCATGCGCGCCTCACCGCGGCGGGTGCCGACCTCGTCTTTGCACAGCCGCAACCGTTCCCCGTTGGCCGCTTCCTTGCCGTCCGCGATCCCGCTGGCAACGTCGTCGAACTGCTCCAATTCAACGCCTGAAGCGTTATTTCGGGTCGGGAAAATTGCCCACCCAACCGCTTTCCAACACTCTGGAAATCCAGATTCAGCGGTGTCCGTCGGTGATTCAAATCTTCGTCGTTGCCGTATTCCTGTTATTTCGACCCTCCATGAAAACCGCCCACCACCCCGCCCGCACCCTCGCCATCGCCCTCTTCACCTCCTCTGTTGCCCTCGCGACCCTCGCCCTCTCAGCCGCCGAGCCCGCCTCCGGCCAGACGGCAAAGCCGGCCACCTCCCTCGCCTCACTCGCCTTTCTCACCGGCACCTGGCGCGGCACTTCAACCAGCGGCGCAACTGCGGAAGAGGTCATCTCCACGCCCGAAGGCGGCGTCATGCTCAGCGCCGGCCGCGAATTCAAGGGCGGCAAGTGCATCTTTTTCGACCTCGTCGTCTTCACGGAAAAGAATGGCACCGTGATGTTGATCCCCCATCCCAACGGAAAACGCAGCCCCCACACGTTTCCGCTCGTCACGCTCGACCCCTCCACCAAGCGCGCGACCTTCGAGAACAAGGAGAACGATTTCCCCAAGACCTTCGACTACGAACTCGTCGCGTCGGATCACCTCCGCGTCACCCTCACCGGCATCATGAAGGGGCAGCCCGCAAGCGAGATCTACGATCTGCGCCGGAGTCCGTGATTCCCCGCCTGGGATTGGCACTACATCCAGGCTGGTGCTTTCCCACTTTCGGGATGGTTGGATTCCGCAAACGGTAATCCGCACGCGGCCGACGTCGCATTCGAAAATTTCTAAGCGTTGGCCATGTGTTGTTTGGGCGTAGCGTGGTGCGGCGGCACACGCGTTGCTAAACAACTTCCGCAACGCACTCCCCATCCATGAAAACTCCCCTGCTCGCCCTGCCCCTGCTCGCACTCCTCCATCCGCTCGCGATGGGTCGCGACAGGTCCGAGTGCGCGTCCCGTACCGTCGTGAAAACAACGACCGCGCCCCAAGTCAGCACCAAGCCCGTGGCAGCCACCTCAACCGCGAACGCATCCGCGCCGGTCACTCCACCACGCTCGGTTCAGCCGCGCCGTGCGCCAAACGCGCGGCCACCCGCTCATTTGTTCATGTAAGTTGGCCGGTGTCGTCCACCTTCAGTCCCTCCGCCCCATTGATTACTCTCCGTCACGTTGACCGCGTCTATCCCCTCAAGGGCGGACCCTACTACGCGCTGCGCCACATCAACCTCGAGGTCAAGGATGGCGACTTTCTCTCGATCATGGGGCCGTCGGGCTCGGGCAAGTCGACGCTCC
>SXSC01000319.1 GCA_005792355.1 Opitutaceae bacterium
GCACGCCGGCCGCCCCCGAGCGAGCGAGGACGTGGGTGCGATAGTTGCCCAACCCGCCCCTTTCCCAGCTGCCTTGAATTCTCTCACGCTTTCGACTTATACACTCGTTTCACCCACGAATTGTGCCCTGGAGCCGAGAAAGTTTCCTCGCGTCCGTCGCGCACGCCATCCAGCGGTTGTTCGACTGTTTCGCGCACATTGTTGGTAAAGACGACCTCAATGCCATCGAGGAGGGAGAGTTTGTCGCGGCCGTGGACTGTGACAATCACTGAATCACTGGTGCGCCGGGCGCTCGCAGCGAGGATCTCCGGCGGAGTGTGATCGATGATCAGATCGTCGGTCTCGAAGGTCTGGGAAAGGCGTTCATCCGGCGGTCGCGGGGCCATCTCGCTGGCGACCACGCGGGTGAAGTAGACACCATCGGGGAGGTGCCGCGTATTGAACTGCGCGTAACCGTCGCGAGTCGCCGTGACGAGATCGGTCCAATTTTCCTCACCTTCACGTCGGATGGAAAATGTGCTGAGCAGCGTATCGCCATCGGGGTCGGTCACGGTCCAGAGCACGATTTGGGAACCCGGGGACGGGATAATCTGGCTGCTGAGGAAATTGCTGCGACTGCGGTTTTCATCCTTGGCCGGCGAGATCAGCTGGCTGAGGGAGACGGAGGCTGGTGGCGCTGGTTCATTCGCGGGAATGACACTGAAACCCGGCGCGAGCACGCGAAAGTCTTGGAGTTGAGGGCGACGGTTTTGCGGCAGGCTAAAGAGCGTCGCGCGGTCGAGTTCAAACGCCGACGTCGCAGTGATGCGGAGTCGCAGCTTGAAGTAGCGCCCACGCATCGCCTCGGTCCGCCAACCGCGGTCCGGCCCGTCGACCAGCGGCGTCCAAGGGCCCCAGCCCTCCACTTCATCACTGCCGTTGCTGAGACGAATTTCCGGGGCGAGGTTGGTGGCGGTGAGATCGCGCAGCCGGTTGAAGCGCAGGGCGCCGAGGAGCGATGGCGTCGTGAGATCGAGGCGGCGCGTTTCGGCTTCCCGTGCTCCCGCTGCGCTGAAGTCGAGCAGGGCGAGGCCCGGCGCGTTGTTGCGCAACACGAGAAACCTATCCGGCGCGGGGCCCGCCCCGGTGACGGGCAACATCTGGTTAAGCTGGGACGAAATGCTCCCGGAGTAGGTGAGGGCACGGCGGGCCTTCAGATCGTAGCCAGCGAGTTCACCTTGTTCGCCGCCCGCGATGATCAGCACGTCGCCGCGGCGGGCGAGGCGATAGAAGGCGGTGTTGGCGCGGGCCGAGAGCACCTCGGCAAATCCGTCGGCGGGAAACCGCAGCAGAGTGCTGCGACCAGCGAAGCGCTCGGCTTGGGCCGGCGGGGGCGTGGGATCCTTGGCGTCGGGACCGCTCTTGAGCGGGGAGGCCGGTGGCGTGATGCGCGACTCCCCGCTGGTGGAGGTGAAGATGACCGTCGCGAAGAGATCCCCGTTCGGCTGCGGCAGCAAATCCGTCACCTCGGCGTCCCGGTTTTCCTGCAGGATGATCGGCGCGCTCGGCTTCGCCGCAGCATCGAGGGGCAGCCCGGAGGGAGCGGCGGGGAAGACGTAGATATTTCCCTTGGGTGAGGAACCGGCGGCGATGCGGCGATCAGCGAGCGTCACCATCCGGCGGACATTGCGGTCACGGATTTCACCGAAAACGGTGATGCCGCGTTCGGCGAGTTTCACGACGTCAGTCACTTTGTCGGCCAGGACCCCGGCGGCGGTGAATTTGTCGAGATCGATTCGGTAGATGCGACCCGGATTGCCGGTGGCGACGAGCACCGTGTTGAGGGCGAGCGGCAGCAGGTCAAAAATCGAGTCGACCGGAAGCAGCGTGCGGGCAACGACCGCGCCATCGCGAATCAGGTAGAGGGAGCCTTTGGGGGAAGTGCCGGCGAGGATCGAGCCATCGGCGAGGCGCTTCAGGGCAAAGACCTGGGGATCGTCGAGTTTGACCACCTCGCGCGCGGCATACGTGGGGTTGGTCGGATCGACCGTGACCTCCATCACCCGACCATCCGGCCCGGTGCCGATCAGCCAGCGGTTCGCCCCGTCGGCGGGCTCGAGACACCAAAGCAAGTCGGCGAGGGGCTGACCGGCCAGCTCAAGCAAGACCGGGCCGGCGACAAGACGCCCGTCGGATCTCGTGGCGAGCCCCTTCAAATTGCGACTGGGTACATCGCGAAAGAAATCGATCTCGGTTTTTTTCGAAAGCGGCTCGGCAAAACCGATCTGGGCGAGTGAGAGGAGGCAGGAGAGGGGAAGGAGAGCGTGGCGCAACACGCCCATAAGACGGAAGCGAAGTGAGTGGAAAAGCAAGGCGATGCATCGAAGCGAAGGCCCGGGGTGCGCAGCGGCGAAACACGCCCGCGGCGGACAGGCCACGCTGCGGCCTTCAAGGCCGATAGAACCAAACCGCCAGGCACAGGGGACACCGAGGTGCGGCAAGAGGTCGCAGATGAACACCGCCGGAATTGGAATCCTGGTTGAGACGATTCTTTGTCACAGAGATCCTTGCGCGGCGAAGCCGCAACCAAACCCAATCTTCGTGGGGAATGGCCACAAAAAGCACAAAAAGGCGCAAAAAAAGAAGCGTCCGTTTCTTGCGCTACTGGTGCTTTTTGTGGCTAACCTGCCTTGGCGGATTCCTCGCAGCGCAACCCGAACTGTGAAAAGTGTAATACGGAGAGAAAAGAGAGGCCACAGAGCGGAAAGGCGGGCGTTCATTTTCGGTGGGATTTCTGTGTGGCCTCCTGCCGGGCCTCAGTGACCTCTTTGACCCAAGATTCGGCCCGGCGCGGTTCGATGCGCCGGATTGACCGGGGCGCGATTCGTCTATCACTTCGGCGGGATGTCGAAATGGTTACTCGTCGATGGATTCAACCTCGCCTACCGCTGCTTTCACGCGATGCCGGAGCTGACGCGGGCCGATGGCTTCCCCACCGGGGCATTGCACGGCTGGGTGAAGTCGCTCTGGAAACTCATCGATCTCGAAAAGCCGGATGCGACGCTGGTGTTTTTCGATCTCGGTGAATCCGCCGCCCGCGTGGCGTTGCTGGCCGAGTACAAGGCCCAGCGGAAGCCGATGCCGGACGCGTTGCGCCAGCAGATCGATCCGATCAAGGCGCTGACCCGGGCCATGGGCCTAGCCGGGATCGAAGAGTACGGGGTGGAGAGCGATGACCTGCTCGCGGCCGAAGCCGTGCGCCGGGCGACGGCCGGGGACGACGTGGTCATCGTGAGCAGTGACAAGGATTTTGCGCAGATCGTCGGCGACCGCATCAAAATGATGCTGCCGCCTCCATCGGCGAATCCGAAGCTGGGCTGGCGGTTGCTGGATGCCGCGGGTGTGGCGGAAAAGTTCGGAGTGCCACCAGCACAAATCGCCGACTATCTGGCGCTCGTCGGCGACACCTCCGATAATATTCCGGGCATCGACGGAGTCGGCCCCAAGACCGCGACGAAGTGGCTGGCGGAGTGGGGCAGCCTGGAAGGCGTGATTGCGCACGCGGGTGAGTTGCAACCGGAGCGTTTTCGCGCCGCGGTCGCCTCGGACGCGCCGCGCCTGCGGATGAATCTGAAACTGACGACCCTCGATCTGGCGCTGCCGCCGGTGAAGCCGGAGTGGCGGACGCCCCAGCCCGACGAGTTGGTCCGGATGCTCGACGGTTACGAGATGCGCACGACGGCGGTGGATGCGCGCAAACGCTACGGCGTGGCGACGGAGACCAAGGCGCCAGGGCCGAAGCCGGTGGTGGAACAGCAGACGGAGTTTTTCTAAGCCGGGTTCATCACTCCCGCACAAAGACGGCTTCGCAAATGCGGGCGAGGTCGTCACCGATGGATTTCGTGGTGACGCCAGCACGCAGGTGGGCGTGGTTCACGAACAGGGCGAAGGCGAGCGTGCGACCCTTCGCGGTGGTCAGATACCCCGCCAGCGCCTTGCTTTGCAGCAACGAACCGCCGTTCATCGTATTCCCCCACGAGAGCGTTCCTGTCTTGGCTTGAACCAAGTCCCGCGCGGGGCTGTCCGGTCCGACGTTTTTCGACAGCGTGCCATCCACCCCGAGCCTCGGCAGTCCGCGTCGGTAGGCCTCAAAATCCCGGTGTTTCGCCATGTGGCGCAGAAGCTGCACGGTGGCGCGCGGAGTGATGTAGTCGGAGCGTGCGCCGCCGGCGCCGCCACCGAACGAGATCGTTTCAACCTCGACTCCCGCCTTGGCGAGGAAGTCGTGCTGGCGCTTCAGTCCCGCCGCCAGCGTCCGTTCTCCGTGCCTGGTCGCGACGAGCAGCGGCAAGGTGCTGGCGTGCAGATTGTGGCTGACCTTGAGGATCAGTCGGAGGGACTCGGACAGGGGTGGCGAAGTAAGCAGGGCAACCGGCGGAAGTTTCGCGACCGCGTCGCGGGAGGGCAGCGCCGCCGGGGAGTTTTCGCCCAAGGCCGAGGCGGTGACCCCAACTCCCGCGCGGGCGAGGGCCTCAATGAAGAGCGACCTCGCATGTGAGGCGGGATCGCTCACTTCGGCGACGCGCAGGACCGGCTTGTGCCCGCTGGGAATACGGCCCGACACGGAGAAGCGCCCGGTCCCGAGATTGCGGATCGTGGTCGCGAACGGCGTTCCGGCAGGCGCGGTTTCCAGCTTCAGGTCGATCCGGATGGCCGTTGATTGGGGCCGCCAGGTCAGTTTCGCCAGTTGACCGGGCGTCGTCGGCTCGATGAGCAAATCAATCACGTTGTCGTTGACGATGATTGGAGTCAGCGTGCTGGGCCCACTGCCGGTACTCTCGGCCTTGTCGAACAGACGATCGTCAATCAGCACATCACCGCGCACCCGTTTGATCCCGGCGGCCGCGATCTGCCGCGCGAGGTCGTTCAACCCGCCGAGCGGATCGGGCGCCGTGAGCGTCGCGTCGGGATTGCCGTTCGCGTAGGTGTGATCCGAATCGACGAAGGCGATCTCGCCCGTTTCGGTCGTCCGTCCGCCCAGGCTCAGATCGCCCGAGGCGACGAGGATCAAATCTCCGACGAGTTCACCGGCCGGGTTCACTTCGCCCCGTTTCACCACCGGAGTCTTGAACCGGTGCCCGGCTCCAAACGCATCCAGCGCACACGCGACCGAGAAGAGCTTCGTCGTCGAGGCGGGCGCAAACAGCTGGTCGGGCTGCTGCGCAAAGATGATCTCGCCCGAGGTCAGGTCCACGAACAACGCGCCCCAGTGCGCCTGCTGGTAGCTGGGTTGCCGGGTGACGGCCTGGATCGCCGCCGCGAGAGGCTCCGCGGCGGGGGACGGGTGCGGAAAACTGGCGATCAGGGGCAGAACAAGGGCGACCGAAAGTCGGCAGAATTTCATGGGATGGTCTTGCAATCGTTCAGTCGCGTTGTCGGGCCAGCAGCGCCGAGATTTTCCGGCCATGCCACCAGCCATTCAGGGCGGCCAGCGGGCCGATGATTCCGTAAACTACGCCAGGGACCCACGGAGCCACGGACAGGTAGGACAATCCGATGGAAAGAAAACAGACGCCGATCTGGAGGCGGAATTCGCTCAACTGCAGGCGGGACATGATCAGCTCGACCGGGGTCAGTTGCAGACTTTCCGCCAGGCTAAGCGCGTGGGACTGAAGCAGTGCGTACAGGAACCAAATGCTGGCGAAGCCCAGGCCATAGACCCGGTAAACGAAGAAGATCTGCCCGACCTCACTGAACCCCGCTCCGCTGCCGAGCCAGGATGTGAAGAGAAATTTCAACGGGTAGACCGAAAACAACACCAGCAGCAGGATCACGTAGTTGACCGAGCGGGTGTACGAATCCTCCAGCCCGTAGCGGCGGAAAAGCTTGTAGTGCTCATTCCAGAACAGGAGCAAGATCGCGAAGCACGCTACGAATGCCGGAAAATCCCGGAACACTTTGATCAGGCTCTCGAACGTGCGGGGAACCTCCGTCGATACCACGAGAAGCGTCAGGGCGAAACCGAACACGGCGTCGGTCAAATTCTCGATCCGCGAAACCTCCTTGCCGCGCCAGCGGAAATGAGTTTCCGACCGGCGACCGGGCAGTCGGTCGCGCCAGCGGGAGGAGGAAGAGTGGCGGCTCATGCGAGCAGGCGGACCGACGACGGACGTTTAGCGTTGGCGGAATTACTTTCCCGGTTTGGCCACACCCTTCGGATCGAAGATATAACCGATGCCATGCACCGTGCTGAAGGCATCGAGGCTGAGCCCGTGCGCGCTGAAAAGTTCGCGGACCTTCACGATGTACTGATCGAGGGACCGGCTCTTCACATCGGCATGGATGCCCCAAACCGAATGAATGAGCTCCTTGCGCGTGATGACCTGGCCGGAATGAGCGTTGAGGTAGGCGAGGATGCCGAGTTCCTTGCGCCCGATCTTTTGCGTCACGCGGTCGGGGAAAGAAATTTCCAGCCGCAGCGGGGTCACCCGCGCGCCGCAAAAATCGAATGGCCCGTCGCTCACCTTGACGTTTTTGGTGACATTGAGATCGGTCTGGCCCTCGGCGCGGCGCAGCACGGCACGGATTCGTGCCACGAGCTCGGCGTAACTGAAGGGCTTGGTGATATAATCGTCCCCACCCATATCGAGGCCGCGAATCTTGCTCGTTTCCTCCACGTTGCCGGTCAGAAAGATGATCGGGGTCGAAATGTCCGCCGTTCTCAGTTCCTGGGCGAGGGCAAAGCCCGATTGATCGGGCAGGTTGATGTCGAGCAGGATCAAATTCGCGAAATTGCGCTTGAGAAACTTGAACGCGTGCTGGCCGCGGGTGCAAACTTGCGTGTGCATGCCGGCCCGATCGAGCTGCCCGGCAATCAAGTTCGCCAGCTCAACCTCGTCCTCGACGATGACAATGAGCGGTTTGGGCTGCGTGCGTAGCGGAGTGGGAGTGGGCATAATCCGGGGCGGCAGAGGAATTTTTTACAATTATGGAATGGAATGTCAACCCTCTCGCCCGCCCGTCGACGGCGCGGGCCGCGCGTGCGGCCTGCGAACCAGACGGCGGACGCGGGAAATTTGCTTGAAGGTGATCGTTGCGGGGTGTGCCTTCTGCGTGTGTCCGAAAAAGTACCATTGATCATGCTGGGGTTGCCGAAGGGCAGCCTGGAAGAGTCCACCAGAAACCTGTTCGCCAAGGCGGGCTGGAAAATCACGACGAGTTCGCGCAGCTACCGGCCGTCGATTGACGATCCGGAGCTCGACGGTCGCTTCATCCGCGCGCAGGAAGTCAGCCGCTACGTGGAACATGGCTTTTTCGACTGCGGGCTGACCGGCTACGATTGGGTGCAGGAGAACAACTCCGACGTGGTGGCAGTGTGCGATCTGGTCTACAGCCGGGCGTCGACTCTGAAGTCCCGCTGGGTGCTGTGCGTTCCGGAGGCGTCACCGGTGAAAACCGTGGCGGATCTTGCCGGCAAACGCGTGGCGACCGAGTTGGTCAATACGACCAAACGATATTTTGCGGAGAAAGGCGTGTCGGTCGAAGTGGAGTTTTCCTGGGGTGCCACCGAGGTGAAGGTGCCGGATCTGGTCGATGCGATCGTGGATATCACGGAGACGGGAAGTTCGCTGCGGGCGAACAAACTGCGCATCGTCGACACGCTGCTCGAGACGAACACCAAGCTCATCGCCAACCGGGCGAGCTGGGCCAATCCGGCGAAACGCCGGAAGATCGAAACGATCGCCCTGCTGCTGCGCGGGGCGCTCGAAGCCGAGTCCAAGGTCGGTTTGAAGATGAACCTGCCGAAAAATGCGCTGGAGGCCGTCGTGCGAGAGCTGCCGGCGCTGCGCAACCCGACGATTTCCCAGCTCAGTTCTCCCGATTGGATCGCGCTCGAAACCATCATCGACGAGAGCGTCGTGCGCGAAATCATCCCGCAGCTCAAGGCGCTTGGCGCGGAAGGGATTGTCGAGTATCCGCTGAACAAGGTCGTCTACTGACCTCCGGCAACCGTCCTTCGAGCGCATGTCCACCGTCACTCTCGGGCTCCTGCAGCACGCCTGCGGCCGCGCGCCCGCCGCCAATCTCGAGAAGACGCTGGCGCTCGCGGAGCGCGCGGCGCGGCAGGGTGCGCAGATTATCTGCACGCAGGAACTCTTTCGTTCGCAGTATTTCTGTCAGGCGGAAAAGCATGACTCGTTCCGGCTCGCCGAGCCGATCCCCGGCCCGAGCTCGCGGGCGTTTCAGGCGTTCGCGAAGAAATTTGGGGTGGTGGTGGTGGCTTCGCTCTTTGAGCGCCGGGCGGCGGGCCTGTATCACAACTCGGCGGTCGTGATCGACGCCGACGGCAAGATGCTCGGCGTCTACCGCAAGATGCACCTTCCGGACGATCCGCTGTACTACGAAAAATTCTACTTCACCCCCGGCGATACCGGCTTCCGCGCCTGGGAGACCAAGTTTGGCAAGATCGGCGTGCTGATCTGCTGGGATCAATGGTTCCCCGAGGGCGCGCGGCTGACGGCGATGCAAGGGGCGGAGATTCTGTTTTATCCCACGGCGATTGGCTGGCATCCGACGGAGAAGGCGGCGCACGGCGCCCAGCAGCATGGCGCGTGGGAAATCATCCAGCGCAGCCACGCGGTGGCCAACGGCTGCTTTGTCGCCGCGGTGAACCGCATCGGGATCGAGCGGCCGGAGGGCGGCGACGGCATCGAGTTCTGGGGCCAGAGTTTTGTCGCCGACACCAGCGGCCAGCTGATGGCCAAGGCGAGCATCGAACGGGAGGAAGTCATGCTCGTGCCGGTTGATCTCCGCAAGGTGGACGCGACGCGCACGCACTGGCCGTTCCTCCGCGACCGGCGGATCGATGCGTACGGGGATCTGACGAAACGGTTCATCGACTAGGAATCGCGCAACGCGATTCCTGAGGCGTCGCTGCGCGGCGCGGGAAAGGCGCCAAGCATTAATCTGGAACTTTGATACAGGATAATGAAATTGCCACCGCCAACCGGAGTTAAGGCAGGCGGAAACCCAGCGACACCGACATCGCTGGGTTTCCGGATGCCGGCCGAGTGGGAGCCGCAGGCGGCGATCTGGCTTTCGTGGCCGCACAATCGCGCTACCTGGCCGGGCCAGTTCCGCCCGGTGCCGCCGGCGTTCGCCCTGTTTGTCGCGCAGATCAGCCGGTTTCAGGCAGTCCGGATCAACGCGGCTGCGGGGCTCCAGTCCCGGGCGAAACGACTGTGTGCGGCGGCCGGCGCCGACCTGAGCCGGGTGACTTTTTACGATCATCCGACCAACGACGCGTGGTGCCGCGATCACGGCCCCCTTTTTGTGAAGAACGATCGCACCGGCGAAGTGGCGGTCACTGACTGGCGTTTCAATGCGTGGGGCGGCAAGTACCCGCCGTATGATCTCGATAATACGATTCCGCAAAAGATCAGCCGGAGGCTGAAGTTGCGGCGTTTTCACCACGACATGGTGTTGGAGGGCGGGTCGCTCGATGTGAACGGATGCGGACTGCTCCTCACCAGCGAGCAATGTCTGCTCAACCCGAATCGGAACCCGCAGCTCAGGCAAAGTCAGATCGAGCGGAATCTCTGCGACTACCTCGGTGTGACCAAGATTTTCTGGGTCGGAGAAGGCATAGTCGGAGATGACACCGACGGGCACATCGACGATATCGCGCGGTTCTTCAAACCAGACGGTTTCGTGGCTGCGACCGAAACAAATTCGCGCGACGCCAATCACCGCATTCTCCGCGCAGTGAACGAACGTCTGCAATCGTTCCGGACACCGGCGGGCAAGAAATTCGATCTCGTGTCGCTGCCGATGCCCAGTCCGGTTGCGTTCAAGGGCCAGCGCGTGCCGGCGAGCTATGCGAACTTCCTGGTGATCAACGGCGCCGTCCTCGTGCCGACCTTCCGCCAGAAGAAACGCGACGCCGCCGCGTGTGAGATCATTGGCGGGTGTTTTCCCGGGCGCCAGGTTGTCCCGCTGGACGCTTATCACCTGATCTGGGGCCTGGGCACGCTGCACTGTCTTTCGCAACAGCAACCCGCATGAACCGAAACCTGATATTTCCCGCAATGGGGTTGGTCCTGGCCTTCTCCGGCTGCAGTACAATCTCCGACGCGACGGATGCCGTGCGCGGCCGCCTGGCGGCGCGGGAAGAAGCAAAGGTGCGTTCCTATCCCGCGGCGCCCCGTGAGACCTACGACGCGTTGCGCAACGCCGTCGCGCAGATGGGCTACCGCGTCGTGCGGAGAGGTCCGGCGCAGGGCGAATTAGAAGCCATCGGCGGAGTAAGGGCCGGGGAGTCGCACGGCAGTGCCCGCCAATTGTACCTGAAAGTACGTCTGAAGCCTTCACTCGATGGCTCCGGCACTGAGGTGGCGGTGCGTTTGACTGAGATTATCGAGCCGGACTCGTCCAACCGTCCGGGGCAGGCGACCGAGGCGGCGCTCCGCGATACCCCGCAATACGAGGTGCTGTTCGAGAAGCTTGGGCAGGTTTTGGCCGCACCAAAATTGTAGAAGAAAAATGCCGTTGACGCCGCGTAATTGGCCGGGCGTAGTGATCCGCTTTTCCTTTAATCACCTGCAGGATCACGACTGTTCACATGTCCATCGAAATCAAAATTCGGAAGAACGAGCCCATTGACCGTGCGATCCGTCGCATGAAGAAGAAGCTCGAGCGCGAAAATATCATCAAGGGTACACGCGCGAAGCGTTATTACGAAAAACCCTGCGAAAAGCGTCGCCGGAAGAACAAAGTCCAGGCGTTTACCCAGATGCTGCGGCGCCGCTACGCCGAATAAGAGACTGCGGGGAGATCGATGTCATTTCTTGCCGCGCTGCCGCCGATGCGGGGCGCGGCATTGTGTTGTAAGGTGTTTTTGGTCGTGCAACTTGGCCTCAACGCGAATCGTCTTTCAGACCTTAACGTGTGAAGCCCATCCTTGCACTTTCCACCAGCTGGTGTTCGCACCGTCATCAGGACGGCTTTGCGATGCTGAGGGAAATGGCGGCGCTGGGCTTTGCCTATGTCGAGCTGAGCCATGGCGTTCGCATCACCCTTGTTCCGGGCATCATGCGGGCGGTCGAAGAAGGCGTGGTGAAGGTCAGTTCGACGCATAATTTCTGTCCCTTGCCGACCGGCGTGGTGCAGGCAGCCCCAAATCTCTTCGAACCGTCGGTCGCGGAGCACCGGGAACACGATCAGTGGTTGCGGCATACCAAGCGCACGATCGATTTCGCGTCGCAGATGAAAGCCCGGGTGGTGGTCTGCCATCTCGGCAGCGTGACTTTCTTTTGGTTCAATCCGGCGCGGGCTATTCGCAATTACCTGCGCGACAACCACGACGCCGGGCGGAACCCGAACGACCCGACCTATCAGGCGCTGTTGAAGCGATCCCTGGCCAAGCTGCGCAAGCGCATGCCGCCGTTTTGGGACCAGGTGAAGGCCAGCATCAATGAGATCCTGGAATACGCCAAACAGAAGGGAATCCGGCTGGGATTTGAAAATCGGGAGAAATTCGAGGAGCTGCCACTCGATGCGGACTACGCGGATTTTCTGGCCGGATTGCCGGCCGATGCGCCGGTCGGATACTGGCACGATACCGGCCATGCGGACATCAAGGAAGGGATGGGCTTGCTCAATCACCGCGAACATCTGGAAAAAATGGCGCCGCGCACCATCGGTTGGCATCTGCACGACGTGAGCGCAAAGGGGCAGGACCATCAGCCGATTGGGTCGGGGCATATCGACTTCAAAATGGTCAGCAGTTTCTGGCGGCCGGAGCATTTGCTGACATTGGAATTCAGCCCCCGCCTGACGGTCGAAGAAGTGCTTGCTTCGAAGGTGCAGGTTGAAGCCCTGATCAGCTGAGTTGGTTTGGTGGGGTTGAGGTAGAAGCGAGGCCCGTCCACGACGGAGAATGAAGTGCTGGGCGGAAAACGAATCGTCGTTCCGACTTGGGTCGGTGCGGGAATTTCACTTGTCCGCAGATGTCACATCGGGTTTGGTGCGTTGACTCGCGGATGCCCTCGCGACATGAAGGGTCGCCCCGCCAGCCCCAAGAAACACCCGACTATCCAACTGCTACGCCCTCCGCGCGTTGGTGATGGTGCGGGTGGTGACCCGATCATTCCGCATGAACTCCCGCTCAATCCTCGTCCCCTCGGCATTCGTCCGTCTCGGCGCTGTCGCTGCCGTCCTCGGTTGGTGCCTTCTCCCCGCGCCACTCCTCGCGCAGGCCAACGCAATCGGTGGCATCGAAGGCCGTGTCTTTGATCCGAGGCGCGGCGAATTTCTTGAAAAAGCCCGGATAACGATTGAAGGCAGCAGGCTGGAGGTGCTCACCGACGGCACCGGCGCGTATCGTCTGAGCAATGTGCCGGCGGGTATCGCGAAACTCATCATATTCTACACCGGCCGCGGATCGCAAAGCGAAGCGGTGACCGTGCCAGCCGGCGGCACGGTGCAGCATGACGTCACATTTGCCGGCGGGGGCAAACTCGCGGCCACCGGCGAAGTGGTGAAGCTCGATGCCTTCACGGTTTCGTCGTCGAAGGAAATGGATGGCGCCGCGATCGCGATCAACGAGCAGCGATTTGCGAAAAACATCATGAATGTCGTCTCTGCCGACGAGTTCGGCACGATTGGCGACGGCAGCATCGGCGAGCTCATGAAATTTCTTCCCGGGATCACGAGCGACTACACGGGTGGAGATGCGCGCCGCTTTTCCATCAATGGCGCGCCGGCCGACAACGTGCCGATTTCGATGGGCGGCTTCGATCTGGCGAGTGCCGCCGGCGCCGGCACGCGGCGCAATGTCGAGCTGGATCAGGTTTCGATTAACAACATATCCCGGATCGAGATTAACCGTTCGCCCACGCCGGACACCCCGGGTGGCGCGCTCGCCGGCTCGGTGAATTTTGTCCCGCGCAGTGCCTTCGAGCGCAACAAGCCGGCCTACAACTACAGCTTCGCGTGGCTCATGAAGGATGCGGAGCGCGCCTTCCTGCGCCGATCGCCCGGCCCGGGCTGGGGGCAAAAGACCTACAAGATTCATCCCAGCTTCGACGTTTCCGCAGTCGTGCCGGTGACGAAAAATTTCGGCTTTACCGTGTCGGGCGGGTACTCGCTCCAATACACCCAGCAGCCCAACGTCGCCACGACGTGGCGCGGGGTCGGTGCGGCGACGTCGGCTCCGGCCGCCAATGGCACCCCCGGCGCCCTGCCCGACACGACGCCCGACAATCCGTATCTCGGCACGTTCTCCTGGCGAGACAGCGGCAAGGATACGGACCGCCAGTCATTCGCCACCACCGTGGACTGGCGCTTCGCGAGGAACGATCGAATCTCGTTTGGATTTCAATACGGCGCGCTGCGGGAGCATTTCGCCACGCGCACGCAGACCTTCACCATCAATCGCGTGGCTCCGTTTAACTGGGCGCGCGACCACACCTGGGGTGCGGTCAGCGTCTTTAATGCCGCCACCAGCACGAACAGCGGTCAGGTTACGATTGCCAACAACGGCCGGATCCGGCCCGGCCGAACGTATTCGCCGTCGCTGCGCTGGCTGCACGAGGGCCCAATCTGGAGGGCCGATTCCGGCATCAGCTATGGCAACTCCCGCATACAATATCAGGACATCGACCGGGGCGCATTCAACGGAATGACCGTCCAGCGCACCAACGTCACGATTCGCTTCGACGACATTTTCTACCTTCGTCCCGGCCGAATCACCGTCACGGATCCCGACGGCGGCCCGATCGATCCCAGCCGCCTCGACACCTACTCGCTCGTTTCAGCCAACAGCAACCGCCAGCGCACCTACGACACGAAAAAACAGGCCTACGGAAATATCCGCCGCGATCTCATGATTCGGAATATTCCGGTGACGGTCAAAATCGGCGCCGATATCCGGACGGAAATCCGTGATCTGCGCGGCGTCGGTACCGAAACCTACACCTATGTCGGGGCCGACGGCCGCGCGAGCACGACGCCGGCGACCCAGGCGGGCCTGGCCAACGACGACAATCCGCTTCGTTTCCTCGATGTGCCGTATTCGGAGCGCATTCCGGATTTCGGTCTGCCGAAGCAACAGCAGATGGACAACAGCAAGCTCTGGGGCGACTACAACGCCAACCCGACTCATTGGACGCGCAACGCGAACACGGAATACACGAGCCGAACCAACGCCTCGAAGCATGCCCAGGAAACAATTTCCTCCGCTTTTTTCCGCACCGACGCGGCCTTTTTCAGCGGCCGGCTGAAATTCGTTGTCGGAGTGCGCGCGGAGCAGGCTAACATCAAGGCCGAGGGGCCGTTCACCGATCCAACCCGCAATTTTCAACGCGATTCCGCCGGTGCCGTGCTCTACCAGCGCGATGCCGCCGGTGCCTTCATTCTAAACGCACAGGGTCAAAGGCAACCCGTGCTGATCGTGCCGGCCAATGCCGGGTTGCCTTATACGCAGCTCACGTTGATCGATCGCGGCTACCACGCGAAGAAGGAATACCTGCGGCTCTTCCCCAGCATCAACGCGGGCTACAATGTCACGGAAAGCCTGATCGCGCGCGCGGCCTATTATCAGACGGTCGGCCGCCCCGACTTCAATCAGTACGCCGGCGGTCTCACGTTGCCCAACGTCGAACAATTCAATCCCAACGACCGGATCACGGTGAACAATGTCTCGATCAAGGCGTGGCAGGCGCAGTCCTATCTGTTGCGGTTCGAGTACTATTTCGGCAACGTCGGCCAGGTGTCGATCGGAGGTTTTGTTCGCGATTACGAAAATCTCTTCGGCAGCGTCACCTCGCGGGTCACCCCGGAGTTTCTCGCGGCCTACGGACTCGATGAGGAGACCTACGGGGTTTATAATGTGAACACGCAGTTCAATTTCCCGAATACGATTCGGATGAAGGGCTTTGAGTTCGACTACAAGCAGGCGCTCACCTTTTTGCCGCATTGGGCGCGCGGCGTGCAGTTCTTCACCAACATCAGCTCGCAGCGCGCCAGGAATTCGTTCGATACGTTTCAGAGCATGAACCCATTTACCTGCAATTGGGGCCTGAGCCTAACCCGGCCGAAATTCAACCTGCGGATCAACGAAAACTACCGCGGCGTCCAGCGGCTCGCCGCCGTCGCCGCGGGTCGGAGCATCGAGCCCGGCAGCTATGTTTATCGCACCAAGCGGCTGTACGTCGATGTGAGCGGCGAATACTACCTCCGGCGTTCGCTGGGTGTTTTCTTCGCGCTGCGCAACGTCGGCGATGCGACGGAAGATCAGAAGACCTACGGGCCCAGCACCCCGAAGTATGCGCGGTTCCGGAACCGCGACGACTACGCCCCGCTCTGGACGGCGGGGGTGAAGGGATCGTTTTGATTGGTCCGCGCGCGCGGAGGCATTACCTGGACGCCCTTTTTCGGAGGGCGGCGTCCGGGACCCTGAGCCCCTCGGCAGATGTCTCGGGGCCCTTGAGCTTGTCGAAACGGCTGGTCGGATTATCGCCCCGCCAGAAGCTCATTCACCCAGCGCCGATGCGGTCCCGAGAGCGTGATGGTGTCGAGTTCGGCGAACGGCACCCACCTGAGGCCCGTTCCGAGTTTCTTCCGGGTGACGCGCGGCGCCGGCACGACGTGAATCGACTCGGTGATCTGAAAGCGCGTGATGCTGCGGCGTTTTTTGGCGAGCAATCTCCCGCTCCGGACCAAACCGGCGGCGAGACCGGCCTGCTCCGCCGTGGGCAACTCGTGCAGGTTGGCAAAGCGTTTTGCGCCGGCCGCCGCGCGATGGAGCAGGAGGGCGCCGGTGCGTTCGCACCACACGCGCGTGACGCTTTGCAGTTCGTAGAACTTTGAGACGAGTCGTGGAAACTCCACGGGAGTGCCGCGGCGGGCGGCCGCGCAAAATGGCCGGCCCGGACAGACCAGGCACAACGGCTTCTGGCGATAGCAAACCGTGGCGCCGAGTTCCATCATCGCCTGGTTGTGGTCGCCCGGATTGACCGACGGGAGCAGGGCGGTCGCGAGCGGTGTAAATATTTTCGACGCCATCGCCGAGTCGCGAAATTCCGTCGCGTTCGCGGTGAGCCGCGCGAGGATGCGCACGACATTGCCGTCGACGCAGGCCGCCGGTGCCGCGAACGAGATGCTCGTGATCGCCGCGGCGGTATAGGGGCCGACACCCGGAAGTTCCCGCCATTCATCCGGCGTACGTGGTGGATGGGGGCGTGCCACGTATTCGATCGCGAGCCGGTGGAGATTCCGGGCGCGAGAGTAGTAGCCCAGTCCCTCCCAAAGCTTCAGCACCTGCGCCTCCGGAGCGGCGGCCAGCGCGGCGAAGTCAGGCAGCGAGGCGAGCCAGCGGGTGTAATAGGGGAGCATGGTGTTCACCTGCGTCTGCTGCAGCATGAACTCGCTCACCACCGTCTGGTAGAGTGACGGCGCGTCGCGCCAGGGCAGCCGCCGCGCATGAGTGCGATACCAGTCGAGCAGGGCGCGCTGAAACTGCGGCGCGGCGGCAATGAGCTCGGCGGAGGATGATTTGGCCACGGAAACCACGAAGAGACACGAAAACCCGGGAGACGGAAGCCGCGTTTTCTTTTTCGTGCGTTTTCGGGCTTTTTGTGGCCATTCAGGGGATGCAGAAGAAATTCCGAGACGAGCCAGAGGCGCCCAAGAAGATCGCGTCCTACACGGTCAAGCTCGACGACACCCAGATGGACAAGCTACGCGGGATTTTGGTGGAGCGCGGCTGGACGCCGTTCGAGGTCGGCTACACGCGCTTCGCGTTCAAGGCCGATCACCTCAAGGTCAACGTCAGCGCCTACACCAGCGGAAAAGTCGTCGTCGCCGGCAAGGGCACTGAGGATTTCGTGCGGGATGTGATCGAACCCGAGGTGACGGGCGCCGCCAAGCTTGGCTACGACGACGTGCTGCATCCGGAGTGGTTTGAGTCACATGCCGGGCTCGACGAGAGTGGCAAGGGCGATTTCTTCGGGCCCGTGATCGCCGCGACCGTCATCGCGGACCGCGCGGCGATCGAGGCCTGGATCAAGGAGGGCGTGAAGGACTCGAAGAAGATCGCGGAGCCGCAGATTATGCGGCTCGACGCGATCATTCGCGATACCAAGGGCGCCGTGGCTCGCACCTGCTTCTGTGGCATGCCGAAGTACAACGAGCTGATGTCGCGGCCCGGGGCGAATCTCAACCGGCTGCTGGCCTGGCAGCATGCGACGGCGCTCGAGCAGGCCCTGGCGGCGAAACAGGTGCCGTGGGGTCTGCTCGATCAGTTTACCGAGCAACCGCTGGTGCAGCGTGAACTGGCGAAAAAAGGGGTGAAGGACTTCGACCTGAAGATGCGGACGAAGGCGGAAGAAGATCCGGTCGTGGCGGCGGCCTCAGTGGTGGCGCGGGCCGAGTTCGTGCGGCAGATGCACACGCTCTCGCGGCAGCTCGGGGAAAAACTGCAGAAGGGTGCCGGCCCCCTGGTGAAGGAACAAGGTGCGCGGATCATCGCGAAATTTGGCGCGCGCGCCCTGGGAGATTTTGCCAAGCTTCATTTTCGCACGGCTTACGAGGTCGTGTCCGCCGCGGGCAAGCTTGCCGAGCTGCCGCTGCCGGAGCCGAAGGAAAAGATGGCGTGGTAGCTCGAACAGAGTGGTGGCCTCTGCCAAAGGACGGGCGGTTTCCCAACCGCCCAAATACGGTCTGCCGACGGTTCTGAAGAACAACACGCGCAGCGCCAACATCGCGGCGGACTGGTTCGGCGTAATCGGCTATCGGATGAAAGACTGGCTCGCCGCCGCCAACGATCTCGCCGCGCCGCAGCGCGGCGGCGGCACCGGCCCGGCGCAATTGCACTTCAACACCACCACCAACGCCAACGAGACCCTGCTCGCCTACGTGCGCAGTGCCGCGCTCGGCTACTCGGCGACATTTTTCCAGCGGCGCATCCGCTGGAACGTGTCGCTCAACGTCCGCAACGTCTTTAACGACGACCAGCTCATCGCCCAAAGCGGCCTCTCGACCGCGGGCGTGCCCGTGGTCTTCCAGTATCCCGAGCCGCGGGTGTTTCTGCTGACGAAGAGTTTTGATTGCTGAGCGCGAGCACCGCTCCGCTTAGGTCTGATCCGAATCCGATCGAGCCGGCAGAAAAAGGAAGAACATCCGACTCACCAAAACCGTTACGACGCGCGAAAATCCCGCCGCCTCCGACACCCGACATTTTTTTGCCCACCCGCTTTTCCACCGGCCGCTTCCTCCCGCGCCGGCCCCAAGTCCCAACCTGCCAACCGCAAAGGAGACACTATGCACTCGCCAGCGAGGGGGGTGGTTTTCCAGTGTGACGGCGTTTCCGGTTCCCCTCGCTCGCTCCCGCAATGTCTGTAACTCCCGGCAAGGCCGTCTTCCTCAGCTACGCGTCGCAAGACGCGGAGATGGCGCTGCGCATCTCCACGGCGTTGCGCGCGGCCGGTGTGGAGGTGTGGCTCGATCAGGAGGGCGGGCTCGTCGGCGGGGATGCGTGGGATCGGAAAATCCGGGAGCAGATCGGTGCGTGCACCCTCTTCGTCCCGCTCATCTCCGCCAACACGCAGGCGCGCCACGAGGGCTATTTCCGGCTGGAGTGGAAACTCGCGGAAGACCGCTCGCATCTCATCGCGAAGGGCAAGCCATTCATCGTGCCCGTGAGCATCGATGCGACGACGGAGCGCGGCGCCCTCGTGCCCGATGCGTTTCTGGCCGTGCAGTGGACGAAGCTGCCGGGCGGCGACGCGCCGGCCACGTTTGTCGCACGAGTGGGGAAGTTGCTCGGCAGTGACGGTGCGAATGCCGGCCTGGTCGCTGACCGGGCGCCCGGCCACCGGCCGGGCCTACAACCCCCTGCCGCTTCACCACCCGCGCCGACCCCGAGCTCCGAGTTGGCGCCCCAGACTGCGGAGCTCTCCACGGCTGTGCGGCACGCCCCCGAGGCCGCGTTCGAGACTTTCGAGCGTCAACGCCCGCTGTGGCTACGCGCGCTGCCGGTCGTGAGCGCGGTGCTTGTGACCGCCCTCGTTGTCGGCGGCGCAGTGGCGTGGCGCCTGTGGCCGGCGGCGGCGCCGGTGATGCGGTTCACATTGCCGCTCCCGGAGGATCAGCAGTTCTCACCTGGTAGCCAAGGTGCCGTCGCCATTTCACCGGACGGCACACAGATGATTTACGGGGCCAACCGGCAGCTCTTCCTGAGGTCGATGGCGCAACTCGAAGCCAGGCCGATCCCAGGAACCGAAGCCGTTCAAGGTTTTCTTTGCCCTGTCTTCTCGCCCGACGGTCTTTCCGTCGCCTTCTTTTCGGTGGCAGATTCGACGCTCAAGCGGATCAGTGTCACCGGCGGCGCGGCGGTCACGCTCTGCAAGGCGGACAATCCTTGGGGCATGAATTGGGGCCCGGACGGCATCGTCTTTGGCCAGGGCCCCAGTGGGATCATGCGGGTCTCGCCAAATGGCGGCGCACCGGAAACCCTCGTCAGCGTCAAGACCGGCGAGTGGGCGAGCTTTCCGCAGATGCTGCCCGATGGCCGGACTGTGATGTATTCGCTCGGGACTGGCAGACGGGCCGATAAGACACGGATTGTTGTCCAGACCGTGAAATCGGGTGAGCCGAAGATCCTCATCGAAGGCGGAACCAATGCCCGCTATCTTCCGACCGGCCATTTGATCTACGCCCGCGAGGGTGTCATCTTCGCCGTGCCATTCGATTTCAAGCGACTCGAAACAACCGGTGGTGCCGTGTCCGTCATCGAAGGTGTTAACCGGTCTTTTATCAGTGTTTCGACGACCGGCACGCTGATTTACCGCCCCGGCCCGGTTTCGACCTCAGGCGGGGGAGTGAGCATCGGGTTCGCCGATCGCAAAGGTGCGACGGAACTGCTGAAGATTCCGCCCGGCCCCTACGAACAGCCTCGGCTCTCGCCGGACGGCAAGCGGATCGCGTTCGGCAGCGAAGACGGCACGATCTGGATCTACGACCTGTCGGGCGCGAGCGCGGTGCGTCGGTTGACGTTGGACGGACAGGGGAATAATCGCTTTCCGGTCTGGTCGGCGGACAGCCAGCGGGTGACCTTCCAATCGGATCGCGAGAAGGATCTGGGGATTTTCTGGCAGCGGGCGGATGGGGCCGGCGCGGCGGAGCGGCTGGCGACCGCTGGCGAGGGGATGTCGTTCATCCCGCAGGACTGGGCGCCCGACGGCACGCGGCTGCTGTATGCTGCTGCCAGCAACGACTCGATGGTGACCCTCTGGATGTTGTCACTGGCAGACAAAAGGTCCGAGCGGTTCGATGCGGTCGTGTCACCGGCGGGCACGTTGCCCGGCGCAGTGTTTTCTCCCGACGGCAAGTGGGTGGCCTACGCCTCCCGCGAGGGCCGGGCCTTGAGCGCGGTGTATGTGCAGCCCTTTCCTCCGGACGGCGCCAAATACCAGATTTCGAAGAATGAAGAAGGCGGTCACCACCCGCTGTGGTCACCCGACGGCAAGGAACTGTATTACAACCCGGGGCCGGTCCGGAATTTTCATGTGGTCAGCATTTCCACGCAGCCGGCCTTCAGCTTTGGCGAAACCGTCATGTTCGCCCGGCCGGTTCTGGGCGGCGCGCCAACGGCTGAACGGACTTTCGACATCAGCCGCGACGGCCAGCGCCTCCTCGGCTTAATCGCCACCACGCAGTCAGGAGGCGTTGAGACCCCGCAAATTCAGGTCGTGCTCAATTGGTTCGACGAACTGAAGCGGCGGGTGCCGGTGAAATGATAGCCGCACCGAACAAAGCCGTTTTCTTATCGTATGCCTCCCAGGATGCGGAGATGGCGCTGCGCCTCTCCACGGCGCTGCGCGCGGCCGGCGTGGAGGTGTGGCTGGACCAGGAGGGCGGGCTCGTCGGCGGGGATGTGTGGGACCGGAAGATCCGCGAGCAGATCGCGACGTGCGCGCTCTTCGTGCCGCTCATCTCGGCCAACACGCAGGCGCGGCACGAGGGCTATTTCCGGCTGGAGTGGAAACTGGCCGAAGACCGCTCGCATCTCATCGCGAAGGGCAAGCCGTTCATCGTGCCCGTGAGCATCGATGCCACGACGGAACGCGGCGCCCTCGTGCCCGATGCCTTTCTCGCCGTCCAGTGGACGAAGCTGCCGGGCGGCGACGCGCCGGCCGCGTTTGTCGTGCGAGTGAGAAAGTTGCTCGGCGTTGACAGTGGACCGCCAGTTGTAGGGGCGTCGCTCGACGACGCCCGCGGGCGCGGACCAGCCGCGCCCCTACCATCACCACCCGCGCCGACCCCGAGCTCCGAGTTGGCGCCCCAGACTGCGGCACTCTCCACGGCGATGCAGCCCGCCTCCGACCCCGCCTTCGAGACCTTCGAGCGTCAGCGCCCGCTGTGGCGGCGTGCGCTGCCGGTTACGGCTGCGTTGGTCGTCGGAGCACTTCTTACCGCGGTGGTGGCGTGGCGCCTGTGGCCCCGGGCCGCGACGCCGCCGGTGATCCGGTTCAAATTCGTCGTGCCGGATGATCAGAATTTCCAGAGCAACATCGCGGTCTCGCGTGACGGCCAGGCGTTTACTTACAACACGAGGGATGGCATCTACCTGCGCCGGTTGGGTGAATTGGAGGCGCGCATGATTCCGGGGACGAAAGGCGCGCCGTCCGTGGGCCGCTTCTCGCCCGACGGGCAATCCATCGCATTTCAGAACAGAAACAGCCAAGAGCTGAAACGGGTCGCGATCAGCGGCGGCAGTCCGGTCGTCATCGGCCGAGCCGGGACTTCAGATGGTTTCAGCTGGGAGCCCGACGACACGATCCTGTTCTCCAGCAGCAAGGGTATACTGCGCTTACCCGTGACGGGCGGAAATCCCGTGCTGGTGATCGCCTCACAGGCCACTGAACGCCTCAGTGCGCCTCAGCTCCTGCCCGACCGCGACACCGTGCTTTTCACTTCGGGGCCTGCCGGAGTCACCAGTGGGCGGACAACGACCCGCGTTGAGGCGCAGCGGATTTCGACGGGCCAGCGGACGGTGTTGGTTGAGGACGCCAGCGACGCGCGTTATGTGTCGACCGGGCATCTCATCTACCTCGTCGACAATGCGCTGATGGGCGCCGCCTTTGATGCCCGTCGGCTGGTCGTCAGCGGACGGGCCGTGCAGCTGCTGCAGGGGGTGAATCGGTTCGGTCGGAGAAGTATGGGCGACTACGGCGTCGCCGACGATGGCACGCTGGTCTATGTCTACGGCACGCGCGCTGCGCCTTTGGGCACCTGGATTCTGGGCCGAGGTGATCGCACTGGCGCGGTCACTGCCCTGGCGCTCCCGCCCGGCCCCTACGAAACACCGCGGGTGTCGCCGGACGGCAGGCGTGTCGTGGTGGGGGTCACGGATACGAAGGAAGACTACCTTGCCATCTACGATCTGGACGGCCGGACGGCGCTGCGACGGCTGACGTTTGGTGGCAACAACCGCTTTCCGGTCTGGTCGCGCGACAGCCAGCGCGTCGCATTTCAGTCGGACCGGGAGGGTGACCGGGCCGTCTTCTGGCAGCGCGTGGACGGCAGCGAGCCGGCCGAGCGCTTGACGAAGCCGGAGAAGGACACCGCGCACGTGCCCGCGTCGTGGGCGCCCAAGGATGAGACGTTGCTGTTCAGTGTCGTTCCTGCCACGGTCAGCATCGCCGGAACCGGTGCGATCCGCAGCTACACCCGCGCGAGCGGCACGGTGGCATCCTTCGGCGGAGTGGAAGACGCGACGCTGGGTCCGGAGTTTTCGCCCGATGGTCGATGGGTCGCGTATGCCAGTGGTGGCACAACTCTCGAGGCGGACGGAGAGCGCCGGATCTACGTGCAGCCATTTCCGGCGACCGGCGCAAAATACCAGGTGCCCACGCCGGCGGGCGCGCTCCTCATGAGCCACCCCTTCTGGGCTCCCGACGGCACCGCGCTTTACTTTGCCCCGGATTCCGGGCGGTTCGGTGTGGTTCCGATGACGACGCAGCCGACGGTCGCTTTCGGGAATCCGACGCAGCTACCCCGCCGGTTTATTTCAACTGGGCCGAGCGCGCCGAGAGGATACGACATCACGCCGGACGGTGACTTCATCGGCCGGATTTCGCCGGGGACTGGCGACGAGAACGGCAACCCGGAAATTCACGTGGTGGTCAACTGGGTGGAGGAACTGAAGCGCCTGGTGCCGGTGAAGTGACGGGCATCGACTCGGCACCCGGCGCGGCTCCGCTCACCGCTCAGCGCTCCGTTTGCGACGGCAGAAAAAGGAAGAACACCCGACTCACCAAGACCATTCCGGCGCACCGATTACCGCCGCCTCGACGCTCGCTCTTTTTCTGCCCACCCTCACGGAAAGATCCCGCAGATGGAAGACGAGTTGAAGCGCTTTGAAAAGAAACGGCGCGAGCAGACGACGTAGTTCAAGGAAGAGGTTTCCGAGGAAGAGACCGCCGAGATCGTTTCGAAATGGAGCGGCGTGCCTGTTACGCGCCTCGTTGAAGGCGAAAAGGACAAACTTCTGCGCCTCGAAGACGTGCTGCACCAGCGCGTGATCGGCCAGCACGAGGCGGTGATCCTCTTCGATGAAATCGAGAAGGCGCACCCGGATGTTTTCAACGTGCTGTGCAAGTGCTCGACGAAGGCCGCATCACCGATTCGCAGGGGCGCACCGTGGATTTCAAGAACACGATCGTTATCATGACCTCGAACCTTGGCTCGCGGCATCTCCTCGAGGGTGTGACGGGAGACCCGATTCCGGAGAGTGTGCGCGAGAGCGTGATGATGGAGCTGCGCAAGGCGTTTCGTCCGGAGTTTCTCAACCGCATTGACGAGACCATCCTCTTCAAGCCGCTGACGCTGGACGAAATCCCGAGCATTGTGGACCTGCTGCTGGCCGACCTGAACAAGCGCCTCGCCGACCGCCGCGTGACCGTGACGCTCGACGCGAAAGCGAAAGAATGGGTCGCCGAGAAGGGTTACGATCCGGTCTTTGGTGCGCGGCCGTTGAAGCGTTTTCTCCAGCGCAACATCGAGACCCAGCTCGCCCGTGCGCTCATCAGCGGCGAAGTGGGCGAAGGGGCGGAGGTGAAGTTTGCGGTGAAGGACGACGGGCTCGTGATGAAGTAAGCCGGGGCGGCGTGGGGCCTGAAAAACGCGACGGGGGGCGTCGCGTCCCCAGCGTAGTCCCCAGCGTCGCCAAGAAAGGGGAGGGCAGTGGGTCGTTGGAGCGGCGACGCCCTCGTCGCCGGGTTTTCGTCGGTTCACTTCTCCTTCGCGCCGCCGTCGTAACGGCGGGCGTGGCCGGCTGCGAGCCGGACGGCGGACTCGCGGGGCGGACGCGCGAAAAACTATGGAAAAAACGTGTTGGCCCGCGGGGTGAGCGACGTTCATATTCGCTGCCTGCCGCCTCTACCCCGTCCGAAAACCATGCCTGTTGCGATTAGCTTATTAGCCTCTGTCGTCATTTTGCTGGCGGTGATCTCACCTCTCTGCGCGCAGGCGCCGGCGGGCGATGAGGTCATCAAGATGGAGCCGTTCAATGTCACGGTCTACAACGGGAAGATCCCGCTCATCGATGGGTTCACGGGCAAGGATTACGAGGGCGACAACGCCGTGGTGTTCAGTTTCGCGCAATCGTTCAACAAGCTGCTGGTCGGCTATCACAAGAAACTGGTGCTCGATGAAATCAAACACCTGCAATTTCGGATCAAACTCGGGAAGGATTTTGAACAGGAAATGGGCCGGCTCAGCACGTCGTTTGAGTTCTCCAGCTTTGCCTTGGATCAGTCCACGTGGTTGCGGCGCGAGCGAGCCATCATCACGCGGCTCATCCGGGAGCCATTTTTCAAGATCAAGGCCCTGGTCGCCTGGGATCTGGATCGCCTGAACCAAATCGCGCCCGGCAAACCGGACTCCAAATATGCGGCCGACATTCGCTACCAGGCCGACGCTGGCAAGTGGGAGCGGCGCATCACCGATCGGTGGGAGGTGATGTTCTTCACAAACACCAATAACCGGGACCGGGGCGGATCGTTTGCGACCGACAAGACGCAGGGCCTCAATCTCGACACGCACCAAGGCTTTCACTTCATCGAGCGGGGTCTGCCCCTGCAGGTGCCGTCCACGGCGTTTCAGGAGGTCAAGCTCACGTATCCATTTTTCTATTCCGAGAAGCCGGTTCGGGAGACGGAGCTCCGGTATCTGCAGCAGACGTTCATCGCCAACCTTTACTACATCTATGATCCCTTCAGTTGGATGGTGCGCCGCGACACTCGGTTCCGCGGAGGATTTATCCAGGACTGTCTCGAGCACGTGCAGGCCCAGCGCATCTTCGTGGATGACCGCGAGTGGTTCGACGGGGTATTGGCGCGGTTTTTGTCGGATGTCGTCACGCTCAAGCTGCAGGGGGCCGACGAAATCTACGCGCTGCACATGTTGAACAAACGCCTGGGCGAAAGCCCGCGCGTGCTCGGCGTGGGCCTGGATCTGCTGAACTGGAACAAAGGGGAAAAACGGGAAGCGGTCGCCAAACCGGAAGCCGAGGCGCGGGTCTCCCTGGCCAGTCCCGGTGGTTTTCGCTTCGTGCTGATCGATGCCTATCAACGGGCCGGGGAGCCGTTCGTGGAAAAAATCCGGAGCCGGCTGCTCGCCCAAAAAGCACCGCGGCAGAAGATCCAGGGCCGGGCGATGCTCACTGAAATCATCGCCGAAGTCTCGGGCCTGCCCTTCGCGGAGTTTGCCCAACGCGCCAAGCTCGCGCAAGAAGCGCAACTGGCACGGCACAGGTTGACGCGGCCGAGCGTGACCCCGCCGGCCGACGCCCACGCCGGAAAGAAGTGAAGTGGGGTTTGCGGGAGCCAGCCGATCGTCTTCGGTGGCGGGGGAGGCAACCGCGGCACCGGAGCGCACAGCGCCCGGGGGCGATGAGCTCGGCGGCGCCGGACTTGACCGGTTGATGGGCGGCGGGACCGGTCCGACCCCGGGGTGTTTTATACCAACAGCTGTTGGAAAATTCGCGGTATTTACGTGACTCAACCAAGCCCTACGGTGTGGTTGCGGTGATAGAATTGAACGTCGCCGGCGACACCTGCACGGCCTGTTGCACGAGGCGATAGAAGAGCTTGCCTCGCGAGGCTGAGTTGCGGCGATTGAAGCGGAAGGTGAACTCGTCCAAGTAGTCTTGGAGGTAGTCGTGGGAGATGTCCGCCAATCGCTCGGAGGCCTTCGACGAGTCTCACGCCCAGCAGAAGAATTACGTTGCCCGAGGCCGGGCCACCATCAGCAACCCCTACGTGCGGCGCGCCCGGTTCGAATCCAGCGGGCGGACGACGACGCGAAACGGCGCCAGCCTGAGGGCTGACTGGCGCGTGACGCACGAATACCGTGCTTTCGTTTGCCGTGCATGGCTCGACGTATGAGAAAGAACTCGCCCGTCTGATCTGGGAAACCCACCGCCGACACCAGCTCGAGCACCACCACGGCGGCCCTGACCTGGGGTCCTGATTTCACCAACGGCGCTCCAGGCCGCGGCGATCTCCTCATGACCGGCGGCTATTGGAAGGAAACGAACTCAGCGATCGGCGAGGATCTGCGCGCGCGATTCGACAACGGCACGTGGCGGTTCGAAGGCGGGCTCACCGATTCGAACTCGAAAAACCGTTTTGGCCCGGGCGAGGGGCGATTCAACAACGAGTCACTTTCCGCCCTGAATCCGGTGCGCGTAAATCTGGGCGGGATCACGGCCGACGGGCCAGCCGTCATTCAGGCTATCGACGCCAGCAACCAGCCCGTCGATCCCGCCAACATCCAGAACTACCGGTTGACCACGGTTTCCAACTTTCCCGCCAGGATCGAAACCGCGGTGCAGGGCGCGGATGCCAGCGTTCGCCGGCAGTTCGACGCATTTTCGCTTGGTCAGCAGAATTCATGGGCGCATTCCGGTTCGGGCAAATGGCCAAGGTTATGATATAGGGCCACCTCCATTGCCCTATAGGTTCGGAAACCATATGAGCGTCTGGTCACCACTCGGACTTTATTGTTCAA
>SXSC01000320.1 GCA_005792355.1 Opitutaceae bacterium
GCGGCGGCGGCGGTGGTGGCGGGGTTTGCCCTCGACGCGGAGCGGCTGCCGGGCTTCGCCAACAACTACAACCGCGAGCTGGCGAAGAACGGCCTGTGGTCGCTGTTCGCGGCGTTCCGCAACAACGAGCTCGAATACGACCAGTTCTACCCGACGTTGCCGGTCGACGACGCGTTCAAGCGCCTGCACGCCGAGCTCGCGGCCGACGGCGGCCGGCGCCTCGGCACGGACCTGCGCGACACGTTGCGCTACGTGCGGAGCGCGGGCACGGGCACCGAGCAGCGGCCGAATGTGATCCAGATCACGGTCGAGAGCCTGAGCGCGGATTTTCTCAGCGGGTTCAACCGGGCGTCGAAGCTGATGCCCGAGCTGGAGGCGATCGCCGGGCGCAGTCTGGTGTTCGACCGGTTCTACGCGACGGGGACGCGTACGGACCGCGGGATGGAGGCGTTGACGCTGGCGGTGCCGCCGACGCCGGGGCGTTCGTTGGTGAAGCGGCCGAACAATGAGGACCTGTTCACGCTCGGTTCGGTGTTCCGCAGCCGCGGCTACGACACGGCGTTCATCTGCGGGGGCTACGGCTACTTCGACAACATGAACTATTTTTTCGGCAACAACGGCTATCGGGTGATCGACCGCGCGTCGGTGGCGAAGAAGGACATCACGTTCGCCAATGCGTGGGGCGCCTGCGACGAGGATCTCTACCGGTGGACGATGCGCGAGGCCGATGCGGCGCATGCGGCGGGGAAGCCGTTCCACTATTTCGTGATGACGACGTCGAACCACCGTCCGTTCACCTTCCCGGAGGGGAAGATCGACCTGCCTTCGAAGACCTCGGGCCGCGCCGGGGCGGTGAAGTACACGGATTTCGCGATCGGGCAGTTCCTGCGCGAAGCGGCGAAGCAGCCGTGGTACCGCGACACCGTGTTTGTGATCGTGGCGGACCATTGCGCGTCGGTCGCGGGCAAGACCGCGCTGCCGGTGCAAAACTACCACATCCCGCTGATCATTTTTTCGCCCGGCGGCCACATCGCGCCGGGCCACGTGCCGGAGCTGATGAGCCAGGTCGACTACGCGCCGACGCTGCTCGGGTTGCTCAACTGGAGCTACGCCAGCCGCTTCTTCGGCCGGGATGTGCGCCACGCGACGGGCGACCGCCGGGCGCTGATCGGGAACTACCAGAAGCTCGGTCTGTTTGAACCGGGGGTGTTGAGCGTGTTGATGCCGGTCCGGCGCTCGGCGGAGTACGCCTACAATCCGGCGACCCACGCGTTGACGGACCGGCCGGCGGTGCTGACGGAGAAGGCGATCGCCTACTACCAGACGGCGAGCCACCTGTATCGCACGCGCGGTTACCGGGTGGTGACGCCGGAGGAGCAGCGGCGGTACACGGCGGCGGCGGGGCCGGTCGACCGCAAACCGTAAGCGGGCGCGGCGCGGTGCGGCTTGCGCCGGGCGGAAACGCCGCCCATTGGTTCGTGCGATTGGCCGTGCATTCCTCCGACTCTCCCTCCCGCTCCTGGCGCCGCGATCTCGCGTGGCTGACGTTGGCGTTCGGCCTGCTGTACCTGTTTGCGCTGGGCAACCGGCCGTTGGCGAACCCCGACGAAGGCCGCTATGCCGGCATCCCGCGGGAAATGCTGGCGCGGGGCGACTGGGTGACCCCGGTGCTCGCCGACGTGCCCTATTTTGAGAAGCCGCCGCTGGTCTACTGGACCGTGGGGGCGTGCCGCCGGCTGTTCGGGCCGGGCGAGTTTTCGGCGCGGCTGACGCCGGCGCTGTTCGCGCTCGGCGGGGTGTTGCTGACCTATGCGGCGGGGCGGCGGTTGCGCGGGCGCGAGACGGGGATCGCGGCGGCGGTGGTGCTGGGCACCTCGGTGCTCTACTTCGTGCTGGGGCGGATCCTGCTGTTGGACATGGCGGTGTCGGTGCTGATGAGCGCGACGCTGTTTTGCTTCATCCTCGGCGTGCGCGAGGCGCCGGGGGCGCGGCGGCGGTGGCTGTTCTACGGGCTCTATGCGAGCGCGGCGCTCGCGACGCTGACGAAAGGCCTGATCGGCTTCCTCGTGACCGGGGCGGTGATGTTCTTGTGGCTGCTCGTGTTCAACCAGTGGAAGCGGCTGCGGCCGCTGCACCTGCCGACCGGCATCCTGTTGTTTCTGGCCATCGCGGCGCCGTGGCACGTGCTGGCGGCGCAACGGAACGAAAGCTGGGCGCAGTTCTATTTTGTGCACGAGCACTGGGAGCGCTTCACGACGACGGCGCACGGGCGGTACGAGCCGTGGTGGTTTTTCGGGCCGATCCTGTTGATGGGGCTGTTTCCGTGGACGGGATTCCTGTGGGCGGGGATCCGGGAGGGTGTGGCGGGCGGGTGGGGGCGACGGAAGGAAAACGCCGAGGCGTGGTTCCTGATCACCTGGGCGGCGTTCGTGTTTTTGTTTTTCAGCAAGTCGCAGTCGAAACTGATCCCGTATATTTTGCCGGTGCTGCCGCCGCTGGCGGTGCTGATCGGTGCCGCGTTGGTCCGGGGTATCGCCGAGGGCGCGAAGTTGGTCGCCGGGATGCGGGTGTTTGGCGCCGCGGCAGGCCTGCTGGGGGCGGCGGTCGTCTTCGTCGTGGCGCGCCCCGGGGTGATCAAAGATGCGGAGCAGCTCGCGGAGCTGCGTCCCTACGGGCTGGCGCTGGCCGCGGTCCTGTTGCTCGGCGGGGTCGCGGCGCCGTGGGCGACGCGGGTGCGCGGGGCGCAGTCCGGCCTGACGATCCTCACGGCCACGGCGGCTGGGTTTTTCGCGCTGGTCACGCTCGCCGCTCCGGCGATCCAAAAACCGGGTACGAAGGAGCTGGCCCGGGTGGCGCGGGAGCGCGTGCAGGCGGCGGACCGCGTCTACCATTTCCACGCGTTCTTCCACGATTTCGTCTACTACACGGAGCGGCCGGTGGGGCTGGTGGACTACATCGACGAGCTGCAGGTGCAGTTCCTCACGCCGGCCGAGCGTGCGCGGCGGTTCATCGCCGGCGCGGAATTGGCGCGGCAATGGGGCGGGTCCGGCCGGGTGTGGCTCGTCTTGCGCCGGCGCGACCGGGCGGCGCTCGATACGCTATTTGCAAATCCGAGGCGGGAATATCGGTTGATCGCGGAGAGCCGGGACCATTTGCTGTTGAGCAACCAGCCCTGACATGTCCGCCGTCACCACGCCCGCCGCCCCCGTCTCATTCCTGCCGTTGACGCGGCCGACGATCGACGAGGAGACGATCGCCGGCGTGGCCGACGTGCTGCGTTCGGGGTGGATCACCTCGGGCCCGAAGGTGCGGGAACTGGAGGCCAAGCTGTCGGAGTATTGCGGCGGGCGGCCGGTGCGGGTGTTCAATTCCGGCACATGCACGATGGAGATCGCGCTGCTAACCCCTCCCAGATCCGATCCCCCTGAAAGATCCCCCTGAAAATCCAGTTTCCTTGGCGCCAGCAAAAGTCCGATGAGACGGGATGGCGCTCTAACCAACAACGAAAGGACAACGACAGAGAATGAGCGAACGAAAGTCTCAACTGAAACCCTGCGGGAACCAACCCGCCCGGCAAAGCCTGACCAGCAGCCGGAAGCGAGCCTTGGCTGGCGTCCGAAATGGCGCCTTCAAGCGTAGGCAGCCAACTGCAAAGCCGTGTGATTGAGCCCCGAAATGGATTATATCGGTGGGGTCTGCGTTGTAGGAAAGACGTGGACAGTACGGAGGCGTCGTTACGGTCTGACGTTGAAGTCCGCCCGGGGTCTGATGAGAGCAGGGCAGAGCGGTATAGGGTTTCTCGGGAAGCTGGGAGAGCCTCCTGTCTCCTCGGCAATAACCGGCAGGGACCATACCGGTGAAACAAGGACCTGAACCACGCCCGACGCCCCCGCGGTCGGTCGGCGGCGAAAACAGCCGGGGAGCCGAGGTATCGCGCACCGAGCGACAAAGCGAAGGTGCAGAGACGAACAGAGGCAGTCTTAGCCGCCGCGTAGTACCGATTGAAACCGGGGAAACCAGCTCGAGGGAGCCCGGGAGTAGGGAAGGCAGCGGTCGGGTTGTGGAAGTGTCGTCGGAAACGCGCGTGGGACCTGTGCCCATGGAAAGCGTGTCCACCCGAAGACGACGCATAGAGATGGTGGCGCAGCGGCATCCGGACGAGCCGTTGACGGCGTTGAATCAGCATCTGGACCTGAACTGGATGCACGAAGCCTACCGGCGTGTTCGCAAGGACGCTGCGCCGGGAGTCGACGGGCAGACGGTCGCTGGGTATGGAGAGCATCTGGCGGAAAATCTGCGGGACCTGCTCGCGCGAGCCAAAAGCGGTTGCTACCAAGCGCCGCCGGTCAAGCGCGCGTATGTGCCAAAGAATGAGAAGGAGGATCGGCCTATTGGATTGCCCACCACGGAGGACAAAATCCTCCAGCGTGCGGTGGTCATGTTGCTGGAGCCGATTTATGAGCGGGAATTCCTCCCGTTTTCCTTTGGGTTCCGTCCCGGTCGCTCGGCGCATCAGGCGATCAAATACCTGTATGAGCAAAGTCACGCGCAGAAGGTGGCGTGGGTGCTGGAGGTTGATTTACGCAAGTTCTTGGAACCATGTTCATACTGCACCCTGGTTAATGTGTGGTGGCGTGAAGAGGTCTGGAACGGTCGCAGGCACCCTGATGCGCAGGCCTTTGCGGCGCCCGGAGCGCACATGCACGGCTTCGAGTTCGCCGCGCTTTACACGCTGCAACACGGTTTGACGGGTGACGCCGAGGAGCCGTGTGGCATCGATCATCGGCACGTAGCCTTCTGGCGTCTGTTCGACGAAGCGCGCACGCAGCGCATCATTGAGCCGGATACGCCACGGCGCGCCGGGCGTGACCTGTTCGCCGGCAATGAAACCGTCGTTGAGCCAGCGGTGCAGGGTGGAGGGCGCGAGGCCGAGCACCTCGGCGGCGTGTTCGATGGTCATGCACTCGCCGTCCGGCTTTTGCTGTGGGGGTTCGAAGCCGGCGATCTTCCAGTGCGTGCGCAGGCCGCTGACGCGGTTGGCGGTGAACGACAGGCCGGTCGCTGTCTTGCGGCCCTGGCGATTGAGGATCCCTGCGACGACGGAATCGGGATACAGCGCCGCCAGACGCCGCACGAGGGCGAGCGTGTCTTCTTCGGTGCGAATCGTCGGTGGGCGCGAACGCGGCAACGGCACGTCGATCTCGCTCAAGAGACCGCCCCGCCAGCGCAGGGTCAGGTGCGCATTGTATTTTGCCCGCTCGACCGCGACGATAACTTCGTCGAGCAGGAGATGCAGCAGTTCCTTCCGATCGCGATCGGTCGTCGTGGGCAGGGTCCACGCGCGTTTCAGATCGGTGCCGAGCGCGGCGATCTTGGCGCGCTGCTCCGCGGTCAGGGCTTGCGGCCGGGCTTGCTCGCGACGCGCGAGCTCCGCCTCCACTGCCTTCTGCTCTTGCAAGGTCTTTTCCCATTCCGCTTCAAGGCCACGGGCGACGAGGCGGTTTTCGGCATCGACCGCGCGGTAACGGCGTTCGGCGCGTTGGGTTTCGTAACGGGCGCGTTCGACGTCTTGGCGGGCTTGCGTGAGCGTGGCTGCGTGGGTGGCATCGATTTGCTCCGCGGCCTTGAGCGAGGCTTCGAGTGCGGCGGGCGCCAGCGCTGCCAGGAACGCGTCCGCGACTGCGGCGTCGATCTGGCAACCGCCGATGTTCAGACAATACTCACCGCGCCCTTCCACGATATTGGTGCCTGGACAGTAATAGCCGGGGCGCGCGTATCTACCGCGGTAATACACATGGAGATGGCGGCCGCAATGGCCGCAGCTCGCGATGCCCTGCAAAAGTGCGGCGCCTTCTCTCACCGCGCCTCCGGCCTGATGCGGGCGCGGCCGTTTGTTTTGGCCGATGCGCCTCTGGTTGGCCTCGAAGGTGTCCCAGTCGATATAGCCCGGGTGATGATCGCACAGGAAGACGGGCCATTCGGAACGCGCGCGTTTGCGCGTGCGCTTGCAGACGCGGCCGCGGTCGTCGACGTAGCGCTCGCACTGCGTTTTGCCGTAAACGTAGGCGCCGGCATAGATCGGGTTGTTCAGAATCTGGCGGACCTTGGTATACGTGGGCGTGACCCACTGAATGTCGGCGAGGCTGTTCGACTGCATCGGGAAGCGCAAGCGCTGCGCGCAAAACCACAGCCACACGCGCCGTACCGAGCCCAGCTCGGCGAAGCGTGCGAAGACGTTGCGGATCGCCGTGCCGACCGCTTCATCCGGATGGAGCCGCACCTCGCCGTCGGCTTCCCCGTAGACGAAGCCGACCGGCAGGCCGCGCCGCAGTTCGCCGCGCGCGGCTTTGTTGCGAATCCCGCCATTGAGGCGTGCGCGCAGCACGTGCAGTTCGGCTTCGGACATCGTGCCTTTGAGTCCGAGCACCAGTCGATCGTTGAACAGGCTCGGGTGATAAAGGCCGTCGGCGTCGCCAATGAGCGTGTTGGTGACGCCGCACAGATCGAGCAAGCGATACCAGTCGGCGTTGTTGCGCGCGAGGCGCGACACCTCAAGGCCGGCGCGCTCAAGGATGAGTTCGAAGATCTCATCTGAACGAAAGCACCATGTATAATGAAGCGGTTGTCTCTTGTAGTATCATCTCAGGCGAGCCTCCCCCCGAAGCTCAGGAACGGTCGGAGGACCGGCTTGGCGGTCC
>SXSC01000321.1 GCA_005792355.1 Opitutaceae bacterium
CGACACCCCCGGTCACGCCGACTTCGGCGGAGAGGTTGAACGCGCGCTCCGCATGGTCGACGGCGTGCTGCTCATCATCGATGCCTACGACGGCCCCCAGGCCCAGACCCGCTTTGTGCTGCGCAAGGCCCTCCAACATGGCCTCAAGGTCGTCATCGTGATCAACAAGATCGACCGCGATAACGCCGAGCCCGCGAAGATGTACGACAAGGTGCTCGAACTCCTCATGGAGCTCAACGCCACCGAGGAGCAATTTGACGCCCCGGTGGTCTACGGCTCCGGCCGCGACGGCTACATGATGTATCACCTTGGCGAGGAGAAGCAGGACATGTCGCCCCTCTTCCAGACAATCCTCGATCACATCCCGCCCCCGTTCGCCAAGCCAAACGAGCCGTTCCATATGCTCGTCTCCAATATCGACTGGAGTGACTACGTCGGCCGCATCGCGGTCGGCAAGATTTTGGGCGGCACCGCCAACGTCGGCGAAGCGGTGTTCGTCGTCCGGCACAGCGACGGCAAACGCATCCGCGCGAAAATCACCAAGGTTTTTGAATTCACCGGCCTCGGCACCCGGGAAACCGAGACCGCCGTCGCGGGCAACATCGTCGGGCTTTCTGGATTCGAGGACGTGGACATCGGTGACACGCTCACCGCCGACGAGGCCGGCCACGCCCTGCCCTTTACCCAGATCGATCCGCCGACGCTTGAAATGCAGTTTTGTGTCAACGACGGTCCCCTGGTCGGCACCGAGGGCAAACTCGTCACCTCGCGCCAGCTCCGCGAGCGCCTGTTCCGCGAATTGAAGACCAACGTCTCGATCTACATCGAGGACACCGAAAAAGCCGGCGTGTTCAACGTCAAGGCGCGCGGCGCGATGCAGGTGGCCGTCCTCGTTGAGACGATGCGCCGCGAGGGTTTTGAGATGCTCGTCTCCCGCCCGACCGTGATCGAGCGGGTCGTCGAAGGCGTGCGGATGGAGCCGTACGAGACCGTCTGGATCGAGGTTCCCGACGAGTGCGTCGGCACCATCATGCAAAATCTCGCCAACCGGAAAGGCCTGATGACAAACATGGAGAAGCACCCGCACTCCACCATGATCGAGGCCACGATCACCACCCGCGGACTCATCGGCATGGAAATCGACGTCGTCAACGCCACCAGCGGGCGCGGCGTCCTGAGCCACCTCTTCAAGGAATACGGCCCGTATGCCGGCGAGGTGCTCACCCGCATCACCGGCACCCTCCTGGCGACCGAAGGTGGCGAGACGACCTCTTACGCGCTCGTGATGGTGCAGGAGCGCGGCAAGCTCTTCGTCAGCCCCGGCGAACAGGTTTACGAGGGCATGATCGTCGGCGAAAATCCGCGTAACGAAGACATCGCCTGCAACGCGGTCCGCGCGAAAAAGCTGACGAACTTCCGCTCGCAGGGTGAAGGTGTCGCCGCGGGCCTCACCCCCGCCACCAAGCTCTCCCTGGAGCGGGCGATCGAATACATCGCGACCGACGAGTTCGTCGAGGTCACGCCCAAGAGCCTGCGGCTGCGCAAGCGCATCCTCAACAACGCCGCGCGCCAGAAGGCCGCGAAGGCGGGTAAACAGTAGATTTCGCCCAGCCGCGGCCGGCCGCGGGTTTTTCCTACAGCAGCTCCTGCGGGAGCTGCTGCACGATCTTCTTGATGTCCTGCACTGCGTCGCGATGGCAGACCAGGACGGCATCCGCGGTCTCCACCACCACCAGATCGCTCACCCCGCACAGCGCGATTGTCCGGCCGTTGCTCACCACAATGTTGTTGGCGGCCCCGGCCGTGACAACGGCGCCACGCATGGCGTTGCCGGCGGCGTCGCTCTTCAGGTGTTTCGGCAGCGCCGTCCACAGCCCGACGTCGTCCCAGTCGAATTTGGCCAGCAGCGTCTCCACGCAGTGCGACTTCTCCATGATCGCGTAATCCACGGAGGTCTTGTGCAGCTGGGGGAATCGCTGCGCGATAAATTCACCCGCGTCCGACTGCGGGAAATCGCGGATGAATGCCGCCAGCTCCGTGGCGCCATGGTCCGCTTCCTTGAGAAACGTCGAGACTTTCCAGACAAAGATGCCGGCGTTCCAAACATAAATGCCATCCGCGAAATAACGCTCCGCCGTTGTTAGATCCGGTTTCTCGACGAAGCGTGTCACCTTGCGGATTGGAAACCTCCCCAGATGCCGGCTGGATTCCGGCCCAACTTCCAAATAGCCAAATCCGGTCGAGGGGAAAGTCGGCTTGACGCCAAACGTGATGAGGGAATCCCGCGTGGCCGCGTCGACCATCGCGACGCCCAGTTGAGTTTGAAAGGTTTCGTGATCGGCGATGAACGCGTCCGCTGGCAGCATCGCCAACGTCGCCGCTTCGCCCGCGCGGGCGCGCACGAGCGCGGTCGCGAGGGCCGCCGCAGGTGCGGTGTCGCGTTTGGCGGGCTCCGCGATGATTTGCCCGACCGGCACCAAACCGGCGAGCGCCACTCTGGTCGCCGCCAGCTGAACCTCGTTCGTCAGGACGAAGATATTCTCGCGCGGGACGACCGCGCCGATCCGTCGCACGGTCTCCTCGACCAGCGTCCGGTCGGAGAGCAGTTTTAACAGGTGCTTCGGGGTCTGCGCCCGGCTCATCGGCCAGAAACGCTCGCCGCTGCCGCCGGCCATCACACACGCAAAGAAGAGGGAGTTGTCACTCATGGGAGCAAGGATGTTTCTCTCCGGATCGAGGCCCCGCGCCAAGCGCGAACCATCACAAAATCCGCACCACGATTTTTCCGAACTGTTCCCCCCGCTCCAGCCGGGCGAAAGCGTCAACCGCCGCCGCCAGCGGAAACACCTCGCTCACGACCGGTCGAAGCTGGTGCCGGGCCACGAAGCGGTTCATCGCCTCCCAATCGCGGGGCGATCCCATCGTCGAACCGAGCAGCGAAATCTGGCGCCAAAATATCTTGCGCACCGGCAGCGGCGCATCGCCGCGCGTCGCCCCAAAAAACACGATCCGGCCGCCCGCGGCCGTGACGTCGATCAACTTGCCGAAGCCCTCGCCTCCGGCGCTGTCGACCACCACGTCGAACGTTCCCGGCGATTTCAGCGCCGCCGCGACCCAGTCCGCTTCAGCGTAGTTGAACCCACCCTTCGCGCCCAAGGCGACTGCCCGGGCAATCTTCGCTGGTGAGCTTGAGGTCACCCACACTTCGGCACCCGCCGCGACCGCAAACTGCAGGGCGCAGAGCGCCACGCCGCCGCCCACGCCGCTGATCAAGACCCGCTCGCCGCGCTGCAGATCGGCGCGAACGAACAGCGCCCGATAAGCGGTGAGACCGGCCAGCGGCAACGCCGCGGCCTCCTCCCAGGTGAGATGAGCGGGTTTCGCGAGAAGCTGGGCCGCCGGCACCGCAATTTTTTCGGCCAGCGTGCCATCACGCGGCAGCCCAAGGATGGAAAACCGGGGGCCCTGCACCCGTTCGCTGTCACCCCAATTGAAGCCGGGGTTGATGATGACCTCCCGACCGATCCAGGCGCCGTCGACCCCGTCCCCCAGCGCCGCGACGGTGCCCGCGCCATCCGAGCCGGGGATACACGGCCACTGCAACCCGGCGTATTGCCCGGTCTTGATCCAGACATCGCGGTGATTCAGGGCCGCCGTCCGCAACGCCACGATGACTTCGCCCGCGCCGGGTTTCGGATCGGCCACGACAGTGACCGCGAGTTGATTGACGGCGGAGATTTGCACGGCACGCATGGTGGGAGAAGTAACCAGGAGCAAGGGACGGGGATCAAGCAGGCTCTGCCGGGCAAACTGAAGCAGTGCCCGGCCTTTCTCCTGTTAATCGCACCTGGTTGCTTGTTACTTCCCACCTTGTGCTGATCGCCTTCCACAAGCCCTACGGCGTGCTCTCGCAATTCACCCCCGAGCCCGGTTCGCGCTGGGGCACGCTGGCTGACTTCGATCTGCCCCGCGAGGTGTACGCGCTCGGCCGGCTCGATGCGGACTCCGAAGGGCTCCTGCTGTTCAGCGACGAACCAGGCCTCAACACCCGGCTGCTCGACCCAAAAAACGCCCACCGCCGCGAGTACTGGGCGCAGGTGGAACGGGTGCCCAACGCGGCCTCACTCGACCGGCTCCGACGCGGCGGGATCGATTTGGGCGATTACCGGACCCGGCCGTGTCGCGCCCGGTTGCTCAGCCCTGCGCCCACTTTCCCACCGCGCATTCCGCCGATTCGGGTTCGCAAGAACCTGCCCGATGCCTGGCTCTGCCTTGAACTCACCGAAGGCAAGAACCGGCAGGTGCGGCGGATGACTGCGGCAACCGGCCATCCCACTTTGCGGCTGATTCGCGTTCGCATCGGCGAGTTTCAACTGGGCAAACTCCCGCCCGGGAAATGGCGGTTGCTCAGTGCGCCTGATCGCGAGGCGGTCTTCGCCTGACGAAATAAACGGCGAGGCGAAAGTAGGTCGGGACATTCAGTCAGAGGGGCTGCGTTCCTCAAAAAAAACTGCGCCCGGAATCGCGAGTGCGGGCCGCGACCTCATCGGCGGCGGGAGATTTGTCCCGGTTTTTTCCCAAACTCCGAGGCTGGTCAGAAAAATGGGGGCAGGAAGATTTCCGGAGTCGGGGGCTCACGGTTTCCGTCACGCCGGTGAGCGCGGGTCTCGTCGCGATCGGGAGAAAACCGCCCATCAGCCGGAAGAACTTCTGGATCGCTCACCCCGCGACCATTCGATCGGCGGGTGCGGGCACCCGCACTCCATCGGCTGGCCAGGCCGTCGCCCTTCAGTGGATGTGCGTCTCACCTTTGAAAACGAAATCACCAAATGGTGGAACCCGATGTCCTCATCGGGTTTTGAGCCGTACGCTTTCAAATGAGCCCGTTGGGGACAACGGGCTCCACCTCGGACTGAATCGACACGGCTCGGGTCCCCCCGCCCCCGCATCTCCGCCTCACCCAAACTCCGCCCGCAGCATTTGCGCCGCCTCCGCCTCGTGGCAGAGCTTGCGATACGCCTCATCGAGACTCACCACCGCACCGGAACCCGGCGCGAATCCGCAGTCCGGGTTCAACGTGATCCGTTCGGGCGCCAGAAACTGCAGCGCCTGGCGGACCCGGCCCGCAATCGTCTCCGCCGAATCGATGCAGCCCGGCGTCACATCCACACAGCCAAGCCCAATCTCGTAATCTTCGCGCAGCTCGCGGAAAACCGCCATGTCGCCCGCCTGCGGCGCCGTGAACTCCATCGTGAGCTGCTGCACCTTGAGCTGGTTCAGAAACGGAATGATCGGCCCATAGCCACCGCAGTGGCAGGCCTCGCCGCGCGCGCGGCCGCCGGCCCGTCGGCAGAGGTGCACCGCGATTTTGATCCCACTCACGCCGCCGACCACCTCGTTGATCATGTCGACGGCAAACGCCGCGGCGGCATCGGGGTCCGGATACTTCGCCCGCACCGCGGGATCGACAAAGAGACAGAGATGCGGGTCGTCGATTTGGGCGATGTCGGCGCCGGCATCGCGCACCAGCTCCAGCTCCCGCCGCAGGATCGGCACGCAGGCGCGGACGAAATCCTCGCGCCTGGGATAGGCCTTCCCCGATTTTTCGGCGCTCCACATCCGTTCGCCGAGCAGGGCGGGCGACGGCAGCGTGGACTTGATCTGACGCGAAGTGATCGCCTTGAGGAAGGTGACCTCCCGCGCGATGAAGCCCGGGTGCTTCGGCGCGAGCCGATCGCTCACCAGCGTAAACGGACGGCCGTCGGGCAGCGCGCCCACGTCAAAACCGTGCGCCAGCTCGGCGATCACCCCGATGTAGGACTTCCGGCCCCACTCGCCATCGGTGATCACGTCGATGCCCGCATGCTCCTGCAGGGCGATGGCATAGCGGATCGCCGCCCCCATCGCATGGGCGTAGGGCTCCGGTGCGAGCGGCGGACGGTCGTTGATCAGATCGAGGACAAACGCCGGCCGCGGCAGCGATCCGACGACCGAGGCGGGAAAGAGTTTGGGTTTGCTCATGAAGGAAAATTTCCGCCCAGGGCGGAGGCTGAGATTAGATTTTTGCGGAGCGAGAATCCGGCCAGTGGCGACGCGCGAGTTCGAAATCCTCCTGCGTATCGACCTCCATGTAGTTTCCCGGAGTGTCGGCGTGGGCGAAGCTGACGCCGGCTTCGATCATCTCCTGGAAAAGCAAAATGAGATAGGCCTTCTCGAACACCGCGGCCTCCCGGAACGGTTGGCCGGCGAATTTTTCCCTCGCCCGCGCGAAGTGCTGTCGCAACTGCGCCGCGCCGGTCGGCGTGAATTTCGCGATGCCCGTGTATTCACCATGCGCCTCGGCCGGGCGAATGCCGCGATGCACCCGCGTCACCGTGCCGTTGGCCACCGTCACCTTTTCGCCATCGTCCGGCGGGTGCTGCGTGCGATGCTGGTAACGCGCGAGCCACGCGGTATCGACGCTCAGCGCGATCTCCGCCGGATGATCGAGCACGCGGCGCACCACGTCACTCGTGAAGAGGATGTCCGAATAGCAGCAGACAAACCCCTCGCCCATCTGATCCTGCGCGTGCATCAGCGAGAGGAGGATGTTGTTGTGCTCCCATCCGGCGTTGTGGCGAAACGTGAACTGCGGATATTCCCGGCGCACCTTGTCGATCTGGTAGCCGCCGATGAAACAGATGTCGGTGATGCCCGCGTCCGCGAATGCCGCCAGCGTCCAGTCGAGCAGCCGGCGGCCATGCACCTCGGCATAGCATTTCGGGGTGTCCGCCGTCGTGGGCATCAGCCGTCTGCCGCGTCCTGCTCCGATGATGATGGCCTTCATGGGGTGGGTGTGTGCATGGGGTGGTGGCGATGCGACCAAACGCAAATCACAGAGGGAATAGCCACAAAAAACGCCAGAAGCGCAAAAAGACGGGCCCGTTTTTTGCGACCTTTAGTGTTTTTGGTGGCCATCCGGTCTTGGAGTATTCGTCGCCTCATAGGTGGATTCCGCGGAATTGTTGCGAAAGGTGGTGGTTCAGGGAATTAAACCGTGACCTCACGTCGTCGCGCTTCCTTTATTTTCACGCGGCGACCCGCCGACGTTCCACAGGAACGCGATCACGATGGCGCTGGCAAAGGCGCACGCGGCCCAGAAACGCACGGCCTGCTCCCAGCCATGATCCTGCGCGATGTGTCCGGTGAGTTTGTCCCCCGCCGCCGCCCCCATGTAGCCCATGAAGTTCACGAAACCGGCCGCCGCCGCCGCCGTGCCGTGCCGGGCGAGGTCCACCGGCAACGTGCCCACCAGCAGCACCTGCGCCCCGAAAATACAAAAGCCGATGAGAAACAAGATCGCGACCGAAGGCAACAGGCCCCAGTGCAACACCGTGTCGTAAGCGAGCCCGAGCAGGCCCAGCGCGACGAGCAGCGCGCAGATGATCGGCACGCGGCGCCCCGCGTAGAAGCGATCCGTGGCCCAGCCGGACCAATAAGCGCCGGCCATGCCGCCAAAGGGCAGCACGGCATACTTGAAGGCCGCGAGACTCACGCTGTCGTTTCGCACTTCCTTGAGGTGTGTCACGCCCCAATCCGTGAATCCGTAACGGCACGCGTCGAGCAGGCAGAGCGCCAGCGCGACCAGCCACAGCGCCCGATTGCCGAGCGTAAGCGCGAGGTTGGCGCGAAAGGATCGCGCCGGCGGCAGCGCGCCGCCCACCGCCCCAGCCACGTCGCTCGCCGCGAATTTCACCGCCGGTGCGTCCGTGAGGAAAAACAGGAGGTGCACCGCGCTCGCCGCGACGAGCCCGGCGGGCACGTAGAGCGCACCGCGCCAGCCAAAATGTTCGGCGGCCCAGCCGGCCACCACAAAAGTCAGGGCCCCGCCCAGCTGGTACCCCGTCCCGATGATGCCGATGGCGCGACCGCGCTGGCTCGCCGGAAACCAGTTGGCCGCGGCCCGCATCGTCGCCGGCCAGCCGAGCGCCTGCACGTAGCCGTTGCAGGCCCAGACGAACGTCAGAAAATAGAGCGCCGTCGCCCAGCCGAAGACGACGTTGAGCGCCGCCGACGCCAGCAGGCCGAGCGCGAGCAACTTGCGCGGCGACCATTGTTCCGCGAGCTGGCCGTTGATGAACTGCCCCGCGCCGTAGGCGAGTTTGAGCGCCATCAGCACGGTGCCGAGCTGCGCCTTGGTGTAGCCAAACTCGGCTTGGAGCCCGGGCAGCGCGACCCCGAGATTGTTGCGGCAAAAATAAAACGAACCGTAGGTCAGCCAGAGCACCCACAACGCCTGGCGTTGGCCGGGGGAAAACTCGGGCGCGGGGGAGTGACGTGGGGCGGCGTGCAACTGGCGCAACGAAACGCGGCGGATGGGTCGCGTCAAACTTTCGCGGTGCCCGGCGGGTAAACCTTCCCGGGTCCGGCCCGGGCGCACTTGCGAAAACCGGAACTTATGGTCGCGATCGCCCTGGCCAGCGGAGGCTTGGCGAAGCAGACCGGCGCCGAGGAAACGCCCCAGGCGAATCCCGACGGCAGGGCCGGTGGGCGGAAGCACGGGCGGTGGACCAGCGCACGCTGGCGAACGCGCGCCTGCCCGACGCGGAACGCAAGCAGTTCCTCACCCGCGAGCGCCAGCTCATCGGACGCTGAGTCGACGAAGGGAGCGGCTTCCGGCCGGGAGGGAAACGAACGACTCTTCGCTCTCTTTGTTGCCTTCTGTTCAAACTCCGTGGCTTGAAAATGTACGCGGGAAGAAGGACCTCCCACAGATGCAGAAAGACCACAGATGCCAAGCCAGCACGTCGACCATCGGGAATCACGGGACCCCGGCCTCAGAGCGGGACGTAGCAGACCGTGTTCGAAAGCAAGATCACGATGTCCAGCTGGTTCGCGGTCGCCTCGGGGCTGTAGGGCTGGAACGGATGCAGCACCCGTTCGTTGTGCACCACCCGCAGGCGGCGCGCCGCGGCGTCGCCATAGTATCGCCCGATCTCGACCTCCGCGAGATCCGCACCCTCGCGCCCCAGCCCCGATCGCACCACGCGCAGGGCCTCCGGCGCCCGGCGCATGTCGCCATTTTTCAGTTCGTTGCGGTAAGCGCCTTCATCGTGGAAGGCATAGCCGATCCCGACGTGGGAGCGGACGCTCCGCAGAATCCGGTCCGTCAGCGTCAGGACGTAGCCCGAAACATACACCGCGTGCAGTTTGCTGGGCCGCCCGCTTAGCTCGGCTTCCTTGCCAAAATAACTGGCCCCCTGGATGGCCGCGTTCCCGCCCGCCGAATGCCCGGTCACGCCGATCCGCTGCCGGTCGACGTAGTTCAGGTTGCCGGTCCCGGCGACGTAATCGACGACCGCGAACATCCCGTAGCCCTCGTCGGTCGCGGACCGTTGGGCCATCGAGGCGCTCGAGCCCCCTTGCGCGTAGGGATCGATCGCGATCACCACGATGCCGCGACGCGCCAGCTCCAACGAGATGTTGGCCTGGGTTTCCTTCGAACGTTGAAAGCCCGGTACCACGACCACCAGCGGCGCCGGTCGCTCCTTCGTCGCGCTCCGCGGGCGGAAAAGGTCCGCCACGAGCCATTGCCCATTCTGGGTCGGAATTTTGATCCCCACCACCTGGACGCGCCCGCCCGAGGACTGCACGAGGGAGGCGAGGAAGCTCGCCACGATCACCGTGAGCACGCAGACCAACAGCAACCGGGGGCTGGAAGTCGGGCGGCTGGCGGGAGCGGGGCCAGTCGGATGAGAATTCATGTGCGAACCAGATGCTCTCAGCGCGCAGCCGAATTTGTCAGGCAAAAATCCAGTGGGGAAAATAACTTCGGCGCAACCCGGATTTTCGCGCACCTGAAAATTATGGAAGCGAAAACACTGCCGGGTCGCGCCCGCTGGCCCCATCGGGCTCCACCCCCAACTGCATCGCCACGACCAGAATGTCCCCGCGGGTCCTCAACCCTTTTGCTTCCGCTTCGCGACCGCCGGCGCGCTCCAGTTCGGAGACGGCACGTGCGCGGCAGTCATGAACGCCCGCATCTGCCGCACCACGTCGGCCTGTTTCGCCGCGAGGTTGTTCAACTCCATCTGATCCGACTGCAGGTCGTACAGCTCGAAAGCCTCCCGGGCGGAATCGTAGTGGCCCTTCCACCGGCCCCAGCGCACGGCCTGCTGAAACCCGCCGCTGTATTGCTCCCAGTACATCATGCGCGTGTTCAGCTCCGGCTGGGTCTGGCCAAGCATCGTCGGCAGCACGCTGACTCCGTCCACCCTGCCCGCGACCTTCGCGCCGCCAATCGCGCAGAGCGTCGGCAGCACATCGGCGAAATACCATGGCACCGAGCTGACCCGGCCCGCCGCGACCTTGCCCGGCCAGCGCACGATCATCGGCACGCGCAGGCCGCCCTCGGTTTGCACGCCCTTCTTGCCGCGAAACGGCCCGACACTGTCGAGCACGCCTTCCCGCCGATCCACCCCGCCGTTGTCCGAGCAGAAAAACACGACGGTTTTCTCGTCGAGTCCGAGTTCCTGCAACAACGCCATCAGCCGGCCCAGGTCGCGGTCCAGGCGCGTGACCATCGCGGCATGGACCTTGTAGTCGGCCGGCCAGTCCCTGTCCGCATACGATTCAAGGCTGGGCACAACGTATTTGCCGTGCGGCAGGGTCCAGGGCAGGTAGAGGAAAAATTTTCCGCGCTGCTGGCGTCGCACAAAATCGAGCGTGAAATCGGCGAAGAGATCGTGGGAGTACTCCGTCGTCCGGCCGTCGAGGTTGCCTTTGAGCGTGACGCGTTCCGTGTTTTTCCAGAGGTAATCGGTGTAGTAGGTGTGCGCGTGCTGCTGGTTGAGATAACCGAACCATTCGTCGAAGCCTTTCTTGTTCGGAATGCCCGCGGTGCCCGGCTCGCCGAGACCCCACTTGCCCGTCATGCCGGTGACGTAGCCGGCCTGTTTGAGCAGCATCGCGACCGTCACATCCTCCGGTTCCAACGGCACGCGGCGCTGTTCGCCGACGCCGCCGACCATCCCGGAGTTGCCCCGCACCCGGGTGTGGCCGAGGTGCTGGCCGGTCATCAACACGCTGCGCGACGGCGCGCAAACCGATCCGCCCGCATAGACATCCGTGAACCGCGTGCCGTCCCGGGCCAAGCGGTCGATGTTCGGTGTCTGGATGTGCTTCTGCCCGTAACAGCCGGCGTCGCCCCAGCCCATGTCATCGACCATGAGGTAAATGATGTTCGGCGAGGCCGGCGTGGCGGAGGCCGCGCAAAACGCGGTCCACGGTGCAAGGAGCGCGATGAGCCAGGCGCCAGGGAGAAGGGGGAGTTTCATGGGTTCAGAGTTGTTGCGGCATGATTCGGTGTCCAGATCGCTTCAGCCCGGGCTGCATTTCGCAGACCGATTATTGCACCCCACACGCCGTACGACGTGCCGGCCTTGGCCACCCGGCGCCAGCTCTCACTTCACCCGCTCGAACAGCCCCAGCAGCGTCGTGACGATTTTTTGCGAAGCTTCGCGCTCGACGCGATTCGTGCCGAGCCACGTCTCGTAGCCGCCGACCGCGTGCTGCTCCGGGGTCGGCAGATAACCATAACCGCCATTCGCCAGCTCGATCGTGAACGTGTCCTTGAATGGGCTCTTCGCCTTGAGCTCGAGGCCGATCTCCGTGAACACCTCAAAGGGAATCGCCGCGATGCCGAGGTCACCGATCCGGAAGGTCTGCAAAACGATGCTCAGCGACTCCGGCCAGTCGGCCGCGCTAATCGTCCTCTCGGCGTAGGCTTTTTCGTGCCGGTGAATCGGCGAAATCGTGGCGGGCCGCGCGACGATTTGCCTCGCCCGCGCCACGAGTTCCGGACCCGGCCGGCGGGTCTGCAAATCGAGTTCCGCCTGCGCCGCCTTCAACTCGACCCACTCGCGATGCTGGAACGTCGCCCGCACGCGCATCACTTCCCGGGCCACGTCGTCGGCCACGATCCGCATTTTTTCATACGGCGCGTACTTGGGCGCTGGCGTGGTGATGTCGATGTTGTTCACGTCGCCGCAGGGGCCGTTGGCCAGGAGCCCGACGAACGGCGGATCCTGCCGGTCGGCGCCGAGCAATTGCTGCAGGCGATCGCAGAACACGCCGAAGTAGTCCGCTGAGATGTGTCCGTTCGGCACGCCCCCGACGTAGTGCAGCCAGTAATTCGTCAGCAACGCGAGCGGCCGCCCGTTCTTCGACTCGATGGAAATAAAGTACACCTCGGGATTCACCGGCCCGGCCGGGCGCTCCAGATCCTTGCGACCGCTGCCGGGATTCATGATCGCGCGGTCCTGCTCGCCGAAGGGATTCACGGCGGTCTTGCCCTCCTTGAGCAGCCAGCGGCGGTTGAAGACGTGCTGCGGCACCTGGCCCGCGCCCCAGCCGATCCGCGCCGGGGCGAGGTTGTTCAGGGCGCGCTGCACGCCATCGGCGATGCGGAGTGCGAGGAAGGTCTGGTAGTTGTCGAGCGACAGTCCGGGCGCGGCGTCTGCGGCGGCGGCCCCCGCCCGCATGACAAACGCATTCGGTCCGCGGGCGCTCGTGGCGGAATGCGTGTGCGTGGCCGACATCATCAGATGCGCCACCGGCACGCCGGTCGCCGCGTGAATCCGCCGCTTCGCTTCGTCGAAGACTTCGCGGTTCACTGACACGCTGTCCACCACGACGAACACGAGGCGCGTGGTGCCGTCGTCGAGCGCGAGGCAGCGCGCGTGCAGTTCGTCGTGGACATGCGTGGCGGGCGGCACGTCGAAATTCCCGACAATGCCGTCGCCGAGCTGCGGCGTGATGTTGGCCGTCGCCGCCCCCGCCTTGAAGACCTTCGGGCCGGGGGTGGCGACCGGGGCCGCCGGCACCCCTGCCGGCGCGCCCAGCAGAGCGAGCCAGAGGAAACAAAGCGAGGCACGGAGGAGCCAGCCGGAACGATGCCTTGAATCGGCACGCAGCGGTACGTTCATTTTCGGGTCGCGGATGCGCTCCGACAGCACGGTAAACGGGAGAGGGGATCGGGGATTCATACGGACAGGGGATCGAAGTTCGGAGCTGGGCGTTCGTGGATCGGAAGCAGGCCGCGGAACGAAGTTCAGGCCGCCATGCGTGCCAGCCGGTAGCCGAGCGCCACCGCGACCAGGCACGCGCACACGCTGAGGAGCACATTGCCCCCCGCCCGCTGCCAGTCGCCGGTGTGCAGCAGGCGGAGCGTCTGGAGGCTGAACGCGGAAAACGTGGTGAACCCGCCCAGCACTCCCACCATCAGAAATTGCCGCGCCTCAGGCGGAAAGCCAACGCGCACGGCATCCTCCAGCCCTGCCAGCACGCCGATGAGGGCCGAGCCGACGACGTTGACCAGGAGCGTGCCCCAGGGAAACGCCTCCCCCACCCGCTCCGCCATGAATCCGGAAACCAAATACCGGGCGACGCCGCCCAGTGCGGAACCAAAGGCGATGAGTAAAATTACGCGCATGAACGGGCCGGAGTGTGGAGGCGCACCGCCCGGCGGCAAGCCCGCGGTCCGATCCACCGAGCGAAGGAGGGGCGCTTGCCCAAGCGCCTTCAGCCGTAACGATGCAGTGGAGCGTACGGCCGCACCTTGCCCGTTCGACAAGCTCAGGGTCCCGGGCGGAGTCGCGGAGTGCGCGCCGTAGACACCGGCGGAAGATCGGTGCGGTCTGCAAGGCGTGGTCCAAGGCTTGCCCGCCTCCGGAGGGTCCAGCCGACCCTGATTGGGGTCCGGCGGTTTACCCGTGAAACGCACCCGGACTGAATGGATCCGGCTCAACACTCGGGGTCGCTGCAGTTCATGGGCCGAAAAAACCGGAGGGCAGAAAAAGAGCGGAGTCGGGGGGCCTTGATTCTGCGCGGGCGGGCGCCGTGCGGACGTGGTTCAGGCGTTTTCCTTTTTCTGCCCATCCTGTTTCTGCCGTCATCCGTGAACGTCGCGAGCCCAGGGTAGCGCGGCAGGGCCGCAACCAAACCTAATTCTCGGAGGGGATGGCCACAAAAAACACAAAAAGGCGCAAAAAGGAGGCGTCCGTTGTCAGGGAAGAGCCCGACGCAGAACAACCGTCGCACCCCGGCCGTGGCCAACCGCGCCTCTGGCAAACAAGCCGCCGCTCCTTCCGTCCGCCACGGGCGTCAACAACCCGGGGATGACCGCGCCGCCGCATCCATCCGCACTTTTATGTCGGCACCGATTTCCTTGGACACGGGATAGTAAACCCGAAAGCCAATGAACCAGATGTCCAACCAACTAGTAACGAAGAGCGCAGACCAACCCTCCAGGCCGGAGCCCCCGGTGGCGGAGCCGAGCGTTGCGCGAG
>SXSC01000322.1 GCA_005792355.1 Opitutaceae bacterium
CTAATGAATCTAAATGCGCCCGCATCTGCGCATCTAACGCCATTTGCATATTAAAGCCTTTTTCAGCAACCCCACGACCCCAAAAGCGATTAGGCATCGAATCGTCTTGATATGCGATAATATCCCGAACGTAGCGCTCTACCAGGCTAAGCTACGCCCCGACTTGGACGGCACGAGTGGGGCACATCCGACCCGCGACTCAAGGTAAATGTGGAAAGAGGACGCAATTGGCGCGATTATTTTCCAATTGGACGGGATTCGCCCCCAAACGAGGACCTCCTGAACGCGGGCGACGCCGGTCAGCGGCTTCGCGACTACGCGGCCGCAACCGGCGGAATTGCCACGCCGCCAACTCCTTCTCGGATCGAATCCCAATGAAGTTCTAGCGTCTTGTGCGCCGGCGGTCAGCTCAGGAAGGCCCACAGGCCGACCCCCGCGCCGATGACGGAGAGCAGAACGCCGACCAGGAAAAAGGTTCGCACCTTGGTCAGCAGGGTAATCGAGCAAAACACGACGGCGATTTGCAGGAAGACCTCGGAACGGTCGAAACGGTTGCCGCGGAGATCCGCGATTTCCGCGGCCTGCTTGGCAGCTTCGGCCTCCTTGAGGATCTTCTCGTTCTCAACCTTGTATTCCTCGTTCTTGGCGGTGAGCCGGGTCTCCAGATTTGTGATCGCTTCGCGCTGTGCCGCGGAGGGCTGGCCGGCGAGCTCGATCTTCATCTGCTCCATCTGGAGCTCGTTCATGCCGGAACGAATGCGCTTCGACTGGTACCAGGCGAAACCGTTGGAGGACTCGATCTGTTTCACAATCTTCTCGTTGTCCTGCTCGTTGCCGAGCGCGGACACGACCGCCAGCAGAATGGCGAGAATGGCAATGGTGAGGCCCACCTGCCTCTCGCGGCGATCCTTCAAGTCTTCAGGAATTTCAATGTCGTGCATGGAGGCCGGGTGATAGGGCTCGTTCCGCCCGCTGACAAGAAATGAGATTGTCAGCGGGTGTTTCACCATCGGTGAGATCGCCGCGATGGCGGCAAAGCTCGCACGCCCAAGAGGCGATCGCTGGCGGACGCATTGTAGTCGCACGGCGGCCCTTTCAAGGGGCTGGGAACGCGGCCCGACGGGGCAGTCCGTGAATTGCCAATCCCTGCGCACCACTCTTGGTCCTGCGGCGTGCACATCGGCGCCGCCGGAACCGGGCTTGTCGTTGCGCAGCTTTTCGTTGAGCCGTCGCGCCCGGTCGGCGCACCTCAAGCCAGGAAGCGATCTCGCCCAAACCCTAATGTCGGACAGGTCACAGCGCGGCGTTCACGGCTGACGCGGACTGACAATTCACGGACGGACCCCGGCGGATACGTTCCCAATATTGGATCAATATCAGCCTATCGGGGTAACACTAGTGCGCGGCGACGCGGCGCACGGTGCCGGGGATTTGCGGCTGGCCAGAGTCCGCGCTGGCCAGCGCCGCGAAGCAGAGCGCGAGGCTGTCGAGGTTGTTGCGCGCACTGTGCGTGGGCTCGCGGTTCTCCTCGATGGCGCAGAGCAACTCGCCCATCGCGCCCTGGAAACCACTCGTGAACCACGTGCCCTCGAGCACCGCCGTGGCGTCGCCTCCCGGCGTGTGCAGCGTGACGGTCTGCTCGGAGAGGCTCGGGCCAAAGCTCCGCAAGGTGCCGTCGCGGCCGCACACGACCGTGCGATCCTCCTGACCGTGCCGCACGTGGCCGTTGAAATTCAGGCGGACCTGCGTGCCGGGAAAATCAATCGCCACCTGCGCGAGCATCGGCGGCTTCATCCGCTGGAATTCCGTGCGGCCCGTGCTGGCCCACACGCGGGTCGCCTTTCGTCCCCGGGTGAATTGCGCCGTGATGTCAAACCAGTGGATGCCAAAATCGAACAGCACGAGATGGTGGATCGCTTCGAAGGGCGTGCCGGCGGTCCACGTGTGGTCCCATTGCAAAGTGAAATCCACACTCGCGACGTCGCCGATGATCCCAGCGTGAATCGCCGCCGTGAGATACGAGAAATGCGGCGCCCAGCGGCCGTTCTGGTTCACCGCCAGTTTCACGTCCATCTCCTCCGCGAGCGCGACCAACCGCTCGCCGTCGGCGAGATCGAGCACGAAGGGTTTCTGGCTGACCACGTGCTTGCGGGCGCGCAGCGCCGCCTCGATGACCGCGATGCGATCCGCCGGGTGCAGCGCCACGTCGACCACCGCGATGTCGTCGCGCCGCAGCAGTTCGCGATAATCGGAAAACACCGCTGCCTGGGGGTAAAACTCCTGGCGGCGTTTTTGCGCACGTGCCGTGTCGCGGTCGCACAACGCCACGACGTCGAGGTCCATCGCCCGATACGCCCGCAGGTGATATTCTGAAATTCCGCCGCAACCGATCAGGCCGAGGCGCGGCCGGTAATGGCGGGGTCGCGGTGGAAGATAGGTGAGAACGGGCGCCGTGGTCGCGCCGCCGGTGGTGGCATTGCTCACACCGTAGGTGCCGTCCGGGGTTTTCGCGCTCATGGCTCAGGCGACGAGTTTCACGGTTTTCCCGAGGCGTGCGCTCAGCACGGCGGAATCGACGATCTGCTGGCCGATGCGCGAAATCTTCGGTGAGAGCGGGCCCTCGATCGGCCGGCCCTCGCGGATGCAGTGCACAAAATACTGGATCGGGTCCTGCCACGGCGCGACCAGCGCGTCCACGGCGACGTCCTCGCCGCCCGGGTTGGCGCGCGTCTGCGCCCGGATGGTCGGTGCGTAGTCGTAGGAGCTGATCGTGCCGTCTTCGCCTTTCAGCACAAAGCCGCATCTCGGCTGCGGCTGGTGGATCCAGGGATCGGTGAACGTCCCCCAGCGGGTTTCGAATTTGGTGAGCCCACTGGCGTAGCGCGCGATTGTGATGCTGTGTTCATCGACCTCGAGACCGCGCGGGCGGTCGACGACGGCGGTGACCTCGATTGGCTTCCGACCACCATGAAACCAGGTGCCGAGGGTCGTGCCGTAGCCGAGGTAGTCCAGGAGCGAACCGCCGCCGCGTTTCGCCTGATAGAACCAGCTTTTCCGCTTCGTCGCGGTCGTCGGGGTCAGCTCGAGCTTGTCCGCGCCATGCCACAACGGCCCGCGGTTGCCGTCGTAGAAATGCACTTCCTGCAGCGCGCCGATCCGACCTTCCCCGAGCAGGCGGTGCGCCGTCACATGGGCCGGCACCCAGCGGAGCGGCCAGTTGATCGCGAGGAGTTTTTTTGATTTCTTCGCAGCGGCGATCATCCGGTCAGCCTGCGCCAGTGTGGCGGCAAAGGGTTTTTCGACAAAGAGGTGCGCCCGATACGGGGCGACCAGTTCGACATACTCCGCGTGCCGCGCGGTCGCGGGACACAGGACCACGAAATCCGGTTCGGTCGCGGCGAGGCACCGGTGCGGATCGGTGAACACGCGCTCGGCCGGGATCTGAAAATGGGCGATCGCCCGGGCCATCCGCGCGGGGTCGTCGTCGCAGATGCCGGCAATTTCCACGTCGGGGTGCTGCTGGCATTGGCGCAGCAGATCGCCCATGTGCATGTGATCGAAGTTCAGTCCGACAACCTTGAGTTTTTTCATGTGGATAAGAATTACGGTGAGACAGCGGCGAAGGAGAAGGTGGCGGCGGGGGTGGTGACAAACAAGCGGTGCAGTGCGTTGGCGGTCATGCCCGCCGCGCGCAGTTGAGCGGAAAAAACGGTCGGCGGGAAACTGAGCGCTGGTGCACCGCCGGACGGCGCCGGTGGCACGTCGCTCAGAACCGTACGGACAAAACTCATGGGCGGGCGCGGATTGTCAGGCGCTCTCCGGCCCGGGGCACCATGCACGCCTGGCCGAGCCGCGCACATTCGGTGGCGAAGGCCACGGGCGAGGCGGTGTTGAATTCGAACATCTCGTAGTGGCAGGGCACGACGCAGCGCGCGGCGATGGCATGGGCAAGTCGCGCGGCTTCGAGGCCGTCGAGATTGCCGGACACGCGGCGCTCAGGAGCGCGGCCGTTGATGGGGAGGAACGCGAGATCGACGGCGTACGGGCGCAGCCGCGCTTCCATGCCGGGGAAGAGCACGGTGTCGCCGCTATGGTAGAGGCGAAAGGGGCCGACACTGACGACGAATCCGGTAAACGCCGGCGACCGTTCCTCGTGGGCGGCCGGGACCGCTTCAATCGTGAACGGACCGACCGTGGCGCGCTCGCCGTCGGCCAGCGGCACGCAGCGCGACCGCGAAGTCTCGCCGAGGCGCGGCGCGGCAAAATCGACGTTGGCGGCGGCGAGGACGAGTTTCGCCGCAGGTGACGCAAGGAAGAGTGGCCCGAGGGTTTCCGCGTCGAAATGATCCGTGTGGTTGTGCGAAGACGTCACGGCCTGGACGAAGTCGAGTCGTGCCGGATCGATGACGCGCGCGGTCATTCGCACGTGGGGTTTGTCCGTCGCGGCATATTTCTTCGTCAGTGAATCGCTCAAATACGGATCGAAGAGCAGACAATCGCCGGCGTGGCAGAGCAGAAAACCACTCTGGCCAAGCCACCAGGTGAAGAGGCGGCTGGGCTCGCGGTCAGCCCGGGCCGAGGCGATATTGGCGAGCAGGGCGTCGTCGCGGAGGAGGGGTTGGATCATGTGCAGGGGACGTTCGTCACCCACGGCTCAATTCGGACCAACATTCGTCGGTCCATTTCGAATCAACTCGTGGCTTGGCGGTGGGGCCGGTTCTCCGAACCGGCCTGGGTGGGCGTCGAAAAAGTTCATTCGGAGGGCGCCGCTTCGTCGGCGCCGCGAATGAAAAAACGGCTGCGACGAAGCGCAGCCCTCCGCAAAAATATGCCTCGCCGAGACCTTTTTCGACGCCCTCTAAGTTCCAAGGGGCGATGGATGGCCGATTCGAGTGACCTATCGGCCAACCCAGGCCGCCTCGCCCGTTCGACAAGCTCAGGGTCCCGAGCCTGTCGAGGGAGTGCGCGGGGCCCCACCTCCGGAAAGCGAGGAAGTCTTTGGCTCACAGCCCGAGCTCCTTTTTCACCTGCCGGATGCCGGTCACCAGGTTGCGCAGTTTGGGTTGCGCGGCCCAGCGGGCGGTCTGGCTCAGGCCGCAGTCCGGGGCAAACACGAGCCGATCGGCCGGCGTATGTTGGAGACACCGGCGCACGCGCTGCGCGATGTCGTCCGGCGTTTCGACGTAGTAGCTCTTCACATCGACGATGCCCACGGCGACGTCCATCCGCCGCGCGATCTCCGCGATCACCTCGAGTTCCGCGAACTCGCGGCTCGCCATCTCGACGTGCATTTCATCGGCGTGGAAATCGAGAAACGCCGGGAACATCGGCGCGAGGCGGCGTGGCGCGATGGCGCGGCCCTTGTAGTTGCCGAAGCACAGGTGCGTGCAGACCCGCGTGCGACCGACCACCGGTTCGACGGTGCGGTTGAATATTTCGACGAACCGCCGCGGGTCCTCACGGTGTGCGTAACAGCTCATCGACGGTTCATCGACGCTGACTTCCTGGCAACCTGCCGCCACGAGGTTCGAGAGTTCCTGGCGCACGACGGGCAGCAGTGCCTCCGTGATTGCCCAGCGGTCGGCGTACTGCGCATTTGGGAGCAGGCGGCCGCTCAAAGTGTACGGGCCCGGCACGCTGGCCTTGAGCGTCGGACCGGAGGGCGCGAGGCGTTGCAGGCGCTTGAACTCCTCGACCACGCCCAGCCCGCGCGGAGCGCGCAGGTCGCCCGTGATGGCGTGCTTGCCGCGTTGGTCGTGGGCGGGTGGCCCGAAGCGGCGGGGGGAGGCACCCTCAAGCTCGATGCCCTCGAGGTAGCCGTAGAAGGAGAGATTGAAATCGAGCCGCGTCTGTTCGCCGTCGGTGATGACGTCGAGCCCGGCGTCGACTTGATCGTGCACCGCGGCGATCACGGCATCGTCCTGAATCTCGCTGCGGTCGGTGCGGCCGAACACCTCGAGATGCTGGCTGGCGAACTCGAGCCAGCTGGGAAACGGATAGCTGCCGATGACGGAGCTGCGGAGGGGACAGGATTGCATGGAGTGGGGGAGAGAATGCGTCGCGCGTCAGGTCGGCGGCCAAACCAACATGTAACGTATTACGTTACATGTTGGTTTCGCCGTACCGGGCCCGGGGGCGCGTGGGTCAGGTGGTTTTGGGGAAGTGGGGGCGGAGGTAGTCGAGGTCGTAGCGGATGCTCGGCTCGACGCCGAGCGGGGTCTTTACTCCCTCGATCCCGAGCCAGCCGCGATAGCCGGACGCATCGAGGGCGGTGCGCACCGCGGGAAAGTCGATCGAGCCCTTGCCGTAGAGATCGTCGTAGTCCTTGAGGTGCACCTCGCAGATGCGTTCACGTCCGAGCCGGCGAATCGCCGCGCCGATGTCCTCGCCGACTTTCTGCATGTTGCCGACATCATAGTAGATCCGGATGGCCGGTGAATTCACGGCATCGAGGATCCGTTCCAGCACCGGGGCTTTGAGCCATGATTCGATGCCGTACACGACGCCGGCCTCCTCGGCGCGCGGCGCGAGCTTCTTCAGCCGGCGGATGACCTCGGCGATGCCGGGTTCGTCGTCGACCAAATCGCCCTTGCCGAAAAACGCGAGCAGGGTGACCCGTTGCTTCAGGCGTTTCATCACGCCCACGCTGTCGAGTACCCACTGCTCGGTGGCGGCGTCGCTCTTGTAGGCGACGTTGTTGAGCACGCCCATCGCGAGCGAGGCCACCACCACCTTGTGCTGGGCGGCCGCGGCAAGAATCCGATCCTGGTGGGCTGGATCGAACAAGGGCAGGCGGGTGACGCCGTCCTTGAGCCGGCCAAAATCCACCTGCACGCCGTCGAGCCCGATCCGGGCGGCGAGTTCAAAGGCTTCGGGACTGCAGGTCTTCTGCAGGGTCCAGTCGCAGGCGAAGATCCTGAAGCCGGTGGGCGGTGACTTTGAGGCCGCCCGCAGCGACAGCGGCAACGCGGCCGCGCCGACGGCGCCGA
>SXSC01000323.1 GCA_005792355.1 Opitutaceae bacterium
AAAGCACGCCGGCCGCCCCCGAGCGAGCGAGGACGTGGGTGCGATAGTTGCCCAACCCGCCCCTTTCCCAGCTGCCTTGAATTCTCTCACGCTTTCGACTTATACACTCGTTTCACCCACGAATTGTGCCCTGGAGCCGTTATTTCGACGATTCCGTGCTTCGACCAACGTGTACGCTTCGTGGGAAGTGAATTTCCCACGGGTGGGACGATTCAGCGGACGGCCGAGCTTCGATTCTGGAATAATATTTCCTCTCGGTCGCCAAAATGGAATCGGATGCTCCAGCCCAAACGGGCTGATCCAGGGTTGATTTCCGCTGGGTCCCATCCGCCGAAGCTTGCTTCGGCTTGGTTGGCGCAGGAGACCGGCTATACGCCGGGGTGCATTTGCCATGACGATTCATCGCGGGGTAAAGCCGCTCCTACGGTTTTCGGCAAACGCCCTGGGGCTTGCCCCGGGGTTCTTTACTATTGGCGCGAACTATCTAGCGTCACCTCCGCCCATATGCTTCGTCAATCGGCCGTGCTCCGCATCCCCGTTTCTCATCCGTCCGAAGTTTTCGGTGCCGCGCGGCGCTGCGCGGCGCTGGTGGGGTGGATCGGGGTTGCTGCGTCGGGTCTCGGCCAGGCGATGCCCCAGCCGGCTGCGGCGGCCGGTTTTCACCAAAACGTCAAACCGCTGCTCGCGAAGTATTGCTACGACTGTCACGGCGGCGGGCTGAACAAGGGTGACGTGACGCTCGACGAATTCGCCTCGGATGGGGAGCTGCTGGGCAAACGCGATCTCTGGCGGGCCGCGTTGAAAAACGTGCAGGCCGGGCTGATGCCTCCGCTGGAGGAAGGGCTGGATCGGCCGACGGCCACGGAGATCGCCACGCTCACGAGCTGGATCAAGTACGGGGTCTTCGGCACCGACCCGCAAAACCCGGATCCCGGACGAGTGCCGGCCCGGCGGCTCAATCGCATCGAATACCGCAATACGATTCGCGACCTGCTGGGTTATGATTTCAACAGCGAGGCTGAGTTCCCCTCGGACGACAGCGGCAGCGGCTTCGACAACAATGCCGCCGTGCTGACCATTTCGCCCCTGCTGCTCGAAAAATACCTCGCGGCCGCGGAGACGATCGTCGATCGCGCCGTGCCGAAAGTGGCGAAACTCGTGCGCGAACGCGTCGCGACCGGGCGCGATTTCCGGGCCGGGGAGGGCGGGAGCAACGGCGAGCGGCTCAATGCGCGACAGGCGACAAAGGTGTCCCGTGCGTTCACCATTGACCAAGCCGACCGGTATCGCGTGAGCGTGGAAATCGAGGCGCGCGGTTCGTTCGATTTCGATGCGAGCCGATGCCGGCTGGTCTGCCGGATCAACGACGAGGAGCGGTTCACCGAGGAGATTGTCTGGTCGGAGGGGCGGGCGATTCGGCATGAGTTCGAAGTGTCGTGGCAGCCGGGCAGCCAGGTCGTGTCGTTTGAAGTCGTGCCGCTGCCGCCGGTGGTCGCGGCGGGCGAGGACGCGGTGGCGGTGAAGATTCCCGCCGGAGCGGCCCGAGCGGCGACGGACGTTCCGGTGGCGGCCGCGCCTCGCCGGCAAACCGTCCCGGGGCCGACGAGTGTGACGATGCGGATCGCGTCATTGACGCTGCGAGGGCCGTTAAGCCCGGAGCATTGGACGGTGCCCGAAAATTACGCACGGTTCTTCCCCGGAGGACCGGCGCCGGAAGAGGCGGCGGCGCGCGATCGGTCCGCCGCCGAGGTGTTGGGGAAATTTGCGACGCGGGCGTTTCGCCGTCCGGTGGATGCGACCAGGGTCGCGCAACTCGTGGGCCTGGCCCGGCAAGTCTATGCGCTGCCGGGCAAGACGTTTGAGGAGGGCGTCGGCCGGGCCATGATGGCGGTGCTCGGCTCGCCGCGATTCCTGTTCCGGGTGGAGGAGCCTGAAGCGGTGGCGGGATCGGGGAATTTTGCGCCGGTCGATGAATACGCCCTCGCCTCGCGCCTGTCGTATTTTCTCTGGTCGACCATGCCCGACGACGAACTCTTCCAGCTCGCGGAGCGGGGCCAGCTCCGGGCCAATCTGCGCGCCCAGGTGACGCGCCTGTTGCATGACCCCAAGGCGCAGGCCTTCGCCCGAAATTTCACCGGCCAATGGTTGCAGGCGCGGGACGTCGAGTTTGTGCAAATCAACACCCGGGTGGCGTTGGGTGGTGCGGCGCGGCCGAACCGCGATGGCCGGGTCGAATTCGACAGCGCGTTTCGCAAACTCATGCGCAGCGAGACCGAGATGTACTTTGAACATGTGATCCGCGAGGACCGCAGTGTTCTGGAGCTGGTCGATTCCGATTACGCCTTTTTGAACGAACGGCTGGCGGCGCACTACGGCGTGCCGGACGTGACCGGGGAGAATCTGCGGCTGGTGAAATTGCCGCCCGACAGTCCGCGCGGCGGGGTCCTGACCCAGGGCACGGTGCTCGCGGTCACTTCCAATCCCACGCGCACCTCGCCCGTCAAGCGCGGCATGTTTATTCTCGAGAACATCCTGGGCATCCCGCCGCCGCCGGCGCCGCCCAACGTCCCCGACCTCGAGGAATCGAAGAAGGAGTTCAAGGACCGCGAACCCAAGCTGAGCGAAATGCTGGCCGTGCACCGCGCCAACAAACTCTGCAACTCCTGCCATTCGCGCATGGATCCGCTGGGACTCGCCCTGGAGAATTTCAACGCGATCGGTGGCTGGCGCGACACGGATGCCCGGCAGCCGATCGATCCGGCGGGCGTGCTGATTACGGGAGAGAGATTTTCCGACGTGCGGGAGTTGAAGCGGGTCATGGCACGGGATCGGAAAATGGATATTTACCGCTGCCTGACCGAAAAACTGTTCACGTATGCGCTCGGCCGGGGCGTGGAATATTACGACGCCCACACGATTGACGAGATCGTGGGGCGGCTCGCGCAGGCGGACGGCCGGATGTCGGTGCTGCTGCTGGGCATCATCGAATCGCCGGCGTTTCAAAAGCAGCGCCGCGCCACGCCGGCCGGGGCGGTCTCGCTGGCCGACCCAGCGGCCGGGGCCTCCCGGTCGGAAGTCCCCTGACGATTGCTTGGAGAGAATCGCTGATCGAGGCAGTCTCCCAATGGAGTGCGGGTGCCCTCACCCGCGTTTCGAACGAAGGCGCGGTGACCCTGCCGTACGGCAGGGCGCGTCCCCATCAATCCGCCACCGATCGGGCGATTGGCGTTTTCGCGCCCCCGTCCCCAAAACTCCACTAGACGAAATCCCAGAACAGAGTAGACTCCGCTTACCCGATGAACACACCCACCTCCCGGAATCCGCGCGCTGCGGCCCAACGTCACGAGGCTCTCAACCGCCGGCAATTCCTCCGTGGCGTCGGCGCCTGTGTCGCGCTGCCCACGCTGGTGTCCGCGTTGCGTCCCGGGGCGCGGGCCGCCGCCGCCCCGCTCGCGGGCGACGGGCTGGGGGTGACGGCATCGGGCTCCCCGTTGCGCATGGCGTTTGTGTATATTCCCAACGGGGTAAACCAGGAACATTGGTGGCCGGCGGGTGAGGGAGCGGATTTCACGCTCGGGCAGACGATGCAGCCGCTCGCACCGCTCCAGAAATCGATCCAGGTGCTCGGCGGGCTGGACCACAAGAATGCGACTGCCGGCAACGACGGCGCCGGCGATCATGCGCGGGCCAACGCCACATTTCTCACTGGCGCACGCGCGCGCAAGACGGACAGCGCCGACATCCAGGTGGGCATCTCGGTGGACCAGGTGGCGGCGCAACGCCTCGGGCACGTCACGCGTTTCTCCTCGCTGGAACTTTCGTGCGACAAAGTCCGCAAGTCCGGACGCTGCGACTCCGGCTACTCCTGCGCGTATCAGTACAATCTCTCGTGGGCCTCGGCCACGACTCCGATGGCCCCGGAGACTAATCCGCGGCTCGTGTTTGAGCGGCTGTTTGGCAGCGGGGCCCCGGGCGAACGCCAGCGGAGTTTCCGCCACCGTCAGGAGACGCAAAAATCGCTCCTTGATTTTGTGACGGACGACGCGCGCACGATGCAACGCCAGCTCGGCCGGGACGATCAGCAGAAGCTCGACGAGTACCTGACCGGAGTGCGCGAGATCGAGCAGCGGATCCAGCGAACGGAGCGGTTTGGCGATCTGCCGACGCCGACCATGGAGGTGCCGGCGGGTATTCCGTCGGATTTCGGCGAGCACATGGACCTGATGTATGACTTGCTTGCGATGGCGTTCGAGACGGACTCGACGCGCATCTCCACGCTCTTGCTGGCCGGGGACGGCAGCAACTCATCCTTCCCGCAAATCGGCATTCCGGAAGGCCACCACTTTTGCTCCCATCACCGCAACGATCCGGAGCTGATGGAGAAAATCGGGAAAATCGATCTTTACTACATGCAGCGGTTCGCGCGGTTTTTGAAAATCCTCGATGGCAAGAAGGATATCGACGGTCACTCGCTGCTGCACAACTCGATGATTGTTTACGGCAGTGGCAATGCGGACGGCAACCGCCACACGCACCACAATCTGCCGGTGGTCCTCGCGGGTGGTGGCGGCGGCACGTTGACCCCCGGTCGTTTCACGCGGCTGGGCAGCGAGCCGATGAGCAACCTTTTCCTCAGCCTGACGGATCGCATGGGTGTGACCGGCGTCGAGCGCATCGGCGACTCGAACGGACGGGTGAAGGCGGTGTGATCGGGACGAGTAACGTGGGGGCTTCCCTCGCGCTCCCACCCCCCCGAAGTTTGCCCGCCAGAGAGGGGATAAACTTCGGCTTGGTTGGGGGGAGAGCCTGCCGGCTCGGCCGGATCCGGGCGGTTCAACCACGCGGTGTCCGAGATTGCCCCGACCGCGTTCCGCGTAGTTCCGACTGGCGGCTACGGGATCGGCTTGAACTTCAACGCGCGAAACTCGAGCGGAGCACCATCAGCCTCCAGACCGACGAATCCCTTGGTGGCCGCGGACTCCGCCATTTCGGCGGTGATCACTCCGTTGACGTGCAACATCACCCGGGAGCCAACGCACACGAGCTCCGTCACGTTCCACTCGTCGCCCTTCTTCAAGAGTTCGGGCCGGCGCCGGCCACTGTTGAAACGCCCGGTCTTCCCGTTGAGGCCCGTCTTGGCGCCGCTGAGCATGCCGAGGTTCTTCGGTGCGAGGTCTGCTCGATGCCAGATGGAGTTATCCGGCTTTGTGCGGACAAAAATGCCCGAGTTGGGCTTGGCGGGTGCGCCGGCATAGCGCCATTCGACATAAAAGATGCCGTCGCCGCGTTCGGTGCGTTCGAGGAGCATCTCGTGCAGACCCGTCCCGTCGCAGTGGAGCACGCCGGTATCCCGGTCGTAGCGCCAGGGATTGCGGGCATCCAGGGGAGTTTCCGGGGGCAAAGACACCCGCTGCCACTCGGTGAGAGCGGGATCGCGCAGCAGGTTGATCCAGCCATACGCCGCGGTGGCGGCGGCGAGGGCGTTAAGCTCGGACTCAGGAAGTTGCGCCGCGGCCGACGCTTTCTTCTCCGCGCCGCGCGGAGGGTTGGCCGCGAAGAATGTTCCCGCGGTGGCGGCCAGAACCGCCAGTGCGATCAGATGACGAATCATAAGGTTGGGAGAAGTGGTCGTGGTGGCGTTGTCGCCCTCGAGGCTGCGCGGCGGTGGCGGAGACCGCGGACGAGGCAGGGTGTGCCGGCGGGCGAAGCGCCGCGAACAAAAAAATCCGGTGCGGTTGATCCGCCTGCGCCAAGGCGGCGGGCGGTCTTGCGGGAAAAAGAAAACCCCGCCGGGTGGCCGGCGGGGTTGAGGGATGGCGCTGAAGCCCGGGCTTATTTCTTGGCTGCCTTCAGATCGGCAACGGCGGCCTGGGCGGCCGCGAGGCGGGCGACGGGCACCCGGTACGGCGAGCACGACACATAATTCAGGCCGAGCTTGTGGCAGAACTTCACCGAATCGGGATCGCCGCCATGTTCACCGCAGATGCCGAGCTTGATGTTGGGATTCGTCTGGCGGCCCTTCGTGATCGCGATCTGCATGAGCTGGCCGACGCCGGTCTGGTCGATGCTGGCGAACGGGTTCTTCTTCATAATCTCGGACTCCTGATAGGCGCCGAGGACGGAGCCGGAGTCGTCGCGCGACATGCCGAGG
>SXSC01000324.1 GCA_005792355.1 Opitutaceae bacterium
GATATATTCATATCTTCAATACACAGACTGGCAGGGAGCTGCGCTCCCCAGCACCCCTCCCTCGCTTTCACACTTGTCCTCCACCCTTATCTCATAACTAACTTTCACGTCCCAACTGTCTAATCAGAGGGGTCCACCTCACGCGGCCTGCCGGCTTGACTCAAGAATTTCTTTTTTCCCGATTGGCGTCGGTGTAATCGATGAACAAGCACCCAGACTGAAAATTACAACGATTCCAGCACCGAGGGAAAACGCGTTTCTAAAATCGGTGCGGAACTCTTTTCGTATGAGGATATGATGGTTCATATGGTCACTGAAAACTGTCGCAGAAAAGAACCCTAAGCCAACAAACGATTATTCTTATACGTGAGCGGTATTTCCTGTTGCAAATCACGAGTTTTTTGTGGCGGTAGGTGATTGTACGTACTTTCATGCAGTAGGCTCTACGCAGAGCAACCCGTCTTGGTGCCGGGCCGTGTCAGTTCCTATCTCGTTTCACCATTCCGCCCACATGGACTTTTTCGAAGCGCAGGCCCGCGCCAGGAAACGCACGTCGCGGCTCGTCGCGCTGTTTTCCCTGGCCGTTCTCGGCACGATTCTCGCCGGCTACGTCGCCGCGCTTTTCTTCGTGCTCCACGTGGAGGACAACCGCCGCGAGACCGGCGACGATTTCGGCCTGCCTCCCGTCGAAGCCCGGGCCCAGCGGTATTGGCGGCCGGGCCTGTTGGGGCCCATCGCGCTCGGCACGGTCGTGATCGTCGGGCTCGGATCGCTCTATAAATGGAACCAGTTCCGGGGCGGCGGTGCCGCCGTGGCGGAAAGCGTGGGCGGCCGCCGCATCGAGCCAGGCACAGTGCAACCCCGCGAGCGGCAGCTCCTCAACGTCGTCGAGGAAATGGCCATCGCCTCCGGCGTGCCCGTGCCGGCGGTATACCTCCTCGATGACGAGGCGGCCATCAACGCGTTTGCCGCCGGACTGACCTCGCACGACGCCGTGGTGGCCGTCACCCGCGGCACTCTCGAAAAATTGTCGCGCGATGAACTCCAGGGCGTCGTGGCCCACGAATTCAGCCACATCCTGAATGGCGACATGCGCCTCAATGTGCGACTTTCATCGATCATTTTCGGCATCCTGCTGATCGGGCTGATCGGTCGGACGATCCTGCACGGCATCTTTCGATCGCGCCTGCGCGTCAGCGGAAATCGCAAGGGCCTCGGCCCCATCCTCGGCCTCGCAGCCATCGGCCTCGCCGTGATGATTGTCGGTTACGTGGGCTATTTCTTTGGGCGGCTGATCCAGTCGGCGGTCTCCCGGCAACGGGAATACCTCGCCGACGCCTCGGCGGTCCAGTTCACGCGGAATCCGACCGGGCTCACCGGTGCGCTCAAGAAGATTGGCGGCTACGCCCTTGGGTCGGCGATTAATTCCGACAAGGGCGCCGCCATCGGACACTTCTTCTTCGCACAAGGATTTCGATCCGCGTTCGACGGCCTGTGGGCGACGCACCCGCCGTTGGACGAACGGATTCGAGCCATCGATCCGCATTTCGACGGACAGCATTTCAAACCGCCGCAGATGGTCGACGTCGCGCAAGAGTCGTTCGTGTCCGCCGGCCTCGCGCCCGGACGGCCCCCCTCCCCGCCGCCCAGATTCCGACCCGCCGCCGCCACCACCGCTGTCGCCAACGTTGGCACCGTGTCTCCGGCTCAGCTCGCCAACGCCCAGCTCCTCCTCGCCTCCGTGCCGGCCACGTTGCGCGAGGCCGCGCGCACCGCCGAAACCGCGCCCGTCCTCGTGTTTGGCCTGCTGCTGGCGCCGGCCCCCGCCCTGCGCGCACGTCAGCGGGAAATCGTGGCGACCAAGTCCGGCGCCGACTCCCGGCAACGGCTCGCGGCGCTCGAACCGGCGCTTCTCGCCGTCCGCCCGGAGCACCGACTGCCGCTGCTGCACCTCGCGCTTCCCGTTCTGCGCGGCATCCCGGCCGACTCGCTCTCCGCCTTCCTCGATACTCTCGACGAACTGGTCCACGCCGACGCGCAAGTTTCCACGTACGAGTTTGCGCTGCAAAAGCTGCTCGTCCACGCGCTCGCCATCGGCCGGACGCCCGGTGCCGCGGTGGTGCAGTATCATTCCTTCCACGCCGTCGCCGACGAGATTTCCGTCGTCCTCTCCGTCCTCGCGCGCGCCGCGACTTCGGATCCGGATAACGCGCAACACGCCTTTGCCGCCGGTGCCGGGCAACTCGTGTCGATCGAGTCGCGGCTCCAGTACCTCGACGAATCCATCGCAACCCTGGCGCGGATGGATGGTGCGCTGGACAAACTCGCCGCCGCAAGTTTTCCGATCAAGCAGCGGACGCTGACGGCCGCCGCGCACACGGTCGGTGCCGACGGCCAGATCCTGATTACGGAGGCCGAGTTGCTGCGCGCAATCGCCGCCGCGCTCGACTGCCCGATGCCAGCGCTGGCCTGAGCCGACGATGCAATGAGCGGTGGAGCCCGTTGCAAGCAATGGGCGGATTTGAGAACAATTCATAAAAGGGTCATGCTTTACCTTTTACCAATGCACTCGGGATGACCTCCTTCCATGCTGGCGGGCAGCGCACGGCGCATCGCGTGGAAAATGCCGTGCCCGCTTTTGTGCACCGCGCAAGACGCGGCGGGCCCGCTTCCACCATTCGTTGAGTCCGGAAATTTGAGCACTGCCGGCAATCTCCCGCGCAAAGGCATTGCCACGCGCGGCGTCAGCCGTTTGCTCATTATCAACCCCTCTCCAATCTGGATATTTCGGCGAAACCGCTCTCGACGGCCGACGTCTTGGCGGGAGTTGTCCGGCCCACCCACTTCAACGAAATTGCCCCCCATGCCCACCCCCGACGAATCGTTCCATTCGCCTGCATTTCACGATCACCACCACCAAACGTGTCAGGGCATCTCGACCGACCTCGCGGACTACTTCCTGACCCGCGGCCAGTTTCTCAACCGCATGGGCATGGGTCTCGGCGCGCTTTCACTCGCCGGCCTGCTCGATCCGCGCGATTTGGCCGCCGCCCCGGCCAAGGCGAAACCCGCCAGCGGTCCCCTCACCCCGCGCCCGGCTCACTTCCCCGGCAAGGCCAGGTCCGTCATTCACATTTTCGCCCAGGGCGCGCCGTCGCACCTCGACACCTGGGATCCCAAACCGACCCTCGCCCGGATGAACGGCAAGACCATCGGCAACGACGGCGTCGCGATGGGTTCACCGTTCACCTTCGCCAAGTCCGGCCAGAGCGGCCTCGAGATCAGCAGCCTCTTCGCCAAGACCGCCGCGCATGCCGACGACCTCGCAGTCATCCGCTCGATGTGGACGGACATTCCCGCCCATGAGGTCGCCACGGTGTTCATGAACACCGGCTCGCTGCGCATCGCCAAACCCAGCCTGGGTTCCTGGCTCGTCTATGGTCTCGGCACGGTAAACCAGAATCTCCCCGGCTTTATCGCGCTCCGCGGCAGCGGCCTTCCGCCCGGCGGCGCCGCGAACTACCAGGCGGCGTTTCTGCCCGGCGTTTACCAGGGCACCAGCATCAACACGCAGGCGCCCTCCGTGCCGCAGATGATTCAGAACATCCGCAACACCTACGTCTCGAAGAACGAACAGCGCCGGCAGCTCGATTTCGTTCATCAGCTGAACGAGATCCACGCCAAGAACCTCCAGCGCGATGCCGCCCTCGAGACGCGCCTCGAAAGCTACGAGATCGCGTTTCGCATGCAGGCCGAGTCCCTCGATGCCTTCGACATCAACAAGGAGTCGGACGACACGCGCGCGGCCTATGGATCGAGCGAACAGGGCAAACAGCTGCTCATCGCGCGCCGCCTCGTCGAACGCGGCGTGCGCGTCGTGCAGGTGTGGCACACTGGTTGGGATCATCACCAGGATCTGGAGACGCGCATCCGGCAGAAGACCGGTGAAATCGACCAGCCGCTCGCCGCCCTCCTCCACGATCTCAAGCAGCGTGGCCTGCTCGATTCGACGCTGGTCGTCTGGGGCGGCGAGTTCGGCCGCAAACCGACGCGCGACCGCAACAGCAACGACGCCGACAAGGCCGGCCGCGATCACAACGCCAAGGCCTTCTCGGTCGTGCTCGCCGGCGGCGGCATCAAGGGCGGCACCGTGCACGGCGCGACCGACGAATTCGGCCTGGCCGCGATCCACGACAAGGTTCATCCACACGATCTCCACGCGACGATTCTCCACTGCCTGGGCCTTGATCACACCAAGCTCACGTATCGGTTCAACGGTCGCGATTTTCGTCTGACCGATGTGGCGGGCAATGTCGTGAAACCAATCCTCGCGTAACCCGCCATGCGTCCCCTTCAGCACTTACCCCGGATGGGAGCGAGCCTGCTCGCGACCCTCGCGTTTCTCGCCACGCTCCGCGCCGCCGACCTGCCCGCCGGCCATCCCCCCGCCAAACCCATCGCGCCGGCCGATCTCCAGTTTTTTGAAGCGAAAATCCGCCCGCTGCTGATCGACAGGTGCTACAAGTGCCACAGCAAGGAGGCCGACAAGGTCAAGGGCGGACTGCTCCTCGAGACCCGCGAGGCGCTCCTCCAGGGCGGTAACACCGGCGCGGCCATCGTCCCCGGCAAGCCCGACGAATCGTTGCTCATTCAGGCCGTCCGCTACAAGGACGAGGATCTGCAGATGCCGCCCAAGGGCGAGAAACTCAGCGACCAGCAAATCGCCGATCTCACCGAGTGGGTCCGGCGCGGCGCACCCGATCCCCGTTCCAGCGTCGCCCAGGGCAGCTCCCTCGCCTACAGCGGCGTGGGCAGGAACCACTGGGCGTTCAAGCCCGTCAAGAAGCCCGCGGTGCCCGCGGTACAAAACGCCGCCTGGCTCAAGAACCCGGTGGATAATTTTGTCCTCGCGAAGCTCGAAGCCGGTGGCATGGCGCCCAACTCGCCCGCCGAAAAAACGGTCCTCATCCGCCGCATCTACTTCGACTTGATCGGCCTGCCGCCGCACCCGGTCGACGTCCAGGCCTTCGTGAAGGACACCTCGCCCGACGCCTTCGCGAAAGTCGTCGATCGCCTCCTTGCCTCCCGGCAATACGGCGAGCACTGGGCGCGCTACTGGCTCGATGTCGCCCGGTATTCCGACACCAAGGGCGACGCCAAGGGCACGGAGGACAATCGCTTCCCCCACGCCTGGACCTATCGCGACTGGGTCATCGATGCGTTCAACGCCGACCTTCCCTACAACCAGTTCGTCCTCGCCCAACTCGCCGGCGATGTCCTGCAACGCGTGCGGGAACGGCAGCCCAAAGCCAAGGCCGACCCCACCACGGACAACCGCTGGCCGCTCGCCGCGATGGGTTTCCTGACTCTCGGCAACCAGTTCAACGGACGGCGCGACGACATCATCGGCGACCAGATTGACGTCACCACCAAGGCGTTCCTCGGCCTCACCGTGTCGTGCGCCCGCTGCCACGATCACAAGTTTGATCCGATTCCGACCAAGGACTACTATTCGCTCTACGGCGTGTTCGCCAACAGCGTCGTCCCCACGTCGCTCCCGACCCTCCAGGCCAAGGTGCCCCAGACTGCCGACTACCTCGAATACCTGGAAAAATCGGCCGCCCTTCAGAAGCGGGAGACGGAACTCAAAGCCCAGCGCGAAGAATTCCAACGCGCGGTTCGCGGCACCAAGGGGAAAAGCAAGGACAAGGCGGTCGCCGCCAGGATCGATCCGAAGGCGCGGCAGCAGATGCAGCGCACGGAACGCGAACTGCATCGTGACATCGCCACGCTTGAGGCGCAGCACCCCGGCGCGCCCGCGCGCGGGAACGCGATCGCCGATGTACCGCGCTCGCGCGACTATGAGGTGCTCCTCCGGGGCGAAGCCGCGAACAAGGGTGATCGCGTGCCGCGGCGTTTTCTCGAAATCCTCTCGCCGGATCCGAAGAAACGCCCCGAGTGGCACGAGGGCTCCGGTCGCTTTCAGCTCGCCCAGGCCATCGCCGACCCCAAAAACCCGCTGACCGCCCGCGTGCTCGTAAACCGGATATGGCAGCAACACTGGGGCGCCGGCTTCGTCGCCACGCCCGACGACCTCGGCAACATGTCGTCGACTCCGACGCACCCCGAGCTGCTCGACTGGCTCGCGGCCACCTTCGTCGAGCAACAGTGGTCAATCAAGGCACTCCACCGCCTGATCGTCCTGAGTGCGGCCTACCAACAGAGCAGCCTCAACAACCCGTCCTATGCCGTGCTGGATCCCAACAACCAGCTTCTCTGGCGCTACAATCTTCGCCGGATGGATTTTGAGGAGCTGCACGATTCCCTCCTCGCCATCACCGGCGAGCTCGACCGGACCCACGGCGGAAAACCCGTCGCGATCAGCAGCGACGGTTTCGCCAAACGCCGCGCGGTCTATACGCTGATTGATCGCACGAACCCGCCCGAACTGCTCACCCAGTTCGACTTCCCCAGCCCCGACGTCGCCTCGGGCCGTCGCTACGAGACGCTGGTGCCCCAGCAGGCGCTGTTCCTCATGAACAGCCCCATGGTCATCGAAACCGCGCGCAAGCTCGTCGACCGTCCCGCGTTTGCCGAAGTCAAGTCCGACGAGGAGCGCGTGACGTTGCTCTACCTCGCCATCTTCCAGCGCTGGCCCACACAACCGGAGGTCGCTCTCGGTCTCCGCTACGTGAAGGCCAATCCCGCCGGCACCGAAGTGAAGCTCCTCGCCGACCTGCCCCCGGAAAAACTCTCCGCCCGCGATGCCCGCATCGCCGCCAAGAAAGCCATGAACCCGAAGCAGCAGGGCCGGTTCAACACCCAGATTGGTGGCGTCTACGACAACCTCACTCCGCTTGATGCGTGGACGAAGCTGGCCCACGCCCTCTTCCAGTCCAACGAGGCGATGTTCTTCAATTAGGATTTGGCCGCGCCGCAGCCAACGGCAGTGCGGGTGCCCCCACCCGCCGCCGGCGCTTAGCCGCAACCGCAACGAGCGGCCGCAAACGTGTGCGAGCGAAAAAATGTCGCGCGAACCCGGGAGGCGCATCTGCACGCTGAGGGTCCCAGGTGGATTTTCGGAGGGCGCCGCTTTGTCGGCGCCGTTTCTTCAGATCGAGGCGGCGGCTGCGACGACGCGCAGCCCTCCGAAGTAAACATCCCCGTCGCAAGCGGCGGGGCATTTGCCGGAGACTGCAGGAGACAAGCGGGTTTACCCCGCGATTTCTCGTCCTGCCAATCTTTCGTGGCGTAAAGCCGCTCCTACTTCCAACCAAGCCGAAGCAAGCTTCGGGGTATGCGACCCGGAGAGAATCAAAGGTGAACTGGGCCGATCGGTCTCACTGCCGATCGAACGTCGCGCCGCGCTACCGGAAACCCGTTCGCTGCCGCATGCTCCGCAAGCCATCAGAACGTGCGCCCCACCCAGACTTGCTCCGGGAGCGTCGCTGCGCAGCCTGACCTCGTGCCTCCCGCTCAAAAACTCGCGCAACTAGTCGCCGAGCTCGAGCCGTTCGACGACCCGCAGGAACGGCTCGCGTTCATCGTCGACCGCGCGAAACGCATCCCTCCCCTGCCTGCCGGCGATCGCCTCGATGCCCATCGCGTCCCCGGCTGCGTGTCCATCGTGTGGCTCATCGGCGCAATGCGCGACGGACGCTGCGAGTTTCGCTCCGACGCCGATTCCCCCGTCGTGCGCGGACTCCTGGCGCTGCTCTGCGAGTTCTTCAGCGGCCTTTCACCCGCCGAAATCGCCGCCAGCGCGGTCGATCCCCTCGCAGCCGTGGGTGTGATCCAGCATCTGTCCCCGACCCGCCGCCACGGCCTCGCCTCCGCCCGCGCCGCGATCCGGGACTTCGCCCAGACCGCCAACTGAATTATCCGGCGTTGTCCACCCGTGTACTACGACGCGCACAATCACCTGCAGGACGAGTGGCTCCAGCCGCATCTCGCACGCATCGCGGCCGACTGCGCGGCCGCCGGCCTCGCGGGCGCCGTCGTCAACGGCACCTGCGAGGCCGACTGGCCGGCCGTCACCTCCCTCGCCTCGCGTTTCCTTTTCGTCCGGCCGAGCTACGGCCTGCACCCGTGGGACGTCGGCAACGCCACCCCGTGCTGGCGCGAGACACTCCAGCGCACCCTCGACGCAAAACCCGGCGCCGCCGTCGGCGAGATCGGCCTCGACCGCTGGATCCTCGACCGCGCGCGCCCCGACGATCCGCGCCTCGCCGGCCTGCGTCGCGCCCCGCTCGACGAACAACTCGCCGCCTTCACCTGGCAGCTGACCCTCGCCGCCGAGCGCAACCTGCCCGTGACAATTCATTGCCTCGAAGCCTGGGGTGCCCTCGTTGGCGCCCTGCGCCAGACCCCGCTCCCTCCGCGCGGCTTCCTTCTCCATGCCTACTCCGGCTCCGCCGAACTCGCCCGCGAATTCGCCGCCCTCGGCGCCTATTTTTCCTTCAACGGCAATTTCCTGGCCCGATCATCTTGTCATCTAATGGATGACAAGACGTCTCCGGCCGCCGTCGCTGCCGGTTCCGCGGAGCCTGACCAGGTGCGGGCCACAACCCGCGCCCGGCGCCACGCGGAGGTCTTCGCGACGCTTCCGCTCGATCGCCTGCTCGTGGAAACCGACGCTCCCGCGATGCCACTGCCCGCGACACGGCGGACCCATGCGTTGCCGCCGCTCGCCGACGGCACCGAGCTCAACCATCCGGCCAATATCAACGCCGCCTACGCCGGTCTCGCGGAGATCCGACAGATCTCAGTCGCGTCGTTGGCCGGAAGGGTGGAAGAGAACTTTCACCGGCTCTTCAGTCCGCTTAGCCAACGATTCAGTTGAGAGGAAGGGGAGTGGCTTGTCCACGCCCGCAAGTTCAAACGTGGCGGGAAACTGGCGAGCGTGGACAAGCCACGCCCCTACTCTCACCGATTGGTGATTTACTCCCTAGAGTAGAAACGCATTTCGACTGGAAATCCCCATGGATTCAAAGCGCCCAAGGATGCGATCCGGTTAATCCCTATGCGCCTTGAATCCGTGGGGTAGTTCGGAAACTCGCAGGCACGGGGCCATGCATTGATGCAAAAAGATGTGAAGTAAAAATGGGAAGACCAGCTTGCCCGCCGGAGGAGGGTTGCGGTACCGCATTGCAAGACTTTCGGGGACTGCGCGTTGTTGACGATGCCGGCGACCCATTCAGCGTACGTGGCCATGCGCCTGCTCGCCCTTCTCGCCTTCCTCGCTCCGCTGACCTCCACCGCGCTTCCGCCGGAACAAGAGGCGTTCTGGCGGGAACTCCGCGCCCTCTGCGGGAAGTCGTTTGCCGGCCAGATCACTGAAAGCACCAGCGCGACCGACGCCCAGTTCAAGGGCCAGGCGCTTGTCATGCATGTGCGCGCCTGCAGCGAAAACGAAATCAAAATCCCCTTCCACGTCGGAGACAACCGCTCGCGCACCTGGGTGATCACGCGCACCGCCTCCGGCCTGCGACTCAAGCACGACCACCGGCACGCGGACGGCACCGCCGACAAGGTAACGCAGTACGGCGGCGACACCACGAACGCAGGCTCCGCCATCCTGCAGGATTTTCCCGCCGACGCATTCACCGCGCAACTTATCCCGGCAGCGAAAACCAACGTGTGGTCGTTCAGCATTGGGCCAGGCAAGACCCTGAACTACCGTCTGGTCCGCGCGGCCGAGGGCCGCCGCTTTCGCGTGGAATTCGACCTTACCCAACCGGTGAAGACCCCACCGGCACCTTGGGGCCACCCTTGAGAATGACCATGCGCCGCACCACCTCTCCCACTGCGGCAAAACCAAAAGCCCCCGTGACAAACACCGCACTCCCGAAACCACTTTCGCAGTCGAGCTTCAGGCTGCTGCCCGGCTCGGGCACCCGACCGCACGTCCCATCCGCCCACGGAAAAACCGGCTGCTCGTCGGACCAGACACACGGCACTCCCATCCGCGTGATGCCGCGTTGCTCCCCCGAGGAAAAACCATAGTCGCGCCGCAGCCGTTTTCGCACCTGGCGCAACAACTCGTCCCCCGCCTCGCCGATGTCGCCGGCCCGAATCTTCGTCGGATCGCTGCGTCCCCCCGCGGCGCCAATCGTCAGCAGCGGTATCCCACGCTCCCGCGCTCCCGCAATCAGCAGCGCCTTGTGTTTCATTCGATCGACCGCATCGATCACGAAATCGAACCGCGGCGCCAGCAGCCGTCCGGCGGAGTCGGCGGTGAAGAATTCCCGCACGGCCTCGACCCGGCACATCGGATTGATCAACCGCACGCGCTCGGCGAGCACCGTCACCTTCGGGCGCCCAATCTGCCCATCAAGCGCCGGCAACTGGCGGTTCACATTCGTGATGCAGACATCATCGAGATCCACGAGTGTCAGCGCGCCGATCCCGCTGCGCGCGAGCCCCTCGACGATCCACGAACCCACGCCGCCGACCCCCACCACGCACACATGCGCCGCCGCCAACCGTTCGAACGCGGCCTGACCGAGCAGGCGGGCCAGCCCTCCGAAACGCTCCGCGAGATCAGTCGTCGCCGCCAGTTTCAGCGCTGGAGTGCCAGTGGGACCGGCGACGACCGAGGTTTGCTCCACGTGACTTACTTGATCCCGAGCATCCGCTTCACCTGTAATTCCAGTTGGTTGACCGGCAGGTTAATCGTCAGGTTGATCCCCTGCATGGTGTGTTGCAGCATTCCCTTCTGGTCGAAAACGAGGAGCCGCGACGCGTCGGTTATCCCGAGTTTGGTCGCGAATTCCGCCTTGGAACCCTTCCCATCAAAATGCACCGGCCAGGTGATCCGGTTTTCCTTGATCGCCTTCCCGACTTTTTCGCGATCCTCCTCTTTGTCGAAGCAGACTGTCACGACTTCCAAGCCCTTTTTCCGGTAGTCCGAATGGATTTGTTTAATCGCATCGAGATTCCCCAACGAGCCCTTGTTTGTGCTGCTCCAGAAATACAGCGCGACGACCTTCCCGCGGAGTTGCGCGAAATCGACTGGCTTGCCGTCAAACGCCGTGAACGCGAACGCATACGGCACCTTTTTCACCTCCACCAGATTGAGTTCGGAGCGGGCCATCCCGGCGACTCCCTTGTCTTTGTGCGTGAGGAGTTTTTTCAGGTGCTCCTCCGCCTTGGCGAGCGAAGTGCCCACGGTGAGGATCTGCGAGTAGGATTTTTCGCGGTCGGCCAGGAAACGCCCGGCACCCGGGGTCTCATTGAGCGCATCAAGCTTTTCCCTGAAATTGGCGAGAGTATCGCGGTTGAACGCATCGCGCACCTCGAGGTCCGCCACCGCGGCGTCCACCGCCGCCAGCGCCGCCTTGGTGTTGTCGCTCACCCCGTCCTTGTAGCGCAGATTGGTGACGTCCAGCTTGAGAAACGAGAGATAGGACGTCCGCAACGCCGCCTGTTTCTTGTCAATCAAGTTGCCGTAGAACGCCAGGTCTCTGACAACGTCGTTCACGCGCCCGATCGTTGGAAACTCCGAGAGGTAGGCCAACCCGGCAGAGATAACCTTTTGAAACTGTGCCTGATCCTTCACCCCCGGCGCATTGCGCGCAGTGTTAAATGCATCAAAGGCGAGATCCGCCGGGGTCTTCGGGGGCGGCGCCTTCTTGTCTCCCGTCTTGCCGCCGGGCGCCTGCGCCAACGCGGTGCCAATGAGCGTGAATGAGCAAAGCAAAGCAAGGGTGAGGAGTCGTGTTTTCATAGGCCTTAAGTTGGTTCCTGTCATTTGTAGAACGATGGCATCGCTACGCCAGACACCCGCTCCCGGCAAGGGAAACTTGTCGTTTCGCAGCTGCGGGGATTCCCGCTCGCGGTCGACGGAGACGCCACCGCGGAACCGGAGATTCGACTCACCTCACTTCCGAAGACGCTGCTCGCGCTCGACGTCGGCCCGGACTCTTATTAAGAGTTTGTCGAAACCGCCGGTTCGCACCTCCGCCAAGCTACCAAGTTTCCCTGCCGTCATTGATCCGCTGCCGACAAACTCCTTCATCATGCTCGTCGTCCACGTCCACGTTCACGTTAAACCGGAGCACGTGGCGGCCTTTCAGGCCGCCACCCTCGCCAATGCCCGGGCCAGCGTGCAGGAACCCGGCATGGCGCGTTTCGATGTTGTGCAGCAAGCCGATGATCCAACCCGCTTCGTGCTCGTCGAGGCCTACCGCACCCCCGCCGCACCCGCTGCGCACAAGGAAACCGCCCACTATGCCGCCTGGCGCGACGCCGTCGCCCCCATGATGGCGACGCCCCGCACCAGCGTGAAATTCGCCAACCTCTACCCCGACGATTCCGGGTACTAAGGATTTTGGCCGCCAAAATCCTATGCGCTTCGAATTTGCCACTGCCGGTCGCATCGTCTTCGGCCCCGGCACCCTCGCCGACGTCGGCCGCCTGGCCCGCGAACTCGGCCGCCATGCCTTGGTCGTCACAGGCCGCGACCCGCGCCGCGCGGCCCGGTTGCTCGAACTGCTGGCGACCGCGAAAATTGCCACGACGTCTTTCACCATCACGCATGAGCCTTCGACCGACGACATCGGCCGCGGCATCACCCAAGCCCGGGCGGCCGGCTGCGACTGTGTGATCGGCCTCGGCGGCGGCAGCGCGCTCGACGCCGCCAAAGCCATCGCCGCGCTGCTCACCAACGGCGGTGAACTGCTCGACTATCTCGAGGTCATCGGCCGGGCCCAACCACTCTCCGGCCCCGGAATGCCTTGTATCGCGATTCCCACCACTGCCGGCACCGGCGCCGAGGTCACGCGCAACGCCGTCCTGTTTTCTCCGCCCCATCACGTGAAGGTGAGTCTGCGCAGCTCCTCCCTGCTGCCCCGGATCGCGCTCGTCGATCCGGAGCTCACCTACGACCTGCCACCCGCGATCACCGCCCGCACCGGCCTCGACGCCCTGACCCAGTTGATCGAACCGTACACGTCTTGCCGGGCGCAGCCGTTCACCGATGCCTTGTGTGTCGATGGCCTGCGGCGGGCCGCGCGATCGTTGCGCCGCGCCTTTGACGACGGCCAGGATGCCGCGGCGCGGGAAGACATGGCGCTCGCCAGCCTCTTTGGCGGACTCGCGCTCGCCAACGCCGGCCTCGGCGCCGTGCACGGATTTGCCGGCCCGATCGGCGGCATGTTTCCCGCGCCCCACGGCGCCATCTGCGCCGCCCTCCTGCCACCCGTGATGGCGGCGAATTTGCACGCGCTCCGCGCCCGCGCCCCCGGCAACGACGCGCTCCGGCGGTACGACGACGTGGCGCGCCTCCTGACCGGCACCAACGACGCCACCGCCGATGACGGCGTGCGCTGGATCGAGTCACTCGTCGCCCACTTCCGCATCCGCCCGCTTTCCGCTTTCGGCGTCACGCGGACCGATTTCTCCGCAATTGTCTCCGCCGCCGCGCACGCGAGCAGCATGCAGGCCAATCCGATCAGGCTCGCCAACGAGGAACTGGAGGAAGTCTTGCAGCGCGCCGTGTAAGGGTGTGGTTGGTCCGCGCCCGCGCAGTTCGCGCCAAATCCATCCCATGAAATCCCTGCTCCCGTCGATCGGCTTCTTCGTATTTGCCACCATCGCGGCTGATCCCAATCCACCGGCCGCGCCGGGGTGGACAATGCAAACGAGCGGAAGCACCGCGCGACTGCGCGGCGTGAGTGCTGTCAGTGAAAAGGTGGCGTGGGCCAGCGGCTCCGCCAACACGGTGCTGCGGACCGTGGACGGCGGCGCGACGTGGACAAGACTGACCCCGCCGGGCGAGACGGCGACGGCACCATTGGATTTTCGTGACATCGACGCGATCGACGCGCGAACCGCGTACGTCCTGAGCATCGGCGAGGGCACCGCGTCGCGGATTTACAAGACCACCGACGCCGGCGCCCGTTGGACGCTGCAGTTCACGAATCAGGATCCCAGGGGATTTTACGATGCGATGACGTTTTGGGATGCCGAGCACGGTTTGGTGATCGGCGACTCGATCGACGGGCACTTTCAGATTCTGATCACGGCAGACGGCGGGACAACTTGGGCGAAGGTGCCGGACCGCGCGCTCCCGCCGGCTCTGCCCAATGAAGGCGCGTTTGCGGCGAGCGGATCGAATATCGCCGTCGTTGGCCTGGACCACGCGTGGATCGGCACCGGCGCCGGCACGAAGAGCCGCGTGCTGCACACCGGCGATCGCGGCAAAACGTGGACGGTCGTGGAGACGCCGGTCGCAGCCAGTGGATCGGCCGGAATTTTCTCGGTGGCGTTTCGCGACAGCAATCACGGTGTGATCGTCGGCGGAGACTACCAACAAGAGAAAGCCGCCGTCGCCAATGTCGCCATCACCAGCGATGGCGGCCGGACGTGGACGCTCGTGAAGGAGCAGGGCCTGTCAGGTTTCCGGTCGGCGGTGAAATACGTGCCGGGGACACGCAGGTCGCTCATCACGGTCGGTCCCCAGGGTGCCGATACGTCGGCCGATGACGGCCGGAGCTGGACGCCGCTGGCGGGCCCCGCGCCACTGCCGGGTTTCGACGCGCTCAGCTTCGCGCCCGGCGTCAAGGTCGCGTGGGCGAGCGGCAAAGACGGCGCACTGGCGCGACTCGACGTCGTGCGCACCGAACAAACGACCAATGAACGCCTCCGGGAGAAGATCGCCCGCGAAGGCGTGACAGTTTTCCCAATTCCCGTCGGTCACTGACGCGGTCCAGCCACGATCCGCTCGTCCTCAACGACCCGGCGCGCGCAGACCGCGATGTGGCGGCGCAGCCCACGCCCGCCCGCTCGGCCAGCACCGCCACCGGAGAGGCTGCAGCGACGACTTAGTTTCAGTCGACCGTCCGCCCCTCAAAACACCGTGGTCACCAGGCCGTAGATGCCGACCGTGAGGGCGGCGAGCGAGTCGCCGGCGATCAGGCCGCCGCCAACCAGGGACATCGTACCCATGTCGGCCGGCAACTCGGCTTCGCCGCGTTGCGGAGATCCGGCTTTGATCTTCGCCTGCACCACATCAAAGAGCGATCCGCCAATGCCGCCAGCCGCCCACCACAACACCGTCGGCAGTTCGACGAAACCGCCGAACGACGAAGCATAGGGACTGGAAAGCAGAAAGGCATCGACCGAGAACCCGGTCACCCGCCCGGCCGTTGAACCAGCGATGAACGCCTGATAACCCCGGCTGCGCTTGAGAAGTTTGCGGGCAATCTCGATGCCCAGTCCAATCACGATGCCCAACTGCAGCGCCTTCATCACATGCGGTTGCGAAGTGGTGATGCCCCGGAGCGCCCCGACAAATTTATAGGTCATCGCGGACTGCCATTGCGCGGCCCCCTCGAGCTTGCTGTTGGCAAATTGATCAGCCTGCAGCACGGGATAGGCGCTCATGAAAACCCTGGCCAGGACCACCGCCAGCACCGCGCCGACCACGATGCCGATGACCTGATAGCGAAACTGCACGACGCGGTTCGTGCCCAGCCGCCAGCCGGTGGAGCGATCCTGCTGCATATCACCGCCCACGCTGCAGGCGATGAGCAGGATCGCGCCACACATCAGCCCAACCGATGGATCCCGCAAGCCCAGCGCCGCCATGATGAACACGGTCATCACGAACGCGCTCGAGATGGGATTCCAGTCGGAGATGCCCAGCGAGATCCCGTTGACCAGCACAAACAGAAAACTCAGCCCCACTGCCACCAGCAGGAAAAACATCGGCTGTTGCAGTACGGAGCTGCCAACGACCACAATGGCCGCGCCCCAAAAAACGACCCAGGCGATCAAACGGTAGACATTGACGCGCTTCCAGTCGTCGGCCGGCTTTTCCGGCGCTGCGGTCTTGTCGCGGAACCGCCGCACCGCCTCGATCAGGATCAAGGTGATATCGAGCCCGGCCGCCCCCAGAATCGTGCCGAGCGCAATCACAAAGCCAATCTTGCGAAAGGGCGCGCCGGGTTCCAGCCAGCCCATCTCGACCAGATGTGGCCGCTGCCAGATTCCGATCAACGCCACCACCAACGCCGGCAACGCCAGCCGCGCGCCAACAATCAGGCCCGCCCCAAACGTCGAGGTCGACAGGCTGATCGCCCCGACCGCGGGAATCTTCAACGCGGCCAGGCCACCCACGAAACCGGTCGCCATGCCGGTACCGAGCTTCTTAACCGACATCTTGAGCAGGTTCCGGTCCGTGAGCGCACGGAGGATGTTGGCCACAGCGTAGCCCGACGGATATTTCAACTGCATCCGGTCGACCAGGACGGGCGTGTAGAGCATGCCCACGCCCACACCGAACATTCCGATGCTCGTGAAAAACAACACCAGTTGCCACGTGGGTGGCTGAGGCAGACCCATCCAGACCATCGCCTGTACCAGGACCGCCATCCCGCACATGCCGGCAACCGAAGCGGCCATCGTTTGGATGTAATTCGCCCCGTGTTTGCCCTCGGGGCCGTAGGACAGCGTCACGGTGCTCCCGAGGATTCCCGCCAGCACCTGGCCTCCCACGAAAAAGCCGATCGAGAAATTCATGAACGCCGCCGAGACACCGCCGAGCGGCCCCAGGACAAAGATGGCCACCGCTGCGAGCAGCAGATGATAGGCCGGGGAATTGATCCGCGGGAGGAAACGGGGGGCTACGGAACCCGGTTGCGAGGGTGTTTCAGACATGCAGGGGAAGAGGGATGACCCGCGAGCATGCGTCAGGCCGCCTCCAAGCCAACTGGATTTTGGGTGCATCTCCGAGTCGACGCCGGTTAATGCGCGCCCGACGGATCGGCGGCTGCCCAACCGCCGCCACGCTGCAATTACCATGGTCGCTTGGGCAAGCGCCCCTCCTTGAGCCCGCACTCTAATTCGCAGCGTCAACTCCGAGACGCACCCCTGGATTTTCACCCGTGTACTTGCCTCTTGCCACTCGCTGGCTGGTCCGCGATGGTCGCCCTTCCATGCATTCGTCGAGCGCTCACCCGCTCCGGGTGCCCTCACAACCACGGCGCTCTCCCGCGTTCTCGCGAAGAGCCGCCTTCATCACAACACACACATCCACATGTCAGAACTAGAAAAGTCAGGTGCGCCCACTCCGGCCCCCGCCGACTTGTCCGCCCCGGCCCCAGCGCCCGCGGCAGCCGTCAGCAGCGCACCCGCGTTCGGAACGTTTGGCGCCACGCGTGGCTCCGGCCTCGCCCGCGGAAAACGTCCGGCCATCGCAGCCCCCGCCAGCAACCCCGCCACCTCCGGCGGCTACAAACCCAGCTCCCTCGAGGTCATCACCTCGAAGAGCGAATACAAAAATCCGTTCACGGGTGAGACCTCCGTGGGCGCACCAGCCAGCCCTGAGCCCGTCGAACGGGCCAGCCCTGAGCCGGTCGAATCGGTCGAACGGGCCAGCCCTGCGACTGCACCCCACGCCGCTCCCATGGAGCCCGCACCCACTCCTCCGCCTGCCCCGACGCCCATCGCCGAGCGACCCGTCGCCCCGGCGCCGGTCGCCAGCACGGAGAAAGCGGAACTGAAGATCCTGCCGCCCGAAAACACCCGGCGTTCAGAAGTCCGCTGGGAAGCCCCCCGGGCTGACCCCGGCGGGGCCGCCACCGGCGAAGCGCCGGCATCGCGCCGTGATGATCGTCCTTCGTTTCAGACTTCGCGGGAACGCAACCAACCGCGCGAGCCCCGTGATCCACGCGAGCCCCGTGATCCACGCGAGGCACGCGAGCCCCGCGATCCGCGCGAGGCACGTGACCCGCGTGAAGCACGGGATCCCCGCCAGGCCCGCCCGTTCGAACCGCGTGAACCGCGTCGTGATGACCGCAAATTTGAACCCCGCGAGAACCAACCGTACATCCCGCCCTCCGCTCCCAGCGAACCGGTGAAAAAATCAGGCGGCTTCCTGGGCTGGCTGAAGGGTCTGTTCGGCGGCAAGAAACCCGCCGCCCCCGCGCCCTCCGGCGCGGAAGACAACCGCGACCGGGGCGATTCCCGCGGTCAGGACGACTACGGACGCCGCCGTCATCGCGGCGGACGCGGCCGTGGCGGCCCGGGCGGTCCCGGTGGACAAGGCGGCTATCGCGACGACCAGCGTGGCCCGCGCCCCGAGGGTCAGTCTCGCGGCGAAGGCGGCGAACCCCGCGGCGACGGCAGCTACGGCGGCGATTCCCGGCGACGCCGGCGCGGCGGCCGCGGTCGTAACCGCGGCGACGGCAACTACGGCGGCGAACGCGGGCCACGCCCCGAGGGCCAGCAGGGCGGCGGCGCGATCTGAAAAGTCCGCCAGGGCAGATTTCAAAAGACCAAGGGACCACGGCGTCCCTTGGTCTTTTTTCGTTTTAGTCTTTTGGTCCCCTGGTCTCTAGTCTCTGGTCTCAAGTCCCTCCATGGCCGATCTCATCGTCAACGGCGGCAAACCGCTCTCCGGCACCATCACGCCGTCCGGCAACAAGAATTCGGTGCTGCCGATTCTCTGCGCGTCGCTGCTCACCGACGAACCGGTGCGGCTCCTCAACGTCCCCGTGATCACGGATGTCGAGAAGCTCGTCACGTTTTTCCGCGAGCAGGGCTCGCGCATCACGTGGGACAAACCGGCCGGCACCATCGCGATCGATCACTCCTCGTTCGATCCGCGCCGGCTCGAGGGCGAACTGCCGTCGGGCATGCGGTCGTCGGTCCTGCTCTTTGCCCCCCTGCTGCAGCGCATGAAAAAAATCACGCTGCCCACCAACGCCAAGGGTTGTTCCCTCGGCATCCGCGAACTGGATCCCCACCTCGAGATCCTCGGGTCCCTCGGTGCAAAAATTTCCCACCAAGGCGACCTGACCCTGCGGTTGACCCGGCGGTTTCGGGGCGCGCGTCACTGGCCCGACTACATGTCCGTCACCGCCACGGAGAATTTCGTGATGGCCGCCGCGCTCGCCGACGGCGAATCCACACTCCTCAACGCCGCCAGCGAACCCCACGTCCAGGACCTCTGCACCGTGCTCGTCGCGATGGGCGCCAGAATTTCCGGGATCGGCACGAGCAAACTCACGGTCGAGGGCGTCACCCGGCTCCGTGGCGGCACCTTCACGATCAACACCGACTATCACGAGGTCGTCACGTTTCTCGCGCTCGGTGCGATCACCGGCGGCGAGGTGCGGGTCACCCACTCCCTCCCGCACCACTTCGACCTGATGACGCGCGCGTTTCGCAAGCTCGGCGCTACGATCGAGCACCAGGGCACGACCGCGCTCGTGCGCCGCTCGCAACCGCTGCGGATCCAGTCGCCGTTCACCACCAACCTGCTGCCCAAGATCGAGGCCGCGCCGTGGCCGTACTTCCCGGTGGATCTGCTGCCGTGCATGATCGCGCTGGCGGTGCGGGCGCAGGGCGCGATTCAATTTTGGAACAAGGTCTACGAGGGCGGCTTCACGTGGATGCCCGAACTCTCGAAGTTCGGTGCCCAGGTTGTCGTCAGCGATCCGCACCGGGTGATTGTCTTCGGCGACCGCCCGCTGCGCCCCGCCACCGTCGACGCCCCCTACATCATCCGCGCCGCCGTCGGCCTCTACATGGTCGCCGCCAGCATCCCGGGCCGCTCCGTGGTGAAGAACGCCGACACCATCAAGCGCGCCCATCCGAACTTCGTCGAGAACCTCCGCAGCCTCGGGGCCGACGTGGAGTGGAAAGGCTGAGGATTTTAGAATTTAGATTTCTGATTTTCGATTTCGAACAATACCCATGAAGCTCGGCATGATTTCATTGTGACCCAATCCAAAATCGAAAATCACGAATCGAAACTCGGCGCGTCCGCGCCGAAGGGCCTCGGCTACATCACGTCCGCGCTCGCCGCGCCGATCACGCCCGTGGAGGCCGCGCTGCGGCCGCTCTCGTTCGCCGACTTCACCGGTCAGCTCAAGACCGTTGAGCGCCTGCAGGTCATGGTCGGTGCCGCCAAACGCCGCGGCGATCCGCTCAATCACATTTTGCTCTCCGGTCCGCCCGGGCTGGGCAAGACCACACTCGCCTTCATCCTCGGCAATGAGCTGGGCAAGAGCGTGCGCGTCACCTCCGGACCGGTAATTGAAAAGGCCGGCGACCTCGCCGGCCTCCTCACCAACCTCGAGGAGGGCGACATCCTCTTCATCGACGAAATCCACCGCATCCCGAAGACCGTCGAGGAATATCTCTATTCGGCGATGGAGGACTTCCGGCTCGACATCATGATCGACCAGGGGCCCAACGCCCGCAGCGTGCGCCTCACCATCCCGCGCTTCACCCTCGTCGGCGCCACCACCCGCAGCGGCCTGCTCACGGCGCCGCTGCGCTCGCGTTTCACGCTGCAGACCCGGCTCGATTACTACGACCACGCCACGCTCGAGGGCATCGTCCGCCGCAGCTGCGGGCTGCTCAAGGTCGCGATCGACACCGCCGGCGCCCAGGAAATCGCCCAGCGCTCCCGCGGCACACCGCGCATCGCAAACAACCTGATCAACTTCGTGCGCGATTTCGCCCTGGAGCGCGCGCAGGGCCACATCACCCAGCCCGTCGCCGCCCGCGCCCTCGAGTTGCTCGAGATCGACGCCGCCGGCCTCGACGAAATGGACAAACGCATGCTCCGCGTGATGGCCGAAAATTACCGCGGCGGCCCCGTCGGCATGAGCACCATCGCCGTCGCCGTGAGCGAGGAGGCGGAGACGCTCGAGGAGGTGCATGAACCGTTCTTGATCCAGGAAGGCTACCTCCAGCGCACGCCCCAGGGCCGCGTGCTCACGGCGAAAGGCTACGGCGCCATCGGGCTGAAGGCGTCCCTCGGTGGCGAGCAGGGCAGCCTGCTGTAAGCGCCGCTGGAGGCGGGGTGCCCCCACCCCGCACCTGCGGCACACCGTCGCTGCGCCTCACCGTCGCGCCTCACCGTCGCTCCCCTTGACACATATTTTGGGAACCCCAGCGTACTACCGTGCCGACGCTGACCCTCAAAGTTTCCTCGGAGTGCAAGACCCGTCGGACCCGCGCCGCGCGCCAGCGCAAGATATCGGTCTCCGAACTCGTCCGCACCTCGGTCGAAAAAGAGGTGCCGGCTGCCGGCAAGGGCTTCTTGCTCGGCCGGCTTAAACAAGATTCGCCCGGTCCATCGACCTACGATCCAGCCAAGCCGGCCTTCGCTGAGGATGAATGGGACTCGAGCAGGTGGTGATTCCCTCTCTTCCCAACCGGCTGGTCGGCGCGTCCGCGCCCCAAAGCCCGATGAGGACATCGGGCTCCACTTGCCGGTGCGTTCGTCTTCGCCGTCACCTGTTCCGCCCGATCGCGCTGCTGGTTCTCGCCCCACTCGCCCTCGCCCATCCGATCAAGACTTCGATCGCCGAGGCCAACTACCACCGCCCGTCCCAAAAACTCGCAGTGGCGTTACGCGTGTTCGTCGACGACTTCGAGGCGGCCGTGAGCGCCCATGCGCTGCGCCCGATCTCCCTCGCGAAAACGTCGCCCGCCGAATTTGAAGCCTGCGCGCACGCCTACGTGGCGGCGACCTTCACCGTGCGGACGCGCGAGGGGACGCCCGCCGCACCGCACTGGGTCCGACGGGAGGTGAAAGAGACCACCAATGAACTCTGGTTCCACTTCGAGGTGCCGCTGCCTGGCGGAGTCGAGGGCGCCCGCCTCCGCCACGGCGTGCTCGCCGATCATTTCCCCAGCCAGATCAACTCCGTGCGCGTGCACGACGACGGGCGCAAGGCCACGCTCGTCTTCCTGCCGAAGCAGACCGAGAAGACCGTGCGGTTTCACCCTTAGAGCGCGGCCGCCGCACGCCCTTACACGTCTCCCTGCGCTGGCCGCAGCACAATCTCCTCGACCACCGTCCGCCGCGAAAGCCGATACACATCCAAAAAGGCCCGCGCCACATCCGCCGCCGGCATGATGCGCTCCGGCGGCACGCCGCTCCCCGCCCACGAGGGAGACCAGGTGGCCCCCGGATGCACACAACACACGCGCAGCCCCGTGCCCTTCGTCTCCGCGCGCAACACTTTGGCGAGCCCGGTGACACCAAACTTCGCGGCACAATACGCCGCGCCGTTCGGATACGCCGCAAGCCCCGCGATGGAACTCATGAAGAAAATGTCGCCGCGCCCACGCCGGAGCATCCCCGGCACGAACGCCCGCGTCACGAGGAACGCACTGCGCAGATTCGCCGCCACGATGCGGTCAAACTCCGCCACCTTGGTCTCCGCGAACGGCGCGCCAGCAAAGACCCCCGCATTATTAATCAGCACATCCACGGCGCCAAAACGCTTCGTCACCGCCGCCGCCATCGCCGCCACCGCCGCCTCGTCACTCACATCGCCCGGAAAAATCTCCGCCGTGGCGCCGGCGGCGAGCCCCGTCGCACCACCCGGCTTGGCGCAAGCCCGCGCGACCGCGGCGAGGTTTCTCCCGTTCCGGGCCACGAGCGCCAGCCGGACGCCGCGCACTTCGCGCGCGAACACCTTCGCGATCGCTGCGCCGATGCCTTGCGACGCGCCGGTGATGAGGACGACAGGTTTGGACATAGTTTGAATCTTTCTCGTTCTCTTAATCGTTCTCGTTCTCTCGACCCCATCCCTCGAGAACGAGGAAAGATAACGAGGAATGAGAAAGATCGCTTCTCAGCACAGCAAAGAGCCGAACTCCATGAAGTCGGCGGTAAAGCCGCCCTTCACGCCCTTGCAAATCACGCTCACGGCATCGTGCGAGTGCAGGGACTCGAGGTGCGAGCACGCGATCCGGAAGTCCACGATGCGCTTGTCTGCATCGAATTCCCGATACAGCAGCCGCGCCGCATCCTCGACAAACTTCAAGTGCGCCCCGTTGAGCTCGGCAAACGCCTGCTCGTCCTCCCGCTTCACCATCACCTGCGTCTCGGTCTGGAGTGCCGCGAGACAGTGCGCCTGGACATCCTCAATCCAGATCTTCTTCCCGTCCGCCTCCTCCAGCGTAACGCGCGCCTTGCTGCGTTGCGAATGCGGCACGCCATAGACGCCGCGGACGTCGCGGGCATGCTCCGCCAGTTCCGCGCTGCACGGGCAGGCCGAGGAATACACAAAATCAAAATGGATGAACCGCCGGTAGCGGCCGTCCCGCGTCATCACCCCCTCGAACGCCACGTCGTAATACTGCCAGCCGGCAAGCTCGCTCCGCAGGCTGGGCCGCATCATCGGGTAGGCAAACTTCACCATCAGCCGCGCATCCTTGGTGTCCACGTTGCGCAGATATGCCTTGAGGATCTTCCCCATCCATTCGCCCGTCACCACCCCGCGCTTGTGCTCGTAGAACGAGCGCATGATCCGGCTCATGTTGATGCCCTTCAACTCGGCTTCGAGCGAAACGGTCCCGGTGATACTCGCCTGGAGGGTGAGTGCCTTGCCCGCCTTGGTGCGGATCGCCAGCGGCAGTCGGAAATTATGGATGCCCACCTGCTGAATCGGCACATGGGCGCCCTGCACGGCATCGTGCGCCGCCTGCATCATGTCAGGCAGTGACGCCCGGTGCGCCACCGTGGCGCGGAATTTCCGGTCGTAGCGCCGCGAGATTTTCGGCGGATGGCCCGCGCTCGAGGTGTGAAGGTACATCGGCTTCATGGTGCGTCGGGTCCGTAAAAATCGGCGAAATTGCGCGGCGTCTCGTACAGGCGCACCCGGTGCAGCGCCGCCGCGGGCGGCAGGTGCGGCGCGATTTCCCGCCAAAAGGCGATCACGAGATTCTCCGTCGACGGAATGATCCCGCGCAGGAAATCGACCTCGTCGTTGAGATTGCGATGATCGCATTTGTCGACCACCGCGCGCTGGAGGATCTGCTTCAGCCCGCCGAGATCGATGATGTAGCCGGTCTCCGGATCCGGCCGGCCGCGCACGGTGACCTCGAGCACGTAGTTGTGCCCGTGCCAGTGCGGATTGGTGCACAGGCCGTACTGCCGCTGGTTCCAGGCGAGGCTCTTGGTCGGATTGTAGAGCCGATGCGCCGAATTAAAATGCACCTGCCGCGTGATGAACACGGTGCCGGCCAGCACCAACGGGCGGCGCGCAGTCTTCCTTCGGCGGACGGTTTGGGCAGGCATGGAGGGGCATCGGTAGCACAAATGGCCCGAGGGTCAATGCGGTGGGATCGGATTCGCCGGTTTCAGGCCGAATGTTTCCGAAATCCCCTGCCTTGCCCCCCGAAAGTTTGGCGTCCGCGCCAAACCTGCAACATGCGCCTTGAGGCCACGCCGCCTCACCGTCACGTTGGCGCTTCACCGCGTTCACCCGCCCATGAGAATTCGCAAAGTCCTCGTCACCGCCGCCAATCCCCGCCAACGCACGCTGCCGCTGCAGACCCTCATCGATCAGACCGGCGAACCCAAATCCGCCCTCCGGGTCGTGCTCGAGGAAGCCGCCGGCGCCGGCCTTGAGGAATTCGGCGTCGTCGTCTGCCCCGGTGACGAGCCGGCCTACGCCGACGCCTGCGGCGACCTGCGCTCCTCAGTGCGGTTCATCGTGCAGGACGCCCCGCGCGGTTATGGTCATGCGGTGCTGTGCGGCCGGGAGTTTATCGGCGACGATGGTTTCCTCCATCTCGTCGGCGATCATCTCCACGTGTCCCAGACCACGGCGAGCTGCGCCCGACAACTGCTCGCGGTCGCCGCCGTCGAAAACGCCCCCGTCTCCGCCGTGCAACCGACCCGGGAAAACCAACTCACTTCGTTCGGAGCCGTCGGCGGCCGGCTCGTCGGCGGTGCCCGCCCGCTCTATCAGGTCGAGTCGGTCCTCGAAAAACCCACCCCCACCGCCGCCGAACAACACCTGATCGTGCCGGGATTGCGCGCCGGATTTTACCTCTGTTTTTTTGGCATGCACGTGCTGGAGCCCGAGATCTTCACGCTGCTCGACGCACAGCAGCGCGCGGCGCCGGATCGTGCGCTCGGGCTCTCGCCCGCCCTTCATGCCCTCGCCGCCCGCCGGCGCTACCTCGCCTTCAGCGTCGCCGGCCGCCGCTTCGACATCGGCGCACCCTACGGCCTGCTCTTCGCCCAGCTCGCCCTCTCGCTCTCCGGCCGCGATCGCGACCGTGTGCTCACCCAGCTCGTCGAACTGCTCGCGGTCCGCGGCGAATGAGCATGCGCGTCCTCGACCTCATCGAGTCCACCGATCCCGCGACGCGCGACACCGCGATCGACCAATGGTGCGCGCACCGACCTCTGGCCGAGCTGCTCGCCACCTGCGACACACTCGACACCTATCGGCGGAGCCAGACGAATCTCTACCAACGGGTCCGCGCGCTGTTTTTCCTCGCCGCCATCCACCGCTACCACGTGCCCACCCGGCCGGATCTGCCCCGCCTCGGGCGCGTGCCCTACGAGGGTTTCCGCCACCTGCTCGAGCGGCGTTTTGAAGAGGCGATTTCGATTTTCCAGCGCGCCCAGACTGACCACGGCCCGAGCGAAACCCTCTCGAGCGCCCTCGCCGCCGCGTACCACGCGCTGGCCTTCCAAACTCTCGCCGATCAGGTGCGGCGCACCGTGCGCTCCACCCACGGCAACACCTGGATGTTCCGTCTCGGCCACCCCCAGGATCAACCCCTCCGCGTCCGCCGGGAACTCGTCAAACGCACCCGCGGTGAGCTTGTCGAACCCGCCCGCGGTGAGCTTGTCGAACCCGACGACCCGGGGACGTCCTATCCCTTGCTCCGCGAACGCACGCCCGTGCGCATGGATCTCACGCACTGCGGATGGAGCGACATTTTCTTCCTCGGGATGGATTTTCCCGAGGGCGCCCGCGTGCTCAACATCTCGATCGATCTCGGCGTCCATGGCCGCGACGCCGCCACCCGGCCGCCCGTCGAGGCGTTTTTCCGGGTGATCGACGAACCGGTCATTCGTCTCGCGAGTGTCGACCTCGAGGCCAGCGCGTGCCTGGCCACCCTCGACGACGTCTTTGATTTCGGCCGCGACTACCTCGGTCTGCTCAAGGCCGCCATCATCGCCGCCGGCCTGGTGCCACCCGGCATCGAACGCTCGGGCGCGAGCCTCGCGGACTTGCTCGCCGCCATCTTCGGGCCCGGTCGCGGGTTCGAACTCGTGAGCAGCGTCAACCGCATCCCCAAGGGCTCGCGACTCGCCGTCTCGACCAATCTCCTCGGCGCCTTGATCGGCGTCTGCATGCGCGCGACCGGCCAGATTGAATCGCTCACCGGCCCGATGGCGGAAACCGAGCGCCGGATCGTCGCCGCCCGCGCCATCCTCGGTGAATGGCTCGGCGGTTCCGGCGGCGGCTGGCAGGACTCCGGCGGCCTCTGGCCCGGCATCAAGCTCATCGAGGGCGCCACCGCCCAGCCCGGCGATCCCGAGCACGGCGTCAGTCGTGGGCGCCTCCTGCCGCGGCACACGCTGCTCGGCCTCGATCGCATCTCCGCCGAAGCGCGGCGGAAATTGCAGGATTCACTCGTGCTCGTGCACGGCGGCATGGCGCAAAATGTCGGACCCATTCTCGAGATGGTCACCGAAAAATACCTCCTGCGCAACGAGCCCGAGTGGAGCGCGCGCCACCGCGCCATCGCCACGCTCGACGAGATCCTCGCGCTGCTGACCGCGGGCGACATCCGCGGGCTCGGCCGCGCGCTCACCGCGAATTTTTTCGGGCCGTTGCAGAGCATCATCCCGTGGGTGAGCAATCTCTACACGGAGGAACTGATCGCCCGCACCCGCGCCGCCTTCGGCGACGACTTTTGGGGCTTCTGGATGCTGGGCGGCATGGCGGGCGGCGGCATGGGTTTCATCTTCGCCCCCGCCCGGCGCGCCGAGGCCCAGACCCGCCTGCTCGAAATCATGCTGGCCACCAAACGCGAGCTCGAGACCTCGCTCCCCTTCGCGATGGACCCGGTCGTGTACGATTTTTCCATCAACGAGCACGGCTCGGTCGCGGCGCTCCTCCACGGCGCCGAGGCGCTCCTCCCGGTCGCGTTCTACCAGCACGCCGTCCCCGGCTGGCTCCGCCGCGAGGCCCGCGACCTCACCCCGCGCGAGCGCGGCGATCTCCAGCAATTCACCCGCGCCGCCCGCACGCAGGCCGAGTTCACGCAGGCCCTCCCGACCTTGCTCGATCGCCTGCTGCCTTCCGGAGAAACGGCCGGCGGCGCGAGCCAGCGCCTCGATCAACTGCTCGCGAACCACGGCTTCGACCGCGCCCAGCACGAGCAGATCCGCACCGATTTGCGCGCCGGCCGTATCGGCCTCGCGATGAACCGCCTGCCGCCGACCACGAAAATCGAGGACGTCGCGCCCGCCGATCTCTTCGCCGCCGACTCGGCCCCCGCCGAATTGCGACGCGCCGGCGAGGCCTCGCTCCGCCGGGGCGAGGTCGCCGTCGTCACCTATGCCGCCGGCGTGGGCAGCCGCTGGACCCAGGGCGCGGGCGTCGCCAAGGCGTTGCATCCCTTCGCCAAATTTGCCGGCCACCATCGCAGTTTCGCCGAGGTCCACCTCGCGAAATCGCGCCACACTGCGCAAGCATTCGGCTGCGAGGTGCCGCATATTTTCACGACCAGCCACCTTACGCACGCGCCCATCGAGCACCACTTGCGCGCCCGGGGCGCCGCGCTCGACCGCAGCGTGTTTCTTTCTCCTGGTCGTTCCATCGGGCTGCGGCTGGTGCCGACCGTGCGCGATCTGCAGTTCGCCTGGGAGGAAACGGCGCAGCAGAAACTGGATGAGCAGAAGGAAAAGATGCGCGAGAGCGTCCGTGCCGCCCTCACCAACTGGGCCCGCGGCGCCGGCGAGGGCAGCGACTACACCGACAATCTTCCCGGCCAGTGTCTGCACCCGGTCGGCCACTGGTTCGAAATTCCCAACCTGCTCAAGAACGGCACCCTCGCCCGCTTGCTCGCCGCCCGACCCCAGCTGCGCACGCTCCTCGTCCACAACATCGACACGCTGGGCGCCACGCTCGATCCCGCGCTGCTCGGCTGGTTCCAGGCCTCCGGCGGCACGCTCGGCTGGGAGGTCATCCCGCGCCGCATCGACGACCATGGCGGCGGTCTCGCCCGCGTCGACGGTCGCATCCGCCTGGTCGAGGGGCTGGCGCTGCCGCGCGAGGAGGACGAGTTCGCCCTCGCCTATTACAACACCAACTCCTGCTGGGTGGACATCGACCGGCTCCTCGCGCTCTTCGGTCTCACCCGCGCCGCACTCGGTGACCCGCACCGCGCCGCCGCCGCCGTCCGCGCGCTGGCCGCGCGCGTGCCGACCTATATCACACTCAAGGAGGTCAAGAAGCGGTGGGGCCACGGCCAGGAGGACGTGTATCCGGTCGCCCAATTCGAAAAACTTTGGAGCGACATGACCGCGCTCGCCGAGTGTGGCAACGTGTTTGCCGCCGTGACCCGCGCCCGCGGCCAGCAACTCAAGGATCAAGCTCAGCTCGACGGCTGGGCCCGCGACGGCTCGGCGGGGCACATCGCCTCGCTCGGCGCGTGGTGAATTTCTGCCAGAAACCTGTTGAGGTGCCCCGTCAGTTTCGCCTGAGTGTCCACAACGATGCGCGCCCTCTTCGAGAACATCAGGTTGGATCGCTCCGCCGTAAGCAAGGCTCCCTTGGCACAGCAGGGGCACGACCAGGCGTATTGGCTGGCCAAGTCTCCCCGCAAACGGCTCGAGGCTTTGGAGCTAATGCGCCAGCTTAATTACGACTATGATCCCGATACCGCGCGACTTTCGCGACTTCATCGGCCGGTTAAACGAAAGGCGTGTTAGGTATCTCGTGGTGGGTGGTTATGCGGTCGCTTATCATGGCTACCCGCGCACAACCGCGGACATCGACATATTCATCGAATTGTCCCGTCGAAATGCCGTGGCGATGGTAGACGTGTTCTGCCGCTTCGGGTTCATTGATTCAGGCCTCAAGCCGGAGTTCTTCATGGACAAGGGCGAGGTCGTCCGGCTCGGCCGTGAGCCTTTGAAACTGGAGGTTTTCAACGATATTTCAGGTGTTACCTTTGCAGCGTGTTATCGTCGGCGAGTCCGCGCACGCATCGAAGGCCTCCAGGTGAACTTCATCGACCTGCCCGACCTCTTGCGCAACAAGCGCGCCAGCGGTCGCGACAAGGACAAGCTCGACTTGAAGAATCTTCCGCGCCGCAAGCGCCACTGAGCGTTCGCAGCCCAACAGGTGGGCGCGCGACAACGCCGCCATCGCAGATTGACGGGCGATGGGCCTGGTCAGGCGGGTGGGTGGGCAGGCCCGCGTTTCGCCGCCTCAGCGTTTCTCCACCGGACCCCAATATTTGTCCAGCCAGCCGAGGATTTTCTCGGAGCTTTGCTCCCTCGGTACATTAGGTCCCGAGTCATAAAGCACATGGCGTTTTTGTTCCGGCGGCCTTCGCGGCCGGACCGAGTGAGATACTGGTGCAGCCTTGGCCAAGAAGTGCGCAGTGTTTTCGCCACCCAGCATGTTACCCTGCCTCGTCCGGCCGCCTCGACCACATTCCCTGCCATGAATCCTTCCCCGTCTCCACGGTCCTGGCACGCCTCCGGCGCGGTGGCTTCACGAGCGGCCCGCTGATCGTCGAGTGTCTCGCGCCCGGCGATCTCGCCCACACCAATGCCGAAGCCCGGCGTGCGCGAAGCTTCCTCGAGGAGCTCACGCGGTGAATCGCCTGCTTTGCCGTGCGGTCCCGGAACGCAGCCAAAGGAATCCTGCTCGACTCAAAGATTCTCCGACCGTTCACCGCGGCGAGAACGCGTCCGGCTTATCACCTCGATTAGCCCGCCGGATAACGTGCTCCGATTTGTCGCTCCGCCGCATCGCCTGAGGAGATTTCCACGTCAGCACCTTTTAACCGCAGTTAACCAGAAAGGCCTCCCCATGAAAACGACTTGGACCGTGCTGGCTTCAGCGTTGTCGGTCTTGCTCGCCGGCTGCGTCTCCTCCGCGACCAAAATCGCCCGCGTGCAAGACGGCATGACCCGGGAACAGGTGCTCGCGCTGCTCGGCAAACCCGATGGCACGCGCACCCGCGGCAACTTGGAATACCTGACCTATTACCTCACGGCGGATGCCACGGTCGGCGAAGAGGCCTACATGGTGCGGCTGGTCGACCGTCAGGTGGACACGGTGGGCCGCTTCGTCCAACTGGCCGACCTCGAAGCGGTCGGCCATGGGTCGCCCAAAGCCGGCATGGGCGCGATTCTCACCGCCCAAGCGCTGCCCGACGTGGCAACGCAACTCCGGCAACTTGCCGCCCTGAAGGATCGGGGCGAACTTTCCGAGACCGAATTTCTCAAGGCCCGGGAAGAACTCCTCGCGGGCAAATAGCGAACCGGACCCGCCAGCCGGGCTGACCTGACTTCCGCATCTCCCCCGGGAAATGCGTCGAAATCGGTTTGTCATCCATTAGATGACAAGAACGGTGACAATTCACCGGAGTTGGCGGGGGCTTCCCGCATGCTGCAGCGACCCGCCGGGCCTTTTGCGCACTGATCCGTGTCCATGCAGTCGAGGTGCGTTTTACCTCTGAAACCGAAATCGCTGAAAGGTGGAATGTTCCTCCGACGCGCAAGCTCGATGTCCCAGTCGGGTTTTCGACCGCGCGCTCTCAGATCAGCCCGTTGGGGACAACGGGCTCCACTTCGACTCTCAAGAAACCGCCACTGCTTCGGAAGTAGCTGCGCGCCGGCTGGTCGGTCTCCGAAAAATTTTCCTACCAACAAAATTTTCCTACCTAACGTTCCTGGACTTGGGGCCGACGTCTTCCCCACTTTCGATCACTTCCGCCGGTTGGAGCCAGCCGCTTTTCCCGAACAAAAAAACCGGCGGATTGAAGGTAGGAAAATTTTGTTGGTAGGAAAATTTTCCAAGCCGTAGAAACCGGAGGCTTGCCTCGCGGCGGAATCACCGCGGCACCGTCGCGCACTCCCGGCTCGTGGCTTCCCAGTTTCTTCCTGTCGGGGCCAAAACTTGTTTTGGGGTGAGGGCTCCTCGGAAACAGCGTCCGTGGACCATTTGTAGGAGCGGCTCTATGCCGCGAACAAAAGTCAGTCCGAACGAAGGATCGCGGGATAAACCCGCTCCCACAGTCTGTTTCTTCCCGTCACGGGCAAAAGTCGCGTTTGCAGTTGGGGCTGAATGGTTACGACTGGCGAGCAGTCGGTCGCGACCAGGCCACACTCGTCCTGAAGAATCTGTCGTGCCGCAAGCTTGCCACGAACCGCACGTCGGCGTGATAAGAGCCCATGCGCACCACCACCCCTCCTTCCCGTCGCTCCTCGCGCGCTCTCGCCCGGGTTTTCCGCCGGTGGCGGACCCCCCTCTGAGGTTCCTGCGGAGCAAAAAACCCATGCGCTTCAGCATTCTCGGCAGCGGCAGCTCGGGCAACGCGGCGTTGCTCGTCACCGAGAACGCCCGCGTGCTGGTCGATGCCGGATTCTCCGCCCGCAAGCTCGGCCAGCTCCTCGCCGCCGCCGGCGAATCCCTCGAGCGCGTCGACGCCATTTTCCTCACCCACGAACACGGCGACCACGCCGCCGGCCTGGAGGGACTGAAGAAATTTCCCCACATCCGCGTCTTCGCGAACGAACCGACGCGGCGCGCCGTGCAGGGCGGACTCGGCCACCGGCCCGACTGGCAGGTTTTCCAGACGGGGGCGCGTTTCGTTTTTCGTGATCTGCAGGTGGAAAGTTTTGCCGTCCCGCACGACGCCCAGGAACCGGTCGGCTTTCGCTTCACCCACGGCCACGACGGCGATCTGCTGGCCCCCCGGCGCTCGCTTGCCTGGTTGACCGACCTCGGGCACGCCCCGCAGAATATCCGCGAATGCATCCGCGAGTGCGACGTCGTCGTCGTCGAATCGAACCACTGCTCCGAGTTGCTCAAGGCCGACACCAAGCGCCCATGGTCGCTGAAGCAACGCATCGCCGGCCGGCACGGGCACCTCTCCAACGAGGCCGCGCGTGAACTCCTCGCGACCGTGGCCAGCCCGCGCTGGCGCCACATCTACCTCACGCACCTCTCCCGCGACTGCAACACCCGCGCCGCCGTCGAACTCGCCCTGGCGGAACTGCGACTCGCGTTGAGCGCGTGCGAGTTCTCCGTTGTCGCACCCGGCGAAAGCACGCCGTGGTACGACTTGGCGTAGCGTCCGCGCGCCGCAACAAACTACTGCTTAAGGCTCGTGTGATGCGAGATGCTGTACATCAGCAGCGCCCCGACGATCGCAAACGGGATCATGTAATAGAAAAAATACGTGTAGCCCGTCTTGTCCAGCACCCGGCCCAGCACCTGGATCGCGACGCCGGCCCCGACATATTGAAACGAGTTGATGCAGCCCGAGGCAAACGCCGCCATCTTCCGCCCGCCAATGTCCATCGCCGCCGCCGGCCCGAGCAACGAGTGGGTGGAGTTCACCGTAAAGGAGATCGCCACGAACGCCACGGCGATGGCCAGCGGAGACCGCATCTGCGCCGCAACCAGTATCACGACCAGTTCGATCACGTAAATGCCCATCGCCACCGGCGCCCGGCGGCCGGCGAAAAAACGATCCGACACGATGCCGGAAATGAGGGACCCCGCCGACGCCACAAACGGGATGAGAAACGCCACCCACTGAAAAGTCGCCGACTTCATGTCGAGGTGATGCACCTCCTGCAGGTAGCGCGGAAACCACTGGTCCACTGTCTGCCGCACCGCACCCGTGCAGGAATACGCCGCGGCGATAATCCACACGAACTTGTTCGTGACGATCCGCTTGAACACGGTCGCCATGTCGCCGTGCACGTCGATCTCGTCGTGATCCGCCTCGCCTTTGTAGATCCCGTGGAAGCCCGCCTCCTCCGGCGTGTCCTTCACGAAGACCGCCAGCAGGATCGCCGCGATCGCCGCGATCGCCGCGGGGGTCCAGAACAACCACCGCCAGTGCTGCGGCGGCACCTGCAACATCCCGAGAAAAAAGAAACCCGCCAGCAGCGAGGGCGCCAGCCAGTTGTTGGCCAGCCGGCCCAGGTTGATCATGAACCCAAAAATGCCCGCAAAGGTGCCGCGCTCATTCTGACTGAACCAGGACGCGTTGATCTTGATGAAGCCCGGCGCCCCGAACGACTGCATGTAGCCGTCGATCCCGCGCAGCAGAATAAAAAGCCACAGCAGGCCCCAAAACGAGGCCGCGCCAAACGCCAGATTCATCAGCACGGTGCCCGCCGCGCCGATCAGCATCGCCTTCTTGCCGCCGAGCTTGTCCGTCAGGAGCCCGTTCACCACCTGCCCGATCGCGTAGGCATAGAGCTGCGTCGAGATGATGTCGCTCATGTCCGACTTCGAATACCCGAACTCGTCCGCGATCGACTTGTTCGCGAGCGGCAGGTTGTAGCGGCACATATAGAAGCTCGTGTAGAGCAGACCCACCACGCCCCAGTTGAGGCCGCGACGTTGCCGGTAGCCCGGTGGAAGTTTGGGCCGGGCATTCAAACCGTCCGACCCACCCGGGGAAGAAGAACTCATGAAGCCGGGGTTGTAGACGATTTGCCCTCGCGTGCACGGAAAATCTGGCGCGCCCACGTGCGTCGGAACGCAACTACGGGTCGGCAAGTGGGCGCCCCGGGGAACGGCGGTTGCCCAGCCGCCGGCCGGCGCTCACGGGCGCTTGGGCAAGCGCCCCTCCGCTCCTCCCCTCCGCTCCGAAACTTGCGCTCCCCGCCGATTTCCGGCAGCGACTACCCCTTCATGAGCGCCGCCACCTCCATTCGCCGCACCAAGATCATCGCCACACTCGGACCCGCCACCGAAAGCGAGGAGATGCTCGAGCGCCTCATCCGCGCCGGCGTCGATCTCCTCCGCCTCAACATGGCGCATGCCAGCCACGACTGGACCCGCACGATTATCCGACGCATCCGCGCTGTCAGCACCCGGCTCGACCGCGAGGTCGCAATCATGATGGACATCAAGGGCCCCGAGATTCGCACCGGCGACCTCGCCGTGCCCCTCGAACTCAAGGCCGGAGAGATTTTCGACTTCACCGTGAAGCCCGGCGGCACGAGCGACAGCGGCGAGGAGGTCCGCTCGGTCGACGTCAACTACAAGGATCTCGTCAACGACATCCGCGTGGGCGACACGGTGCTGGTCGACAACGGCCTGCTCCGCCTCGAGGTTCTGGAGAAGAACGAAGCCCGCATCCGTTGCCGCGTCATGATTCCCGGCGAGTTGAAGTCGCGCCGGCACATCAACCTGCCGGGGGTGAAGGTGAACCTCCCCTCGTTCACCGAGAAGGACCGCGGCGACGCCACCGTCGGGCTCGAGGAGGGCATCGACTTTCTCGCCCTGTCGTTCGTCCGCGCCGCGGCCGACATCGAATTGCTCCGCACCTTCCTCACGGAAAAACGCTCCAAGGTCCGCATCATCGCGAAAATCGAGGACCAATCGGCCATCACCAACCTTGATGAAATCGTCGCCACGTGCGACGCCCTGATGGTCGCCCGGGGCGACCTCGGCATCGAGTGCCCGTTCGAAGAGCTGCCCGTGATCCAGCGCCGCGCCGTGCGCGCCTGCCTCTCGCAGGGGCGCCCGGTCATCGTCGCGACCCACATGCTGGAGTCGATGATCTCCCAACCGGTGCCGACGCGCGCCGAGATCACCGATGTCGCCAACGCCGTCTACGAACTGGCCGACTGCGTGATGCTCTCGGGCGAGACCACCATCGGCAAGTACCCGCTCGAATGCGTCCGGATGCTCGACACCATCTCGCGCCGGATCGAACGCGAAACCGACGACGATTGGAAGGAGCCCGCCGTCTTCACCGGTGAACGGATGAAGGTGCTGCATTCGGCGGTGGTCCTCGCGAATGAACTGCCCAACTCGAAGCTGGTGACCTTCACCCGTCACGGTTTCATGGCCCAGGGCCTCGCCGCGTTGCGCCCCGCGCGCGCCGCGATTCTCGCCTTCACGCCTTCAGTCGAAGTGTACCGCCAGCTGCGCCTGCTCCGGTCCGTCGAACCCTACCTTTTGCCGTTTTCCCCGGAGCCCGACGACACGATCGACAACGCCCTCGCCATCCTGCGCCGCACCGGACGCACTCTCCCCGGCGACAAGGTGGTGATCGCCACCGATATCGTCGCGCAGGACTACCTGGTCGACAGCGTGCAGTTGCGCACGGTGCGGTGAGGCGAGCGCGCAACGCTCAACCTTCAACGCTCAATCTTCAACGCTCAACGATTAACGCTCAAGCTTCCGCCCCGGAGCGCCGTGTCGTCCGCTGCGCAACTCGAGTTCAATGGAGCGCGGGTGCCCTCACCCGCTGATCGCGAGAATGCGGGCGCGGGCGTAATCTCCGCCCTAAAAACTTCGCGACAAATGCGCATCGTCGCCGCAGGATAGCATTCATCGGTTACCTCCCGTTGCCTCCCGGCGTCTTGGAGCCCGTACCCACGTTCCGCGCTTTCCCACCGTCTTTTTTTGCGTTGCATGAAAACTCTTCGTTTCGCCTGCACAGTCCTCGCCACGGCCCTCGCCGTGTTCGCCCAGTCTCCGAGCGTTTCCAATCTCTCGAGCCGCGCCCAGGTCGGCACCGGCGGCGACATCATGTTCACCGGTTTCAACGTCGGCGCGGGAACCAACAAAACCATCCTCATCCGCGCCACCGGCCCCGCCCTCACCGCCTTCGGCGTCACCGGCGCCCTCGTCGATCCCAAACTCGAACTCTACTCCGGCGCCAACAAGATCAGTGAGAACGACAACTGGGGCGCTCCCATGGGCGGTGCCGCTCCGATCACCGCCGCCACTTTCTCCTCCGTCGGCGCCTTCGGCCTCACCGCCGGTTCACGCGACGCCGCGCTGCTCGCCACGCTCGCGCCCGGCTCCTACACCGCCCAGGTGTCCGGGGTGAACAACTCCACCGGCGTGGCCTTGATCGAGGTTTACGAGGTCGGCGCCATCAATGCGCGACTCGCCAACATCTCCACGCGCGCGCTCGTCGGCACCGGCGGCAACATTCTGATCCCCGGGCTGGTCATTTCAGCCGGCAGCGGCACTCGTCGCCTCCTCGTTCGGGCGGCCGGCCCCTCCCTCACGGCCCTCGGCGTCGGCGGCGTGCTCGCCGATCCGACGATGGTGGTGCTCAACGCCGCCACCGGCGCCACGGTGGCATCGAACGACAATTGGAGCACGCCGGTCGGCACCGGCGCCTCGGCCGCCGCCGCCTTGACCGCCGCCTTCACCCAGAACGGTGCCTTCACTTTCACCACCGGCAGCCGCGACTCGGCGTTGATCGCCGAATTCGCCCCGGGCAATTACACCATCCAAGTCAGCGGCGTCGGCGCCACCAGCGGTGTCGCCCTCGTCGAGGTCTACGACATCACACCGGCCGGCCCCGCCACCGTCACTCTCCGGGCCACCAAGACCGCGGCCAACGAAACCGGCACGCTCGCCGGCGAGTTCACCATCACCCGCGCCGGCGACACGTTTCTCCCACTTGCGGTTAGCTACGGCGTCGGCGGCAGCGCTACCAACGGGCTCGACTATCCGCCGTTGCTTGGCCTCGCCACGATTCCCGCCGGCGCGACGACCGTGACCATCCCCCTCCAGCCGCTGACCGACACCACGCTCGAGAGCACCGAAACCGTCACGCTCACCCTCGCGGCCGGAACTGGCTACGTCCTCGGAGCCGAGACCACTGGCACGGTCTCGATCGTCGATGCCCCCGGCTCGCTCTTTGTCGCCTATCTCCGTCCGGCCAGCAGCGCCTCCGCCTCGGCCGCCAGCGGTCTCGCCACCATCGTGCTGAGCGCGAGCGGCACCCTGGCCACGGTCAATGTGGCGTTCTCCAACCTCAGCTCCGCCCAGGTAGGCGGCCATCTCTTTCTCGGGAACAGCACCTCCGCCGGCGACTACGTGATGAACTTCCCGATTGGCCAGGTGAACGGCGCCCAATGGGACATCCGTCCCACCGCCACCTACACCAGCGCGCAGATTCTCGACGCGTTGCGCAGCGGTCTCATCTACGTGGGCATCGACAGTACGAATTTCCCGGCGGGGGAGGTGCGCGGTTCGTTTCTCACCGGCGTCGGCTCGCAGACGTTCACCCCGCCCGGCGCACCTCCGGCGGTATCGCTGACGAACAGCACCGCGACCAACGCCGCGCGTTTCCTCACCCAGGCGACTTTCGGGCCCAGACAATCCGAAATCGACGCGCTCACCAATGGCAGCATCACTTCGTGGCTCGACGCGCAAATGGCGCTGCCCACCACCTCCCACCGCACCGCCACCGTGAACGAGCGCGAGACCGCGCTGGCCAATAACGAATTCAATCCCACCAACAATCCCTACCTGCTCGCGTTTCGCCAGCGCGCCTGGTTCGAGATCGCACTCACCGCGCCCGACCAACTCCGCCAGCGGGTCGCCTTCGCCCTCAGCCAGATCCTCGTCGTGTCCGACGCGGGCTTCGGCAACAACATGACCGAGCCAATCGCGAACTATTACGACCTGCTCGCGAACAACGCCTTTGGCAATTTCCGCACGCTCCTCGAACAGGTGACACTCAGCCCGGTGATGGGCCTCTACCTCAGCTCGCTGCGCAACGCCAAAGCCGACCCCGTCACGGGCACGAATCCAGACGAGAACTACGCCCGCGAGATCACGCAGCTCTTCTCCATCGGTCTCGTGCAGCTCCAGCCGGACGGCACGCTGAAACTCGACTCCGCCGGTCTGCCGATTCCCACGTACAATCAGATCACCATCACCCAGATGGCCCGGATTTTCACCGGCTGGGGCTTCTTCACGACGCTGCCCAACCGGACCCTGCGCAACGCCCCCCAGGACTACATCAACCCGATGATGCTCTACCCGGTCTCGCACGAGACCGGCACCAAGGATCTCAATCCCATCCTGAGCACCGTCATCCCCGCCAATCTCGGCGGCACGGAGGATCTCAAGCAGGCGCTCGACGCGCTCGCCTTTCACGATAACACCTCCGCGTTTATTTCCCGCCAGCTCATCCAGCGGCTGGTGACCGACAACCCGAGCCCCGCCTACGTCTATCGGGTGGCCGAGGTCTTCCGGCGCGAAAAAAATAACAGCGCCCAGCTTAATCTCGTGGTTCGCGCAATCCTCACCGACTACGAGGCGCGCTCGACCGCCGTCAACGACGACCCCGGCTATGGCAAGCTGAAGGAGCCCCTGCTGCGCTTCACCGGCTTCCTGCGCAACTTTAACGCCGCCAGTTCCAGCGGCCGCAACAACCAGGACAACGTCCAGACCTCCCTCGCCCAGGCTCCGCAGCGCGCCCAATCCGTCTTCAATTTCTTCGAGCCCGACTACGTCTTCCCCGGCCCGCTCGCCGCCGCCGGACTCGTCGCCCCGGAGTTTCAGATCACCGACGACACCACCGCCATCAGCGTCCCGAATTTCCTGCGCAGCGCGATCTTCGCCGCGGCCCTCGGAGGCAGCGCCACCAAGGTCCTCGTGCCCAACTACACCGCCGAACTGGCCCTGGTCTCCAATGTCCCCGCGCTGCTCGATCGCCTCAACCTGCTGATGACCGCCGGCCAGATGACAGCCGCCACGCGTACCCGGATTACCACCACGCTCAGCGCCCTGCCGGCCGCGACCACCGCCCTCGAGCGCGTCCAAACCGCCGTCCTCCTCGTCGCCACCAGCCCCGACGGGGCCAGCCAGCGCTGACCCACTCCTCCGCCCCATCGTTCTCGTTCCTCGTAATCGTTCTCGTTCTCCTGAACTTGAAATCCGCAGACCCGAGAGAAAGAGAACGATTACGAAGAACGAGGAACGAAAAATAACCGAGTTCTCCCCCTCTCCCCCTCTCCCTCTCTCCGTCTCTCTTTCCCTCCCTCTCCGCTCACCCGCTTCCTCACCTCCCATCGCCATCTTCGAAATGAACTCCCGCCGCCGCTTCCTCGGTCAGTGCTGCGCCGCCGTTGGCACCACCGGCATGCTCTCCACGCTGGCCCAACTCCGTGCCACCGCCGCCGCCGCCAGCCTCTCCTCGCCCTCGTCATCCCCCACGCCCCCCACCGCCGGCGCGGTGCCCTCCGACTACCGCGCCCTGGTCTGCATCTTTCTCAACGGCGGCAACGATGCGTCCAACCTGATCATCCCGACCGGCGGCGGCTATGCCGCTTACGCCAGCGCCCGCTCCGTACTCGCCCTCCCCCAGACCAATCTCCTGTCGCTCAACCCGAAGACCTCGGACGGCCGCACGTTCGGCTTGCATCCCGGCATGGCCGAGCTGCACAGCCTGTTCGGCTCCGGCAAACTCGCGCTCCTCGCCAATGTCGGCACGCTGGTGCAACCCACCACCAAGGCGCACTACACCGCCGGCACCGTCAAGCTGCCGCCGCAGCTCTTCTCGCACAACGATCAACAGGTGCAGTGGCAGAGTTCCGTCCCCGACCGGCCGTTCAACACCGGCTGGGGCGGCCGCACCGCTGATCTCCTGAATTCCCTCAACTCCAACAACCAGGTGTCAATGTCCGTCACGCTGAACGGATTTAACAATTTCCAGGTCGCCGATCAGATCTCCCAGCTCTCCGTCAACCCCTCCTCCACTGGCGCGCCCAAGGGCGGTCCCGTCGTCTTCAACAACACCACCGGCGGCAACAACCCCGCGCGTTATGCCGCCCAGAAGGATCTTTTTGCCAGTGCGAACACCAACCTCTTCGCCAGCGCCTTTGGCGGCATCTCCAAGGATGCGATCGATACCAGCGAACTCCTCGGCGCCGTCCTCAACACCGCCCCCAATCTCTCCACGATTTTCCCCAACACCACCCTCGGCAACCAGCTCAAGGCCATCGCCTATCTCATCAGCGTCTCCAGCAGCCTGAACCTCAGGCGCCAGGTGTTTTTCGCACGCATCGGCGGTTGGGATACGCATGCCGACCAGGTCGACGACATCGACCGGGCCATCGGCGCGCACGCCGACCTCCTCCGCCAGGTCAGCCAGGGCATGAACGCCTTCTACAACGCAACCGTGGAACTCGGCTGCTCCGATCGCGTGACATCCTTCACGGCCTCTGACTTCGGCCGCACCTATTCATCAAACGGCGACGGCACCGACCACGGCTGGGGCGGCCACCACCTCATCCTCGGCGGCGCCGTCAAGGGCGGCGACATCTACGGCCGGATGCCCACCCTCACGCTCGGCGGCCCCGACGACACCACCAACGGCCGTTGGATCCCGACGACCAGTGTCGACGAATACGGCGCCACCCTCGCGCGGTGGTTCGGCGTGAGCGACACGAACATGAGCATCGCCTTCCCGAACGTGGGCCGCTTCGCCAATCCGAACCTCGGATTCCTCGCTTGATCCCCCGTCGCGCGTTATTCGCCGTCGTCGCGTTGCTCGTCGTCGCCTTGGTTTGGTTCCTCTGGCCGGGGCACGAAGCCGACGACCAAACCCCTGCGGCCGCCACCGCCAAATCGGACGCCGCCCTTCGGCCAGCGGCCATGGCGCGGGCGCCCGCGTCACCACTGGAGTTCTCCGACCTCGCCAAGGATCTCAATTCCCCGTCTGGCGACATCCGCGCCGATCTGCGGATCGTCGCCGAGGTGGTCGACGCCTTTCGCACCAATTTTCCCCGCGACGGCAACCCCGTTGGGGACAACGCTGAAATCACCGCCGCTCTCACGGGCAGGAATCAGCTCCGCCTCGCGCTCATTCCTCCCGCTCATCCGGCGGTCAACCGCGCGGGCGAACTCTGCGACCGCTGGGGAACGCCCTTTTTCTTCCACGCCGAAAGCGCCCGCAAAATGGAAATCCGCAGCGCCGGCCCCGACCGGAAAATGTGGAGCGCCGACGACGTGGTTTTCAGCCCGTAGTTCGCGCGGGCCCCGGCCCCCGCGCGGGAGGTGAACCCGAACAATTCGTATCGCGGCCCGCGACCGATAGGAAACTGGATCTTGAGGGGGGTCGGATCGGGTGGGGGTTGCCGCGGCTACTCGCTCGTCCACTGCGAATCGCGCGACGGCTTCGACTGGCGCCCCGCGAAGCACGTCTTCGTCACCACGCCTGAAATCGCGTGGACCGACGGCGCGAAGAAAAAACTCAACGCCCTCGAACGCCCGCAACTCGTCTTCGATGCGCACGGCACCCCCGTCACGCTCCTCTGCGCCGGCGCCTACACCGCCGACCGCACCCGCAGCTTCAACGTCGCGATCCCACTGCGCCGGTCCGCTTAGCGCACTGTCCGCGCGAGCATTGGGGCGGGAAGACAGCTTCTGCTCGACGGGGTCCATTCGGTTGACACCACGCCTCCTATCAGATTGTCAGATTCACATGAAAACCACGCTTACCGAGTTCCAGCGGAGTTTCCGCAAGGCGCGCGAGGCCGCAGACCGTGGCGACTCCGTGATCGTCGCCGGAGAGGATTGCGATTACGTGTTCGAACGACGTGCGCCAGGCCCGGCCAATCCCTTCGAGGGACTCGAGGGTGTCTTCGGCGCGGTGGCACTCCATCAAGAATCAACTCCC
>SXSC01000325.1 GCA_005792355.1 Opitutaceae bacterium
ATGCCACTGGAAGAAAAGTCACCGAAGAAGAGATGGCTGCAATAAACATCACTCCCATGCGTTTTCATGGTGAATGGAACTACATCATCCACCCTGCCGGGTCTCCTTAGTTGTAAAGCTTATTTATTGACGCTTCCTAAATGTTGCCGTCGGCGCCGCGCGCGATCCCGTTGGGTTGAAAGAACCGAGCCACGAGACCCGTGCCGTTGACGCTGCCGCGGCCGGCGGAGTTGCCCGCAAAGGTGCTCACTTCGGCGGCGGGAGAAATCTTGCGAACGCGGTTGTAGGTGAAGTCGGCGACGTAAAGATCTCCCGCTGCGTCGAACGCAAGTTCGTAGATGACGGTGAAGCGAGCGGCCGCACCGGTGGCGTTGGTGGTGCCGCTGATCCGGGCGGTGCCGGCAAAGGTGGAAACGATGCCGTCCGGCGCGATGCGGCGAACCGTGTAATTGTTGGAATCGGCCACGAAGAGGCTGCCATCCGGGCCAAGGGTGAGCCCGGAAGGGAAGTTGAAGCGCGCGTCGAGGGCGGGGCCGTCGGTGGAACCAACGGTACCGACGAGACCGGCAAAGGTTGTCACGTCTCCGTTCGCCGTGACCTTGCGGATGGTATGGTTCAGGCGATCGGAGACGTAGACGGTGCCGTCCGCCGCCACGGCAATGCCCCACGGGTTGTTAAACCGCGCCCCTCCGCCCGTGCCATCCGTGGAACCAGACGAGCGGGCGAGTCCGGCGAGCGTGGTGACCGCTCCAGCCGGAGTGATTTTTCGGACGGTGAAGTTCAACCGGTCCGCGACATAGAGGTTGCGGGCAGCATCGATTGCGATGCCTTGCGGATTGTTGAAGCGGGCCGCGGCGCCGATGCCATCCGCCGTACCGGATACACCGGCCAGGCCGGCCAGGGTCGTGGCGGAACCGTCCGGGGCGACCTTGCGAATCGTGTGGTTGAAAGTGTCGCAAACGTAGAGATTTCCCGCTGGGTCGGAGACCAGACCGGTCGGGTAGTGAAAGCGGGCGTCGTTCGCGGATCCATCGGCGGTGCCGACCTGGGGAGGAAGGCCTGCGAGGGTCGACCAGGTGTAGGATTGGGCGTGAACCAGCACCGGAAACAGCACGGCGAGGATTGATGAGAGCCGGACGTTTTTCATGGGGGAGATGGCGGCTGGTTCGGGGAGGCCGGGCTGCGACTGCGGCGATTTTATGCTCTGCGGCGCCCGCACATGCAAGGTCGGAGGTACGGAACACGGCAACCGGAGGCGTAGCTCTCGGCTGTTGGCGGATTGACGGGCGCGTGGTGCCCTCACCGCACTCTACCGTCCGGTAGAGTTCGAATGGCGGGTAGGGGCACCCGCACTCCCTGGATGAGGTGGCGCCAACCTCGCGGTGCGGCCTGAGGTCGCCGCCCGCCTATGGAATCTCGTACACCTCGATCAGCGCGACCCCGAGGGTGTTGTTCACGCCGCTAATCTGCGCAGTGTAACTGCCGGGGGCGAGCATCACGAGCAGGGCGGCATCACGGCTGGTCGCGCTGGCGAGCGCGAACGCCCCCACGTCGCGGAACACCGTCGAGAGTACCCCGCCGCCGCCCCAGTCGTCGTTTTCGCCCACCTTGGTCGGTCCGCGAAAAAGTGTCAGTATCGGATTGGCCAGTACGCCGGCGACGCCGAACTGGGTCAGGCCGGGTCCGACGCCGCGCAGGAGAATCTGCTTGGGCACATTGCCGGAGATGGAAAAGCCGGCGATGAGGATCCCGGCCCCGGTGCCGACCTGGGCGCGGGCCGAGGCGTTGGCGAGCCGGGCGCCGCCCGCCGGATCGGTGTCATAGAGTTCGGCCAGGACGAGGCCGGTCGGCGCGGCGGAAGTGGTGGTGGCGGTGATTTGCGCCGTGTAACTGCCGGGGGATAACCCGCGAACGAGGGCGGCGTCGAGCGATGCCGATGCGAGGGAAAACGCGCCGGTGGCGGCAAACGCACTGGCGAGCGTCGCGCCGGGGCCGCTCCCGCCGGCGGGTGAGGCCCAGTTGTCATTGGTCGTAACGATGGTGGTTCCGGCGAAGAGTTGCAGCTGCGGGTCGGGCAGGGCCCCGGTGACACCAAAGCCGGAGAGCGTCGGACCGATCGCGCGGATCAGCACGGATTTTTCGCCGGCACCGGTGAGGGCGAAGCCGACCGTCAGGGTTTGCGCTCCCGTGCCCGCCCCGGTGCGCACCGAGAGATTGGTGAGCCGGCCGACGTTGATGGGTTCGACGGTGATGTTTGCGGGCGTGGAGATGAGCGAGCCCTGGGGGCCGGTGACAGCAACGATGTAACTGCCGGCGGTGGCGGCGGTGACCGTGGCGATGGCATGCGTCGAGCCGGTGGCGCCCGCGAGCACGACCCCGTCCTTATTCCACTGATACGTGACGCCGCCGTCGCCGGTGGCGAGGACGTTGAGCGACAGCGGCAGGCCGAGCACGCCGGCTTGCGATTGCGGATGGGTGACAATGGCAAAAGTCTCCGCGACGGCGCGGCCCGTGCGGCGCGCGTTGTGGCGGTATTGGGGCCAGGGACCGGTGGTGCCCGCGCCGATGTCGAAGGCGTAGATCCGCCGATCGTTGCTGCCGATATAAAGCGTCGTGCCCGAAATTGCGGGGGAGGAGCGAATGATGCCGCCGGTGGACCAGGTGCGCTTGGGGGTCCCGTCGGGGTTTACGGCATGGATGAGGCCGTCGTAACAGCCCAGATAGACGACACCGTTGGCGTCGACGGCGGGGGAGGAGGCGCGAACCTCCTTCGGCAGGCTGTAAGTCCAGCGCGGCGCACCCGTGGTCGTGTTGACCGCATGAAGCTTGGAGTCGTAGGCCGCAAAATAAACGGTCGCGCCGTCCGGGCTCAGGGCGGGCGACGACGACGTGCCAAGGGAAGCGCCAGTGTAGGTCCAGCGGGCCGTGCCGTTGGCGGTGACGGAGTAGAGCCGGCCGGAGGTGAGCGTGCCATAGTAGACGTTGTCAGCGGCGTCGATGGCGGCGGCGGTGTAAACCGCGTTGTCGGTTGGCAGTGACCATTTCGTGGAGCCATCGGCGGGATTCAGGGCGTAGAAGCGATGGCGGGTCGCGTCATCGTCGGAACCAAGGTAGATCGTGCCATCGGATGCGAGAGTGGCCGAGGCATACGAGGAGCCCGGGACCGAGACCGACCATTTTTGCGCGGCGCCCGTGCCATGGTCGGTGAAGGCGAGCAGACGGGAGGCGGATGGGTTGGCGGTTTCGAGATGGAGGTAAATGGTGCCGTCGGCCGCGAGGGCGATCGCGTTGTTGGCGCTGGTGCCGCCACCGACAATTATTTCCCATTTCTTTTCACCGGTGACACTGTTGTAAGCGAAGAGGCGGGCGTCGTTCAGCGCTGACGTGGTGGCCCCGACGCCGAAGTAGAGCGTGCCATCGGGAGCGAGCGCGGCGGCCGAGGTGTCCTGGACGCCCGCGACGTTGATGGCGGGCCAGCGCCGCGAGCCGTCGGCATTGAAGGCGTGGAAGGTGCCGTCGGTGCTGCCGACGTAGACTGCGCCGTCGGGCCCGACGACCGGCGCGCAAGTGACACTGCCTGCGGCGACGCCCTGCCAGAGCGAGTCGTTCAGCGTGAGGACAAACGGGGCGCTGGTGGGCGGCGTGTTGCCAGTGGCCCTGCCGTCGACCTGCGCGAAGTAGGTGGTGCCGGCGCGCGCCTCGACCGTTACGAGGGCGCTCGTCGATGGACCGGTGTCGCCGGTCTGGCTGTCGGCGTTGTCGTTGGCGCCGACCAGGGTGAGGGCGTTGACGGCGGCGCCGGTGTAGACGGCGAGAACGGGGTCGAAACCATCGCTCTTGAGGCCGAATTGAAATCGCCCTGACGATGGGGCGGTCCACCGATACCAGAGCGATTTGCCGCCCGCCAATCCGAGGATGCGAGGTTCGCCGGATTCGATCGTCGCCTGGGCGTTGGCGGCCTCGATCAGCGCGGAGCGGCCGGTGATCGCCTGGGCCGCGGCGAAGTTGTCGTTCGGCGGAATCGCGCCGATGTCGAGCACCGTGAGACCGTGGGCGCCGCCCTTGCCGGCGATGACCAGTTGGTAAGGCGTGCCGGCCTGCGCGGTGAATTCGAGACGCGACGTGACCTGGCCGGGCTCGTCGTCGTCGGCGATAATGGGAGAGAGGTCGGCCAGGGAGCTGCCGGTGAAAACGCCGAGCAAGGTGTCGTAACTGCTGCCGCTGGTCGACACCCGCACTCTCGCCGTGATGGACGGGATCCATTCCCACCACAGCGAGGCGCCGCCGATCTGCCCGGCAAGCGCGGGTTCGGCCTCGGTGGTCGCGCCGGTGTTGACGTTGCGCACCGCGAAGTTGTTGCCGTTGAGTCGCGAGCGGTTTTCAAAATCGTCGTTGAACGGCCGGTTGTCGCGCGAGCGGAGGGCGCGGTCGAGATTGAGGCGGCCACCGGTCTGCACGCGGCCGCGAAACACCGTGATCGGATCCACGTTGCGCAGCACCCGGTTGATCAGCTGGCGGTAGGTGTCCGCGGGGAATTCCGCCTTGAGCAGCGCCAGCGCTCCGGCCACGTGGGGGGCGGCCATCGAGGTGCCGGAAGCAAGGCGATAGGGCGTCGCGTTGGTGTACCAAGTCGACCAGACGTCGGAACCGGGGGCGAAGAGCTCGACGGAGCCGGCGCCGAAATTGGTGTTGATCGACGCATCGTCGCGGGCGGTGGAGTTGGCGACCGAGATGACGTTTTCGAGCCGGTAGCTCGCGGGGTAGTGTGCGAGCAGCTCCATGTTGGCCGCGTCGTTGCCGGCGGCCGCGACGAAGATGATGCCGGCGGTGCGTGCGCGGAGAATGGCGTCGCGTTCGGCGGGGTCGAATTGCGTGACCGGGCCCGCCGCGGCGCCATAGCTGGCATTGATGAGGTGAGCGCCCTGGCGGATCGCATAGTCGATGCATTCGATGGCGTCGGAGGTGGCGCCCCGGCCCGCGGTCGCACCGAGGCCGCCGCGAAGAAATTTCAGCGCCATGAGCTTCACCCGCCACGCGACGCCGGCGATGCCGAGGCCGTTGTTCCCAACGGCGCCGATGATGCCGGCGACGTGCGTGCCGTGGCCGAGATCGTCGGCCGGATTGCCGTTGTTGGTGATGGCGTTGATGCCGAAGACATCGTCGACGTAGCCGTTGCCATCGTCGTCGCGGCCGTTGCCGGGGATCTCGCGCGGGTTGGTCCACATGTTGGCCGCGAGATCCGGATGGTCATAACGGATGCCGGAATCAATCACCGCGACGATCACTTCGGGAGCGTCAGTGCGCAAATCCCAGGCGCGGGTTGACTTGAGATCGGCGCCGACGATGCCGTTGTTCGAGCCGTCGTTGGCGTGGGCCCACTGCTTGGCGCTGAAATCCGGGTCGTTGGGCGTGACGCTGCCGGAACGAATCGTGTCAGGGTGGACGTATTCATAACGACCGGTCGCGAGCAGACGGGCGACGGCACCGCGGGATGAGTCGCCGGCCGGCAGTTGCAGGAGGCGAATGCCGTCCAGGCGATCCCACTGCCGGCGGAGGCGCAGGCCTTCGCGCTTCTCGGCGGCCTCGGCGATCGCGCGCTGGGAGGCGCGGGGCTTGGCGAGGACGAAGCCGTCGCGAAATCCCTGGGCAATTTCCTTCGCGGTGAACGGAGCGGTGTCGGGTTCCGCGGGGATGGCGGCGGGGGCCAGTGCGAGGAGCGCGAAGAATGCGAGGCAGACGGATTTCAAGCGCGCGGAAGATACGGAAATGACGGCGGGAGACAAGCGGGCATCAGTGAATTGGCAGATTCAGAAAGACCGCAGACGGTTGGTTTTCCGACTCAGCAGCCGTGGCCATTCTGCAGCTGTGGGAGGTCGGGATTTCGAACCGGCACCGATGAGATCTGAACAGATGGGAACGAAGAGAACGAAGAATCGTTCGTCCTGGAGGTCGATCACGCCCCGGGCCGAAAGCCGCGCCCTTCGTTTGCCTTGTTGCGACGATTTTGATCGTTCCTCCGGGAGCGGCGGTTGCCGCGTCGGAATTAAACGGGCTAGGGCTGCACTTGCCCCACAAAAGGGGCTGTAGCGCATCAATCGTCGGCGCTGCGGGCGCGCTTCCGGGTCAGGCCGATGATTTGAACCATGGCGCGAAACTGCGCGTAGCCTTTCCACAGGCACTCGTATCC